>JAQGHM010000236.1 GCA_028291615.1 Phycisphaerales bacterium | reverse complement strand
GAACTGAGTTTGGAACGTTAATGAGTTTGTTGACGGGCGGGTTCCCTTTATTACGGAATCCGCCCGACGCTTTTTGCACCCGTACCGTTGTTAACACGGCACGCGAAGTCCGGTGCCGGCTTCCGTTGGCGGCGACAGGGTCAACGAAGCGACCTTGGCGGTTAGTGCGGCGGGGGGGCGAGGGTTCTCTTCAGTTCTGCGAGTTCTTCCTGCAACTTCCTCACTTCGGAGCGGAGTTCGGGGAGGTGACGCATTGCGGCTTGTTCGCGCAGGAACTGGCGGTGGGGGATGGCTGGGAGGCCGGTGACGATCTGCTTGGGCTCGACGTCGTCCATTGCGCCGGAGCAGGGGCCTAGCATTGAGCCATCAGCCATGTGGACGTGGTCGCGCACTGCGCATTGTCCGCCCAGCATCACGCCCGATCCGAGCGTCACTGAGCCGGCGACGCCGGACTGGCCCGCCATAATGCAGTGCGGCCCGAGCACGGCGTTATGAGCGATCTGGACGAGGTTGTCGATCTTGCTGCCGCGGCCGACGCGGGTGGCGGCGAACTTGGCGCGATCGACGCAGACGCAGGAGCCGATCTCGACGTCATCCTCGATGATCACTCGTCCGATCTGCGGGATCTTGGCGTGCTTGCTGCCATCCCAGCGGTAGCCGAAACCGTCCGAGCCGATGACGGAACTGGCGTGGATCACGACACGGTTCCCAAGCTCGCAGCGTTCGCGCACGACTACGTTTGGAAATAGCTCGCAGTCGTCACCGACGACCGTGTCCGCGCCGATGTACACCCCACTGTGCAGGACCGTTCGCGCCCCGATGGTTGTCCGCTCGCCGATGAAGACGAACGGCCCGATCCGCGCGCCATCTCCGACCACCGCCGAGGGGTCTACACGCGCGCCGGGATCGATGCCGACGTTTGGCCGCGGGATCGGAGGCGCGAATAGTTCCAACACCCGCGCCACGGCGAGGTCCGCATCATCCACCACCAGCACCGGCCTCCCCGGGTCCGCCGGCAATTTCACCCGCCGCTGCACCAGCACTGCCCCGGCGCGTGTCTGGGCGAACTGCGGCAGCAGGCGATCACTCCCCAGGTATGACAATTCGTCTCCCCGGGCATCGGGCAGCATTGCCACTCCGCTGATCAGAAGCGACCCGGCCCCGGCAGGAACGGGGACGCTCAGTAATTCCGCGATGTCGGCAAGCGTGGCCATAACGAATGAAATCTCTTCGTGGAAAAACAGAAAGACGAAGGACGTGCGGATCTGCTCCGCTTCATCCTTCATCCTTCTGCATTAATCCTTCTGCGTTTTACTTCTTACCGGTGTACTTCGCATCGACGTTGGCGAGCACGTCGTTGGTGATGTCGAACTTGCCGTTGTTGTACATCAACGACCGCTGGTTGATCAGCCCGCGCAGTTGGTCCACGGTGATCTGGCCCATCGTGTTCGGGTCGGACGGAAGCTCGATCTTCTGCTCGACGATGACCAGGTCGATCTTCTTGGTCTCAGCCACTTCCTTGGTCGCCTGTTCGATCTTTTCGAACAGGTTCTTCATCTGCGCCTTCTGCTGGCGCGCCAGGTCGGCCTTGATCAGTTCCTGCCAGGTCTGCAGGCCGACCGCCTTCTCGATCACTTCCTTACTGGCCTTGTTGTATTCTTCGCTGCCCTCATTAAAGATCGTGAGCTTCTTCTTGGCCTCTTCCAGGTCGTCCGCCCGGCGCTTGGCTTCGTTCTGAATCGCGGTTCGATCGGATTCCATCTTCTGCTTGAGGTCCTTGGTCTCCTTCATGTCGTTGAAGACCTTGGCCGGGTTGACGGTGGCGATGCGGGGGCTGTCCTGCGCCGCGACCAGGCGGGACGGGAGGAGGAAGGCAACAGCGGAAAGGGCGAGGGTACACAGTGAGCGACGCGAGAACATTTGGTTCCTTTCGATAGGGGGTACTTGGAAAACTGAAGATGGGTCTATTATTGCACAAAACCGAGTGAAAAGCTTATGAATCGGGTGTCGTCCTGACGGTCCTTGGTTATCGGAACACCAAAGTCGAGCGCCAGGGGGAGCTGGCCGAAGATCGGCAGGGTCAGGCGGACGCCGACGCCGACGCTGGTGCGGATCGTGCCGAAGCGAAAATCGGACTCGACCGTACCGGCATCCGCGAAGACGACGCCGCGCAGTACCTCGCTGGCGATCGGGAAATTAAGTTCGACGCCACCGGTCATGCTGAAGTTCCCACCCACCGGATCATCCTCGGGCCCCGATCGCGGGCTGATGCCGCGGAACTTAAAGCCGCGGACGCTTCCGAGGCCACCAGCGTAAAATCTCTCAAAAAACGGAGCACCACCCGTGATGTATCCGGCATCGGCGCGGTAGCTGAGGATCGTCTTGCGCTCGAGCAGATCTTCCTTGAGGGTCTGGTAGTAGTTCCAGCCGAGCGTGAACTTGTGGTAGTCGTAGTCGCCGCCGAGCGCGCCGGCATATTCATAGGCGCCGTCGATGACCATGCCGCGGGAGGGGAGGATCTTGTTGTCCGTGGTGTCGTAGCGGAGCGCGACGCCCATGCTGGTCAGCGTGTGGTGTCCCTTGTTGGCGACGATCTCGGGGGCGCGGTGGAAGGGGTCGTTGATCGCATGGATGAAGACGTCTTCGCCGCGGCCGGTCACGCGGGCGGAGAATTCATTGGTGAAGCGGTGGCCGAGGGTGAGCGCGCCCCCGGCGCGGGTTTCGTCCCAGTGCTCGCGCTGGCGGGTCGAATAGTAGAGGTCGCTGCGGAAGCTGTAGGGCTGGTCAAACGCCCACGGCTCTTCAAATGTCACGCGGGCGCGCGTCTGTTCGGTGCCGGGTTCGAGCAGGATGCGGAAGTATTGGCCCGCGCCGGTGAACGCCTTGCGGCTGAAGAGTTCGTTGAGGCTGGACGGGATATTGGTGATGTCGAAGTTGCGCTGCTCGTAACTGATGTTGCCCAAAACGCCGGCATTGGACGTCAGGCCTGCACCGACGAGGAAGAATGCGGTCTGCGTTTCCTGCACCTCGATCAGTAGGTCGCGGGTGTCGGGTTCGTCGCCGATCGGAGTGATGGTGACGTTGCTCACGAGGCGGGTGGCGCGGATGCGGTCGGCGGCGTCCTGGATTTCACCGGAGTTGTAAAGCTGGCCGGGCGTGACGCGCATCTCGCGGAGGAAGACCTTGTCCTGGATCTTCTCATTGCCGCGGACGCGGATGCGGCTGACGTGGAACGGCTTGCCCTCGCTGATGTCGTAAACGAGACCGACCTTGCCCGCCTCGCGGCGGAGGAGCGGCTGGGGGTTGATCTGGAGATAATCTTTGCGCTTCTTCTCGTCAGTTTCGTTGGGCTGGTAGATGAAGCCGTAGGGGCTGTAGGCACGGACGATCGTACGCACGTCGCGGCGGAGGCCTTCGGCATCGTAGAAACGCCCCTCCACCAGCTTCATGTTCTTGCGAAGCTCGGCCTCGGGGACCGTTGAGTTCCCCTTGAAGGTGACGTTGTCGATCTTGTAGCGCGGGCCCTCGTTGATGAGAAACGTGACCATCACCTCGGTCTGGTCGGGCGACCAGGCGATCTTGCGGCCGACGCGGGCGTCGAAGAAGCCGTGCTCCTCATACCAGCGGCGCAGGGAGGCGACGTCATCTTCGATCTGGTCAGGGTCATAGGTGCCGGGCCGGAAGATCCAGATCCAGTGGCGGGTCTTAATCTGATCCTTGAGCTTGTCGTCGGTGAACGACTGGTTGCCGAGCATCTGCACGCGGCGAACCTTAACACCGGGCCCTTCGGTGATGTTGAAGATCAACTCGCCGCGAGCAAGTGCGTCGGCCGGCACTTCGACGTGGGCGAAGGGGTGCGTCTTTTCCTTGTAGAGGCGCTCAAGGGCCTGGCGGGCGAGGTTGATGCGGAAGCGGTCGATCGATTCGCCGGGCTTGATGTCGATCGCGTCGGAGAGCACCTGGCTGTCGAGGGAGGTGTTGCCGCGGAAGGCGATCGATTTGATCTGTTTTTGCTCGGTGACCTGGAAGATGACGACGACGCCCGTGGCGGTCGGCTCGACGCGCGGCTCGACGTTGGCGAATTTGCGCAGGCCATAGACGCGCTGGTAGTCTTCTTCGACGGTGGCGGGGTCGAATTTGTCTCCCTCGCGGGTGCGGATGAGGTTTCGGATGGTGGCGGCGGAGACGGCACTATTGCCGACGATGCGGACGTCTTCCACCGTCCGGCCCTTTAGAGCCTCGTTGGCTGCGGTGGCCACGCGGGGGGCGGTGGCGGGGGCCGATTGCGCGAAACAGACAGCGCCGGGGAGGAATCCGGCCGCCAGGGTGGCAACGATCGCAGACGCTATTTTTCGTGCGGCCAGAGTTTTTAATTTCACGCGTTGACCGGTTGCCTTAAGGATGACCCGACATGGGTGACAGTTGCTCCGCAACTGGCGATGAGGCCGGTTGAAGTTAGTGGGGGAAAGTGTAGCGGGGGGAGTTTTTATGTCAAAGCGGGGAGGGATTTACGATTGGGAGGAGACGGTCCAGCGTTCGAAATGAACGCGTCCATCAACCTTTCTGGCGAAATACGCTTCGATCTCGACGTCGGTGTTCCAGAATCGGATGCACGCCGCGGCGGTTGCGAGGTCGTGGGCCTGTTGCTGTTCGACGGCGCGCCAGCCTTTGTGCCAGAGATCCTTGTAAAAGGCGCAGCCGTCGTGGGCGATGAGGACGATCTGTCGCAGGGCGTGCTCGCGGATGAGGAAGGAGAGTTGTTCTTCGAGGGCAGTTTTTTGCCAGAAGGGGGAGGTGGTGCGTCCGGCGAGGCAGGCCGCGCCGCCGGGGATGGCGACGCGGTCGTAGCGCGGGAGGACGAGGCCTTCGTGGAGGAACTCGTCCATCTGTTCGCCGAAGCGGCCGTCGCTGCAGTAGACGGCGGCTGCGCCGACCCGGTTGGTGTCGAAGGGCGTGTGGCTGGCGTAGACGGCGCGGGTCGGGGCGGCGGGGCGGTCGATGACTTTCACTGATGCCTCCGGTTGGAAGTTAGGGGCATTGTGGCAGGGAGGGCACGGGGGTGGCGATTAGAAATATCGGCGTGGAATGGAGTCGCGTGCGATGGGGGGAAGGACCCGCCGCAAGCGGCGGGCTATCTGGGCGCGGTCGTGCGCGAATGGCGGTTTGCGCAACGGATCTGCGGGGTGCTAGGCGATGTGAGCTTTTTTCTTTTTGCCGCTTAGATAGCTTTCCATGATGCAGGAGGCTAGTTGGTCGCTGCTGGTGTAGAAGGCGACGCCTTTGGTCAGGCGCGTGAGTTGATCGACGAAGCCAACCCAGTCCATTCCCCAGTAGTCTTCGATTAATGCAAACGTGCTGATTCGGCAGCCTTCGCGGACGGCTAACACGGCTTCCTTGAGGGTGGCGATCGTGCTGCGCTGGTCGGGGGGGTAGAGGAGGTGGACGAAGTCGCCTTCGACGTGGGCGGTGGGTTGGCCGTCGGTGATGATGAAGATCTGCTTGTTCTCGCTGGCGCGCTTGCGAAGGATGCGGCGGGCGAGCTGGAGGCCCAGGTGCAGGTTGGTGAAGTGCTGGGGGGCGCGCTCGATCTGGTCGATCGGCACCTTCAGCCGCACCTGGTAGTCGTAGATGGTGACCGGCTTGGGCATCGACAGGGGGAGCATGGATTCTGGGATCTTGTTAGCGCCGGAGTAGAAGCCGACGAAGTCGATCGAATCTTGCGGGAAGCGGGAATGGATGAGGGCCTGCATCGCCATCGCGACGCGCTTGGCGGCGAGGAAGCGGCCGTAGCGCATCATCGAGCCAGACATGTCGAGGAGGACGACGGTGGAGCAGTTGGTCATGCCTTCGTGGAGATGGAGCTCGAAGTCTTTTTCGGCGAAGTTAATTTTAGCGGGGTGGCCCTCTCCAGAGGGAGATATGCCCTGGCGGACGAGGGCGTTGTGGAGGGTTTGGTGGATGTCGAGCTCAGAGACCGGGTCGCCGTATTGGTACGGCTTGGTGCCTTCGACGCGTTCACCGCCTTGGCCGGGCGTTACTTTTTCGTGGCCTTCGCGTTGTCCCTGGCGGATGTTCGCGAAGACTTCCATGAGGGCGCGTTTTTGCATGCGGCCAAGGGCACGGGGGGTGAGGCGGAGCTTGCCCTTGCCGTCCTTGTCGAGGAGTCCTTCCTGGATCAGCTTTTCGAGCAGGTCGGAATGCTCGGGCTTCTTGGGGTCCTTCATCATCTGCTCGAGGGCTTTGAGGGCCTGCTCGCCGTGCTGCATGATGAAGTCCATCATCTGGTCGAAGCCGAAGAGCTTGTCCTGGGTGGGGAACTCGTCGCCGCTGAATTCGCCGTAGAAATACTTCATACGCCGGGATTGTAGCCCGGGTGGCGCGGCGTGTCGTGCGGGAAAGGGCAAAAGGGCGGGGGCGGACCGAAATCCGTCCCCGCCTGGGGCTGACCGGCGCTGGGTGGGGGAGAGGAACCCGCGCCACGGCGCCCCGACGATGGGGTGAAGGGGGGTGCGGTTGAAGCGTGGTCACCGGAGATGGCGACAGCCGGGGTTATTTGTAGGTGAGGCTTCGGCGCGGGGCGGCGGATCCGCTCAGGCGGATGTCGCTGCTGCCGACCTTGACCTCGACGGCGACCGAGACGCGGGCGACGCAGACAGCGTTGTTTGCGTCCACGCCCATGTCCCAACTGAACGGGGAGCCCTGAACGGCTTCGGCGATCGGGTACTCGGCGCTGAGCGTGCCGTTGGTGTACTTGAAATAGATGACGATGCGCTTATTCGTCGCATCATATTTGTAATAGCGCATCGCTTCGTTGACCGGGCGCGTCTCCGCGGGGCGGAGGATCGGCAGAAGCGTGGCGGAGATATTCTGATCGTCGATCGCGTCGGAGCGGCGGACCTCGGTGGTGATCTGGTTGATCGCGACGCGGGCGGACTGCGTGGCGCGGAAGAAGCGGTCGTTGTTCTCGATCACCTGCGACGAGGATTGAAACGCGGCCGCGATTGCCGTCAGGAGCATCGAGGTGATGGCCAGGGAGATCATAACCTCGACAAGGCTTAGGCCGCGACGCGAAGCGCAGGTCATTGGTAAGGGGCGGTTCATTGTGCCTCCTGGTAGGTGTCGGGGAGGGGGGCGAAGTGGGTGCCGAAGACGACACCGGCGGGGTAGTTGGTGGTGCCGGTGGAGGCGATGATGATGTCGGCGGTGCCGGTGAGGTTGACGCCGGTGTCTTCGAGGTTGATGACGGTTCCCTTGACGGTCGCGCCCGCGCTGCCTGAGACGTCGAGCTTGCTGGTGACGATGGTGCCGCCGACCTGGTTGCTGTTGCCGGTCATGGTGACGGCGAAGCTGGGGGCGAGGAGGAAGGAGCCGGTGAGCTTGGTCAGATTGCCGAAGACGGCGGGGTCGAGCGTTTCAACGCCTTGATGCGTGATGTTGCCGGAGAACTTCATCGTGTTGGTCGTGGTGCTGCCGGTGGGGTTATTTTGGACGACGATGACGCCTTGGATGGTGGCGCCACCGTTGAAGGTGATCTGATTGGGGGTTTCGACGTAGACGACGCCGCGGATGACGGTGTTGGCGTTGAACTTGGGATTAGCGCCGGCCTTGATGCGGATGTTGGTGAAGCTGGTGCCTGCGGGGTTGGACGAGGTGATGACCTGGGGCCCGGCCGGGGCGGTGGCGGACGGGACGAAGGGGGCAAAGACAGACGTATCGATCGTGGGGAACTCGGGAGCGACGACACCGGCGTGGATGTGGTCGGCGAAGTTGCTGTTAGACGAGGTATAGCCCGCGATCGAGCCGCTACCGTAGGTGTTGGTGCCGCTGGTGTTGGTGTAGGAGAAGTCACCAGAGATCGATGGCCCACCGGTCATCTTGAGAGGGTTGGGACCGGTCGTGGCGGAGAGCACGCTGCCGCGCGCCAAGGCGCCGGCGACGCCGGTGATCTTGGCATTGCCGCCCATGCTGATCGCGCTCTTGCTGGCGACCCCGTAGTCAAAAATGGCGCTGGCGCGCTGGGCCTGAGCGTATGAGATCTGAACGGTGCGGCTAACACCGGCATCGGGACCGGTTCCCGAAACTTTGACGATTACCTGCTGCCCGCTGTGGATCAGGGAGGCGGTCAGGGTCGAGCCGCTGGAGTCCAACGTGATCGTCGGAATGTTCATGATCTCGCCGGTGGGCATGGTTATGGTCGCGCCACCGATGTTTGCGGTTCCGTCGAGTTGTTGCTTGACCTGGGTGCAGAGCTGGGTCCACATCTGGTCCGGCGGGGTGCTGTGGGGGATGTCAACGTTGCCCATGATGTAGCGCATGAACTCCATGCCGGACTCGGCGGAGAGCATGGCGCGGCGGCCGTGGGTCTCGTTTGCGGAAACCTGGACGGCGGTGGTGACCGCGGCGTAGAAGCCGACCGCGAGGCAGGAGAAGAGGACCAGGTAGAGCATGGCCAGGACGGAGGTCACACCCCGTCGAGCGCGTTGTTTTGCGTTTCGCATAGTCATTCCTTTCCAAGCTCCCACAAATTTTTTGGCACGGATGACGCTTAATCAATCAGGGCGCGGAAGGGTCGCAGTAAGCCGCAATCCAGGACTGGGTATAGACGAGCTTGCCGTTGCGGTAGACAGTGACGGTGCAGCGGCAGGTGGGGCGGAGGTCCGGGGTGAGGGTCAGGTGGCTGGTGGTAACCTGGAGGGCGGTGGGCTTGATCGTTTCGACCTTCACCACCTGGGACCAGGAGGAATAGTTGGTTCCGAGGGATTGGCGGCGGGCATCGATTGGAGGCGAGAAGGTCTTGCCGTCGAAGTCGTCGAGGTCGTTGTAGGAGGCATAGGTCGTCTCGCCGGTCTCGGTGCCCCAATGGGTGGGGTTGGTCGGGTCACTGTAGCCGACGCCGGTCATGCACTCGCGGACATTTCCGGCGAGGTTCATGCCGGTGGTGAGCTCAGCGCCATCGTTGTTGGCGATCGTGCCAGCGCCCAGGAGCTGAAGCATCGCGACGCAGCCGACGCCGATGATCACAGTGGTCATGGCGGCTTCGATCAGCGTGAAGCCGCGCCGGGGGCGGCGGCTGGCCTGACTCGCACGGGATGTTTGGGGACGGTAAAGCATCACCCCTGATATCCAATTCAAAGGGGGGTGCGTCAAACGGGGCAGGATGCGGGAGCGGGGTTGTGCGGGCGGAAAAGAAGAACGGGGTCACGCGGGTGACCCCGTTCGATAAGGTTTGACGACTGTAACGGCCGCGCTGGTTATTTGACCAGGCTGCTCAGCTTGAAGATCGGGAGGATGATGCTCATCGCGATGAAGCCGACGATGGAGCCCATCAGCACGATCATGATCGGTTCGATCATGGCGGTGACGCCCTTGATGACGGCCTTGAGCTCGCGGGCGTAGAACTCGGAGACCTCGTCGAGCACTTCGCCGAGCTTACCGGATTCTTCACCAGCGCCGATCATCTGCACGACGGCGCGGGGGAGCAGGGGGCTTTTGTTAAGAGGCGTCGAGATTTTCTTGCCCTGCTTGACGGCGGTGTAGACCGAGCGCCACATGCGCTTGTAGCTGGAGTTGCCGGCGATTTCTGCGGTGATGCTAAGCGTGTCGAGGATAGGCACGCCGGCGTTGATCAACTGGCCCATGGTGTGGAGACTGCGGGAGATGTAGAGGGCGCGGAAGAGCTTTTTGAAGAGGGGAACCGTGAGCTTCATCTTGTCGAACCAGATGCGGCCCCAATCGGTCTTGATCATCAGCAGGAAGCCCCAGATGGCGGCGATCAGGCCGAAGATAAGGATGTACCAGTAATTGACCATGAAGCTGGAGAGGGCCAGGAGGAGCTTGGTGGGGGCGGGGAGTGCCTTTTCCTTGCCCTTGAAGATGACCATGAAGCGCGGGAGCACGAACGCGAGGAGGAAGATGGTCGTGCCGATGGCCATGGTGCCGATGATGCCGGGGTAGATCATCGCGCCCTTGACCATGCTGGAGGTCTCGATCTGCTGGTTCAGGTAGGTCGAGATGCGGTCGAGCATCTTGGAGAAGCCGCCGGAGAGTTCCGACGCCTTGACCATGTTGATGTAGAGGGGGCTGAAGACTTTCGGGTAGCGCATGAGCGCGTCGGAGAATTGCTTACCGCTTTCGACGTCGCGCTTCATCTGGACGAGCATGTGCTTGAACTTGGGGTTCTGCACCTGATCGGAAATGCCTTCGATGGCGGCGCGGATGCTGATGCCGGCGCGGATCATGACCGCGAGCTGGCTGGTGAATGCCTGGACGTCCTTTGCGCCGGGGCCGAAGCTGAGGCTGGCGGCGGAGAAGCCGCCCTTCTTCTTATTGCCGTCGACGGGCGCGAGCGCGAGGATGTACTCCCCGCGATTGCGCAGCTCGGCGGAGGCGGCGGCGAGATTGGCGGCGCTGAGGACGCCGTTGGTCATCTTGCCGGCGGAGTTCTTGGATTCGTAGCGGTAAGTAGGCATGGGTCAATCAGTAGGCAGTAGGCGGTAGGCGGTAGGCAGAGATTTTTCTGCATACCGCCTACTGCCTACTGCCTACTCTCCTTAGGCTGCGATACTCCGTTCGAGCTTCTCGGGGTGCGCCGCTTGCGCGATCGCATCTTCCTTGCTGATGTAGCCGTTGACGAACAGTTGCTTGATCGAGCTGTCCAGGGTTTGCATGCCCAGGGCGCGGCTGGTCTCGACGACGTTGGGGATTTCGAAGACGCGGTTTTCACGGATGCAGTTGCGCACGGCGGGCGTGCAGAGCATGACCTCGACCGCCGGCACCATGCCCGGTTGATCCATGCGGCGGAAGAGCGTTTGACAGATGACCGCCTGCAGCGTGTTGGAGAGCATCGATCGGATCTGGTTCTGCTGGTCCGATGGATAGATATCGATGATACGTTCGATCGTCTGCGGGGCGTTGACGGTGTGCAGCGTGGAGAAGAC
>JAQGHM010000229.1 GCA_028291615.1 Phycisphaerales bacterium | reverse complement strand
CGTCCAAGCGTACATCGTAGTGAGATTGGAATTTCTGAGCCTGAAAAGACCGCCCTCGGAGGCGGTCTGGTGAGAAAGGTTAAAGTCACATTCAATCGGCGGGTTGCGTCGTCGGTTCCGTCGTTGGGTGACGACGCAGCTCTTCCATCCCCGCGTTAAACTTCGCCTTGAAGGTTTCGTCAGGATACACCTTGTTGAGTTTGTGCATCTCATTGTCCGCGACCACAAACCAGTAGAGGACCGGGATAAAAGCGAGCAGCATAAGAGTGACTAGCCGGCTTCTCATGGCCTCCCTCCCATCTCACCCAGTTCGTCTACCAGCAGACGGATAACTTCGATCAGGTCTTTTCTGGTGGCGAGGTTCGCTTCGAGCCACTGGTCGATTTCTTCGGTCGAGCCGCCGGCGCAGATCATGCCAACGACTTCGTTGTGAACTCTGTCGATGTGTTTGGGCGAGTTCATGCGGCCACCTCCTGCCGCTGCGATTGCTTCACAACCTTCGCGGGGAAGAACAACGGCTTGAGCCGCTTCCAGATCTCCCGTTGGGTGTCATGTAGCCGTTCGAACGGTGCTTTGCCGAGGTCGATGGCTACGTCGTTGGTGATGGGGTCTGCGCCCGCGTAGTGCTTTCGGCCGACCGTCTTGATCGACTGGGCCATGAACAGTTGGGCGAGTTCATGTGAACCCGAGATATCCTGCACCAATTGCGCGCCGCGTTTCTTGATGCGAGAGAACGGGAGGTTGCGGATGCCGGTCGGGGCATGTGACAACGCCCGGTCCCAGGTTAGTCGGATGGTGTCGGTTTTCGCGTTGAGATAGTCGCCGTCGTCGTTTGTGAAGGCGTAGCCGTTCTTATTCGGTGGGGTGTGCGCGATTGACTTCTCAAGGATGGCCGCGAGTTCGGGGGCAACCCACCATTTGCCTTCGATGGACGACTTGGTGCGGGGGCGTTCGATGTAGAACTCGTCGCCGCGCCGGATGAAGTTGTCTTTGCGGAAGCAACAGATGTCCCGCTGAGTCCACCCGAGTAAGAGGCCCATGAGGAGATACTTCCGTTCGAGCGGCGTCCCGTTCTTGTGGATTTTGACCAGCTCATCGACCGTGAAACAGACCTTCGGCTTGTCGTCTAGGTCGCGTTCTTCTGGTGTCAGAGCGGCCCACCGTTGTTGCTTGTTGAACTCAAACGCCTCTCGCCAGTCCGGATCCGGTGCCACCCATCCGATCCGCTTAGTCCTGGCGAACCACTTGAACGCGGTCGAGAGGTGCATGAGCCAATGTGTGACGGTGTTGATGCTGATCGGCTTCGCGGCCTTCGTTCGGGTGGGAGGCCGTCCAATGATGTAGTTCCGAATGGACATCAGCCACTCCATATCGAGGTCGGCCATGGTCACATCGGTCAGGCGCAGGAGCCGCCCCTTGACGGTAAGGGTGATCTCGTCGGAGCGCGCACAAAAGCAGTCGAGCTGGTCCGCCACATCTTGAAGGTGGTCTTTGCCGCAGTCGGTGCGTTTGCTGCTCGCCGCTTTGAACTCTTCCAGTGCTTCGGGGAAGGTGTAAACGGTCGCAAAGGCGGACGGTGGGACGTATCTTTCGGGTGCGAAGACCGGGACGGAAATAGGGGCGGCGTTAGGTGTCTGCGGAGGTGTCGCCCGCGTCTGAATGGCGGGTGCTTGTTTGGGTTCTGCAAAGGCGAGCGCAGCCTCGATATTCTCCTGATCCCACACCTTCTTGCCGTCACCATCGACAGTCGTTTCGTTCTCCCAGGCGATGTAGAGTGCCTTGGTTTTTTTCACCGCAATTTCGCGGTCGCGCCCCAGCCAATGCTTCTTCTGAGTGCGTTTTCCTTTGGAAAGAACGAACCCAATCGAGATCGCCCATAGACCCTTTTCGGTCAGATGGGGTGACGAGTGACTTGCCATAAATGCTCCTGCTTCAATGACTTAGTTGCTTCGGCAACCGTTGAGGCAGGAAGGTAAGGTATCCAATTACACTGGCAACCCATTGATTAGGCGATATCCTAATTTGCTGTAAGTCCTGATTTTGATGATGTTTGCGCGTATCCTATGGGCGAGGAATTAGCGGGAAATAGGATAATGAAATAGGATACGGAGGGGTTTTTGTATCCTATTTGGCCATAAATAGGATACGGGTTTTCGACTGTAAGTCGTTATAAGACAGGGGAAAAGCGGGCGAACGGGTTCGAACCGATGACCTGGAGTTTGGAAAACTCCTGCTCTACCAACTGAGCTACGCCCGCATACGAGTCGGAACAAGCCTACGAAGCGGATCGCAAACGGTCAATAAGCCGTCGCCATAACCGCTTTCCGGCCTTCACATCGGATACGTCGGGTCGCCTCGGAATATGACGGGCTATTCACGGCCCGTCCGGTTCACCGGCCCCAGGCGCTCCGCGTTCGGCAAAGATTCGCCGCATCCGCCACTACCATTTGTCGTTCCCCGGCCTATGCTTAGGCGTTTCGCCTTTCCTCGCGGACTTGGGAGAGTGAGTTTTACGGATGTCATTGTCGCTTCAAGCCAACTGGCACGGCCAATCATTTTACCTTTGGGCGCGAGTCGAACCGGGCGATCGGCCGGTTGACGCCGCCGCGCTACGCGCGGCGTTGGGAGAGGTTTGCTCAGACGCGCTGCTGGCGTCGACGGTAGCGGAAGGGATGTTCTCACTTGCGGTGCCGGCGGGACGCGCTCCGCAAGCGGAGCGGATAAAAGAAGAAGGGGGCAACGTCGCGACAGAGGTAGCGGCGGGCGTGGACGTGATCCGCGTGCCGGCGCTGGTGCTTAATCCGGCGGAGGCGATTGATTTTCTGACGTCGCTGCCGCGCGAGTTACCGGCCGTCTGCGGGCCTTCGATCGGATATTGGGCGACGCTGGCGCGATTCATCTGCCGGCTGGTGGCGGCGCGGCAGTTCATGCCGCGGCTGGAATCGGCGGAGGACGGTTCGCTCTCGGCGTCCTGGCGGCTGCTGGTGTCGGATCGGGCGCAGTTGGATTGGCTGGAGAGTTTCGCCGCCGCGATGCCGCCGGTCTGCCGGGCGAGCGCCGCTTCGCAGGGCGAGCCGATCGAGCCGGGGGATCTGGTCGAGACGTTCCTGACCGCCGGCACTGATGCGTTGATCCGTCGCGCCGTTGCGGACGATCCGTTTTTCCAGCGCGTTCACGAGCGCGCAGCGGCTGAGAATGCGACGCCCGAAGTGCGGTGGCTTTCGGCGCTGCTGGGTACATCGCGACAATTGCGCCGCGACGAAGAGGATGAGGACGGCACGGCCGCCTTTGCCCAGCAGGCGCAGGCGTGGCTTGGCCAGTTGGACGATTCGCAGGCCGCAGCCATGCGGCTTTCCTTCGTCCTCCACGAGCCCGAAGAGGACGACGTCGACGATGCGGAGGACGGCATCGAGGCGCTGGCGGATGAGATTCTCGGGGAGCATGAGGAGAATGCCGAAGCGGCCAACGGAGAAATCAGCGGAGAAGTGACGGCCGAGGCCGCCGCTCCCGAAGCGCCGCCCGCGCCGCCGGCCATCTGGTTGCTGACGCTTCACCTGCAAGGTCTCGACGGCGAAGGCGAGTTGCTCGATGCCGCATCGCTTTGGCAGGGGACGGGCAAGTCTGCAATCCTCGGTCGCAGCGTCGCCAAGCGCCAAGCCGCGCTGTTGGCGGAACTGTCGCGCGCTGCGGAGGTTTTCCCGCCGGCGCAGTCGCTGCTCGTGCATCCCGCACCCAGCCAACTTACGCTCTCAACCGCGGACGCTTACGCCTTCATCCGGCACTGGGGACCGATCCTCAAGGAACGCGGGTTTGGCGTCACGCTTCCAGACTGGGCCAGCCATCCGGATGAGGAACTTGGCCTGCGCCTCGTCCTCAGCCCGACGCAGGAAATGGACGACCTGTTCGACCCCGCCAATCCCGCCACCGGGAACGGCCCACGAGCGCGGTCCGATCGCATGGGCGAAGCCATCGAGTTTTCCACGGGTCAATTCGGGCTCGACAGCCTGATGAACTTCGACTGGCAGATCGCCATCGGCAACCTGCGGCTGACCACCGGCGATTTCGAGCAACTGGTCGCACAGAATCAGCCGCTCGTGAAGCACAAGGGCCGCTGGATTCACCTCGACCTCGACGCCACGCGGCGCGCCATTGAGTACGTCAAGAAAAAGCAGGGGGGCCAGATCACGCTGGCCGAGGCATTCCGCACGGCGTTCACCGCGCAGAAGAGCGAGACGGGTCTCAACGTCATCGGCCTGACAGGGACATCGTGGCTTGAGCAGCTCCTGGAACAGGCGCCGGGCAAGTCAATCGAAGCGATCCCCCAGCCCGCGGCGTTTGAAGGTGATCTCCGCCCCTATCAGCTCCGAGGCTTGCACTGGCTGACGTTCCTCGACCGCCTGGGTCTCGGCGCGTGCCTCGCCGACGACATGGGCCTGGGCAAGACGATCCAACTGATCGCACTGCTGCTCAGCGAGCGCGAACGGGCCCAGGCTCAAGCCGGTCCGTCCGCACCAAAACCCTCGATCGGGCCCACCCTCCTCTTCGCCCCCACCAGCGTCGTCGGCAATTGGCTCCGCGAACTGCAGCGCTTCGCCAAGCCGCTCAAGCTCATGGTTCACCACGGCCCCGAGCGCCTCAGCGCCGAAGCGTTCGCAGTCGAGGCCCAGCGATCGGACGTGGTGATCACATCTTATTCCCTCGCCCATCGCGACAAAGACGACTTCGCCAAAGTGAACTGGCATCGGATCGCGCTCGACGAAGCGCAGAAGATCAAGAATCCCGCCGCCGCCGCCACGATCGCGATCCGCTCGCTCTACGCCCCGCGGCGCGTCGCGCTGACCGGCACGCCGATTGAGAATCACCTCTCGGAGCTCTGGTCGATCATGCAGGTGCTGAACCCGGGCCTGCTCGGCACCGCCGCCGATTTCCGCGAGAAATTCGCCGTGCCGATCGAAAAGCTCGGCGAGCGAGACCGGGCCGAACAACTCCGCAAGATGATCCGGCCGTTCATCCTTCGCCGCACCAAGCAGGATCCGACCATCGCCGGCGACCTGCCGGAAAAACTCGAGATGAAGGTCTTCTGCAACCTCACCGCCGAGCAGGCCGCGCTCTACGAACGGTTCGTCAACGACAGCCTGCGGCAGATCGATTCCGCCAGCGGCATCCGCCGTCGCGGTCTGATCCTCGCGACCCTCACCCGTCTCAAGCAGATCTGCAACCACCCAGCATTGCTCGAAGAAAACACCACCACCTACGACCACCGCTCCGGCAAATGCGAACGCCTGATCGACATGCTCGAAGAACTCCTCGAAGAGGGGGACGCCGCCCTGATCTTCACGCAATATCGCGAGATGGGCCACATCCTCGAGCGCGTGATCAAGGCCCGCCTGGGCGCCGCCACCTTCTTCCTCCACGGCGGCACGCCAGCCAAGGGCCGCGACGACATGATCCAGAAGTTCCAGGAACAGAACGGCGCCCCGCGCATCTTCCTCCTGTCCCTCCGCGCCGGCGGCCTGGGTCTCAACCTGACAGCCGCCAATCACGTCTTCCATTTCGACCGCTGGTGGAACCCCGCCGTCGAATCCCAAGCCACCGACCGCGCCCACCGCGTCGGCCAGACCCGCACGGTCCAAGTCCACAAGTTCGTCTGCATCGGCACGATGGAAGAACGGATCGATCGCCTGCTCAGTGAAAAACAAGCCCTCGCCGATCAAATCGTCGGCAGCGGCGACGAGTGGCTGACCGGCCTCTCGACCGAGCAACTCCGCGATTACCTGAGTTTGTCGAAGGAAGCAGTGGGCGAATTCGAGTAACAAACTGTTTAGCCGCTCCGCTTGCGGAGCGCGTCCAGCGCACAAGGCAACCGCTCATGATCGATCAAGACCCCAATTCCGACGAGTTATTCTGGCACCCCGCTGGCAAGATCTACGACCCCCCCGTTCTCCCCCCTGAAACCCCTTCGGTGCTCGAACGTCTAGGCCCCACCCCCTTCGCAAAGTCCGGCTTCCCCTTCCTCGGCTTTCTCGCCACGGTCTACGACCACGTAGCAGGCCACTGTCAGCCCGAACCCGGACCCCAACAAGTTACTGGGGAAAACGGGGGCTAGCACCTCACCGTTTAGCCGGCCCGCTTGCGGGCCGAGTTCCAACATCCCTAAACCCGCCGTCCGCCCACAGTCAGCGGCACCGGCTGCGGCGTCGGCAAATACCCCGGCTCCACTTCGATCTGCAACGCACGCCGACGCACCCCGCGCTGCGGCAGCCCCTCTTCATCGATGATCCGCTGAATCGCCATGACGCCCTCAAGCAGCGTTTCCGGGCGCGGCGGGCACCCCGGAACATAAACGTCCACCGGCAAAAATTGATCCACCCCCTGGATCGTCGCATACGCATCAAACACCCCCCCCGTGCTCGCGCACGCCCCCATGCTGATCACCCATTTCGGCTCGGTCATCTGCTGATAGATGTGCTGCAAGACCGGCATCATCTTGATCGTCACCCGCCCCGCGACGATCATCAGGTCGCTCTGCCGCGGTGAGAACCGCATCGCCTCCGCCCCAAAGCGCGCGATGTCGTAACGCGCGCAACCGACCGCCATCAGCTCGATCCCGCAGCATGCCGTCGCGAACGGCATCGGCCAAAGCGAGCTTCGCCGCGCCCAGTTGACCAGCTTCTTCAGGTTCGTCGTCAGCAGGTTGTCGGGCAATAATTGCGTGTCGATCATGTGAAAACCTCTTCAGAAGACTTCGTGAAATTCTAGTACAAAGTTTCTGCGAAAGCCACGTCTTCTCGCGCGGCCCACCCTTTGCACATCAAGATCCGCTTCATCAATTAAACCAAGGAGAGTCCATGGCTACCCCGCGTTACGTCGCAAAGCGTATTGGCAATGATTACAAGCTCGTCAGGGCCGACACACAGGGCGTCGTTTTGTCGTCCCTCGCCACCATCGGCGGGGCAATGCTCTTCGTCAACGGCCTCCGCGGCGGCCTCCTAGGAAAAGTCGCCCTCCTCGCCGGCACCGGCTTGATCTACTACGGCGTCACCGGCAAGAACCCGGTCAATGAGATCCAACAGGCCTGCTGCAGCCACCCCCTCTCCCACGCCCGCGGCCCCTCCTTCAAAAACGACACCGACGGCAAAGACACCCAGCGACCCCAGGACGACATCGACGAAGCCTCCATGGAATCCTTCCCCGCCAGCGACCCCCCGGCAAGGAACCGCTCCACCGCATCGGTCTGATTTGATCGACCATCCGAAATTGATAACGGCACCGGGCCGGCATCCCACAGGGATGCCGGCCCGTTCTAACTTGCGAACCGCTCCCACACGCCGGGACAGAGCAACGGGAGCTACCCGACCATGGCGCCGGTTTAGGGGTGAGCAGTCATAGTTTCTGATAGAATTCTCCGAGTCGCTGGGTCCGTCGAAGAGTCTCATGTCTCACCGGGGAAGAGGTCCCATGAAATTCGTTACCCCTCCTGTGGTTCACAGTCTGATCGTCAACATTGCGGTCATCATGTTCCTGGCGAATCCCTTGTTCGCCGCAAGCGCCGATGATGCGGCGAAGGCCACCGCCGTGCTCCTCGATCTCAATGCAAAAAAATACGATCGCATCGCCGCGGCGCAGGAACTCGAAAAGAGCGGCCGTGGCTCATCGCAAGTGGCCCAGGCCTTGACCAGGACCCTGGGCGACTCTGACCCTGAAGTGCGTGGCTGGGCCGCGGTCATCCTGGTACACATGAGCCGTCGCTCCGGCACGGACCTCGCCGCCCCGATTGAAGGCACCGAGCAGTTTTTTCTTACAAATGGGCCGGCGCAATATGGCGCCGAGATCGAGCCAGCCCTCCCCATCCTGCTTGAAGCGCTCCGCGGCTCGGAGCCTGGCCTGTCGCTCGTAGCCACGCAAACCCTGGAGGCAGTAGGCACCGCGGCGTCCAAGCTGACGGGCGAATTGGCCAAAGCGCTCAAGGATAAAGTGCCTTCGGTTCGTTGGGAGGCGGCGGACGTACTTGCGGCGATAGGCCCGGCAGCCAAGGATACGATCCCCGACATCACCGCCGCGCTGCAGGATACGGACCCTACGGTCCGCAAATACGCAGCTTCCGCTTTGGGCAAGTTCGGCGCCTCCGCCAAAGGTTCGGTTGTTCCCCTCAAGAATGCCTTGAAGGACGCTGATCTCGACGTGCGCTTTCATGTGGCCCAGGCGGTGGTGGACATCGATGGGGCACCGTCGGCCGATGCTGTCCTCCCCGTTCTGCTTGAGTCGCTCAAAGACCACAGTTCGGTCAGTGCCCAGATCATCGCGGCCAACGCGCTTTCCAAAATTGGCCCGGCGGCACGCGGCGCCGTGCCCGGGCTGGTCGCAGAACTAGCGGCTGAAGCGAAAAACAAGGGCGGCCTGCGCGGTGCCGCGGCAGAGGCGCTCGGACGCATCGGAGACAAGTCAGCCATCCCTGCCCTGGCCAAGGCGCTGTCCGACGAAGATCCGGGAATACGCGCTGAAGCAGCCGTAGCGCTGCTCAGGATAGATCCAAAACACCGCGAGGCAGCCGAATTGCTTCAGAGCCAGCTGAAGGGAGCAGATCAGGACGATCGCCAGGCCGCCGCGGAGGGATTGCTTGCAGCAGGCCTCTCCGTCGAGCCCGCCGTGCGCGTGCTGCTCGATGCTGCCCACAACGGCGGCAAAACGGATCGCTTCAACGCCCTCAGTGCATTGCGTGGCGTGCGTCCGGAACATGCAGCGGCAGTACCACTATTGGTCGAAGCACTGGCAGATGCAGATGTCGACGTACGAACCACCGCCGCGATCGGCTTAGGAAATATCGGTCTCGCAGCCCGAACCGAGGCGTCACCCAAATTGCAGCAGACGTCGAAGCAAGACCCGCAAGAGTCGGTCCGCGCCGCAGCAAAACGCGCCTTGGACGCGCTAGATGCAGGTGACCGCAAACCTTGAATCAGAGAAAGCTTCCTTTTCTTCTGTTCTTTTCCAACGTCTCGCCGCGCACCCCCCCCGCGCCCGCC
>JAQGHM010000046.1 GCA_028291615.1 Phycisphaerales bacterium | reverse complement strand
GGAGTTGGCGGAGGGCGTCGACGGTGGCCTTGACGAGGTTTTTGGGGCTGGTGGAGCCGTAGGCCTTGGAGAGGATGTCGGTGATGCCGACGAGCTCTAGGCAGGGGCGGACGCTCTTACCCGCGGTCACGCCGGTGCCCGGACGAGCTGGAACCAGGACAACCGAACTCGAACCGCTGCGGCCGGTCACGGTGTGCGGGACGGACGCGCCCTTGAGGTTGACCTTGAACATCTGCTTGCGGGCGTCCTTGGTCCCCTTCTCGACGGCTGACGGAACTTCGTTGGCCTTGCCGTAACCGATGCCGATGTTCCCCTTGCGGTCGCCGACGACCACCAGCGCGCCGAAGCTGAACGTCCGGCCGCCCTTGACGACCTTGGAGCAGCGATAGATGCGCACGACGGATGATTCGACGCCGGACTCGTCAGCGCTGCCGCGGTCGCGATCGCGGCGCGGGCCGCCCCGTCCACCGCCCTGCTGACCACCACGGCCACCGCCGCCTCCGCCACCACCACCGCCGCCGCGACGTCCACCGCCACCACCGCCGCCGCCCATGGACGGCTGGATTCCCTGCGCGCCGCCCATGCCGATGGGGCCGGCGGGTGCGGCCGGAGCCGCGGGCGCGGCCTGTTCGGCTGCGGCCTGTTCCTGCTGGGGTTGCTCGGAAGTCGTCTGCTGGTCTTTCTCGTCTGCCATAAAATTCGCTCGCTCGGGCGCTCGCGTCGCCTGTTGAAGGCTGCGCGGGCGGCCATTCTCAAATTCTTAGAACTGCAATCCGCCTTCACGGGCCGCGTCGGCCAGCGCCTTCACCCGGCCGTGATAGATCCGCCCGGCGCGGTCGAAGGCGACCTTGGTAATTCCCAGCGCCTTGGCGCGCTCGGCGATCGACTTGCCGATCAACTTCGCCGCCGCGATGTTACCGCCGTTCTTCAACTCCGTGCCGCGAACTTCCGTGGAGGAGGTGCCGACGTGGGCCAGCGTCTTGCCGGCGTAATCGTCAACCAACTGGGCGTAAATGTGCTTGCTGCTGCGGAAGACGGTGAGGCGGGGACGTTCGGGGGTGCCGAACAGGCCCTTGCGGCCGCTGAATTTCCGACGCTGCAGGCGTAAGGCCTTTGCTCTGTTTTTATCTGCCATGTTTCATCAACCTCTGGGCCCGTCGGCTTCTGTTCGAAAGGCCAGGTTTTAAATTCCAAAATTCGTTCGACCGTCTTACTTGGCGCCAGCGCCGGCGAAGGCCTTGCCCGCCTTGATCTTGACCACTTCGCCTTCGTAGCGGATGCCCTTGCCCTTGTACGGCTCGGGCTTGCGGAGCTTGCGCACCTGGGCGGCAAACTCGCCGACGGCCTGCTTGTCGTTCCCGCTGACGTGCAGCTTGGTCGGCCCTTCGAGCTGAACCTGGACGTCGGAGGGGATCGCAACCGTGATCGGGTTGGCGAAGCCGACCGACAGGACGAGGTTCTTGCCTTTCATCTCGGCCTTATAGCCGACACCCTGAATTTCGAGCGTCTTCTTATAGCCCTGGCTGACGCCGATCACCATGTTGTTGAGCAGCGCACGGGTCAGGCCGTGCAGCGCCTTGCTCTGCCGCTCGTCGTCGGGACGGGTGACGACCAGTTCCTTCTTGGCGTCGTCGAGCTTAACCGTGATGAGGGGGTGAACCGTCAACTCCAGCTTGCCCTTCGGGCCGTCCATCTTGACCAGGTGATCCTGGACGGTGACCTTCACGCCGCTGGCGAGAGGCACCGGTTTTTTTCCAATTCTGCTCATGACTTCACCTGAAGACGCGCTCCGCGCAAGCGGAGCGGCTAAAAAAATCTCTTTAGCTGACGGTGCAAAGCAACTCGCCGCCGACCTTTTCCTCGCGGGCCTTGCGGTCGCTCATCACGCCCTTGGACGTGCTGACGACGCAGATGCCCATGCCGTTAAGCACCTGGGGAAGCTCCTCGACCTTGCTGTAGACGCGGCAGCCCGGCTTGGAGCGGCGGTCGATCGTGTGGATGACCTTCGTGCCGTCCATCGCGTACTTCAGCTTGATGCGAAGCACGCCCTGGCGGGTGTCCTCGATCAGGTCGAAGTCGTCGATGTAGCCTTCGGTCTTCAGCACGCCGGCGATGCCGGTGCAGATCTTGCTGTTCGGCACCATGACCAGCTTCCGGCCAACCCGGTTGGCGTTTCGGATGCGCGTCAGCATGTCCGCGATGGGATCTTGATTGTTCATCTTTTCTCAGTCCTGCTTACCAGCTTGCCTTTTTCAGTCCCGGGATCACGCCCGCGTGCGCCAGTTCCCGCAACTTGATGCGGCATATCTGGAACTTGCGGATGTTCCCCTTCGAACGCCCCGTGATCGCACAACGCAAGTGCGAGCGCGTCGGGCTGGAATCGCGCGGAAGCTTCGCCAATGCCGCGAAATTCTTATCTTTCTTCAACTGCCGGCGCAAATCGGCATACTTCTTCACCAACGCCTCGCGCCGCTTCTGCTTAACAATCCAGGCTGTGGTTGCCATATCGCTTGCCTCTACGTGGATCTGTCTCTGTCGTTACCTGTCCAGTTTGCTCGTCTCGCGGAACGGCATGCCGAACTGCCGGAGCAGCTCGCGGCCGTGATCGGCGCTGAGCGCCGACGTCACCACGGTGATGTTCATCCCCTGCTGGAACGTCACCGCCGAGCCATCGACCTCGGGGAAGACCGTCTGTTCGGTAAACCCGAAGTTGTAATTGCCGACCTTGTCGAACCCGTTGGGGTCCAGGCCGCGGAAGTCCTTCACGCGGGGGATCGCCAGCGTGATCAGGCGATCGAGGAACTCGTACATGCGGGTGCCGCGGAGCGTCACCTTCACGCCGGTTTCCATCCCTTCGCGAACCTTGAAGTTCGCGACGCTCTTCTTGGCCTTGCAGCGGACGGGCTTCTGCCCCGCGATCGTCTGCAGTTCCTTTTCGGCCTGCTGGAACTTGGCCTTGCCTTCGCCGCCTTCGACGGCGAAGCGGCCGAGTCCCATGGAGATCACGATCTTCTCCAGCTTTGGGACCGCAAACTTATTGTTCACGCCCAGCTTCTGCTGAAGCGCGGGGATGATGTCGGTCTTGAACTTCTCGTAAAGCCGGGCGGGCGGGGCCGGTTGGGCCGGCGCATCGTCGCCGCCGCCATCCTGATCCGCGGTCGCAGCGGCCTTGGGCTTCTTCGACTGCTTGCCCGTACGGTCCTTCTGTGCACCGGGATGGGCGCCTTCGGCCTTGGGCTTCTTTTGCTTCTCTTTGTCTTTATCTTTCTCTGCCATAGCCTGCCTCGCTGACTGCTTACGTTGCTTTCACCGCGCGACTTACTTCTTACCGGTGCGACCCAGGTCGGTGCCGCTTGCGACCGCGACCCGGTGCTTCACGCCATCCTTCATCTCGAACCGCACTCGCGTGCCCTTGCCCGTTGACGGGTCCAGCGGCATCACGTTGCTCAGGTGGATCGGCGCGTCCTTCTGGATGCGGCCGCCCTGCGGGTTGCGCTGGGACGGGCGGACGTGCTTCCACACCCGGTTGATCCCCTCGACTACGACGCGATCCCTGGCGGTCAGGACCCGGAGGACCTTGCCCACCTTGCCCTTGTCGGCGCCGGTGATAACGATGACTTGATCACCACTTTTAATATGCCTGGCCATTGTTCTACGTTCCTGCGATTGATTGGTTCCGGGCTGCCGCGGGCCGCCGACTCGATCAGACCACTTCCGCCGCCAGCGACACGATTTTCATGAAATTCTTATCACGCAGTTCGCGGGCGACCGCCCCGAAGATGCGGGTGCCGCGCGGGTTGTTTTCCTTGTCGATCACCACCGCCGCGTTGCGGTCGAAGCGGACGTAACTGCCGTCCGGGCGGCGCGTCACCTGCTTGGTGCGGACGATCACGCAGCGGATGATTTCACCCTGCTTGATCTCGCCGCCGGGCAGGACCTTCTTCACGGCGCAGATGATGATGTCGCCGATGTGGCCGACCTTGCGCTTGAACTTGCCCCTGCTCGACGAGCCGCCGAGCACTTTGATGCACATCGCCTGCTTCGCGCCACTGTTGTCGGCGATGTCCACGTACGATTGTTGCTGAATCATGACACTTGTCCGTAGTCAGTTTTGTCCCGTTGCCAGTTCATCGCGCTTCGGGCGCCTTGCCGGTCATCACTTCTTCCGCCGACACCTGCACGGCGCGCTCCGGAGCACGCTCGATGATTCGAACCAGGCGGTGATGCTTGGTCCGCGAGAGCGGCCGGCACTCGGCGATCTCGACGGTGTCGCCTTCCTTGGCGTCGTTCGCTTCATCGTGGGCATGCAGCACCGTGCGGCGCTTGAGGTACTTGCCGTACTTCGGGTGCTTGGTCTGGTAATTCACCACGACCTTGATCGTCTTGTTCCCCTTGTCCGACGCCACCACACCCACGACGGTGCGGAGGTCGGATCGTTCGATCGGGGCTGCCTTGGTTTGTTCTTGTGCCATAACTGTCACCGTCTGAGAATTCTTACTTGGTCGCCGCCGCGGCGGCGGTCTTGCCCTCGGCCGTCTGTCGTTCGCGGAGGATCGTGTTGATCCGCGCGATCTCCTTGCGGGTCTTGCCGATCTGCGTCGGATCCTCGAGCTTCTCCGTCACGGCCTGGCTGCGCAGGTCGAACAGGTGCTTCTGCTTCTCGACGACGTCACGCTTGAGGTCCTCGATCTTCTTGTCTCGCAGCTCTTTGAGTTTCGCTTTCATCGCTCTTCTGCCTTCTAACTGACTTTCCTGCCGTTGATTACGCCACCGCGTGACGACGTTCGACAAACCGGCAACGCACGGGCATCTTATGCGCCACGCGGGCCAGGCATTTCTTCGCCGTCGGCAGGTCCACGCCCGACACTTCGAACATCACCGTGCCCGGCTTGACGACCGCGGCCCAGAACTCCGGCTCACCCTTGCCGCTGCCCATTCGCACTTCCAACGGCTTGGCCGAGATCGGCTTGTGCGGGAAGATGCGGATGAACAACCGGCCTTCGCGGCGGAGGAAGTGGCTCGCCGCGACGCGACCGGCCTCGATCTGCTTGGCCGAGATCCACGACGCCACCAGCGTCTGCAAGCCGTACTCGCCGAACGCCACGGTATTACCGCGGGTCGCGTTGCCCTTCATCTTGCCGCGCTGGCTTTTGCGGAACTTAACCCGCTTTGGCATATTCGCCATGAGAACACCTTTATCCGTTGCTGGTTGCTAATTGCTCGTTATCAGTTCCGACATTACCGGCGGCCGCGGCGGACCGGCCCGCCCGGACGCACGTCCGTCTCCAGCACTTCTTCGCCGTACATCCCGCGGTAGATCCAGCACTTCACGCCGATCGCGCCGTAGGTGGTGAACGCCGGGGCGTACCCGTAATCGATGTTCGCCTGCAGCGTGGTCAGCGGAATGCTCCCGACGACCGTCTGCTCAGTGCGGGCGATTTCAGCGCCACCGAGGCGGCCGGAAATCACCATCTTGATACCTTTGGCGCCCGCCTGCATGGTCGATTCCGTGCGCATCTTCAGGACGCGGCGGAAGCTCGCACGCTTCTTCAACTGCTCGGCAACCGCTTCGGCGACGAGCTGCGCGTTGAGATCGGGGTTCTTGATCTCGATTACCTTCACCGGGGCGACCTTGCGCTTGATCATGTCTTCCAGCTCCTCGCGGAGCTTGTCGACCTCGGCGCCCTTGGGGCCGATGACCAAACCAGGACGGGCGGTGCGGAGGGTGATCGTCACCTCTTCGCGGGTGCGCTCGATGTCGATGCGGCTCACGGCGGCGAACGGCGGCCGGCGGTTGAGCTTCGCGTCGATCAACTTGCGGATTTTGTAGTCTTCGATAAGGAACGCGCCGTACGCGGCCTTGGGGGCATACCACTTGGACGTCCAGTCCTCCGTGATGCCGACGCGGAAACCAATTGGATTGATCTTCTGACCCATAATTGTTCCTTTACGCCCTTTCTTCCAGGCTGACGACCAGGTGGCTCGTGCGCTTCATGATGTCGTACGCCTTGCCGCGATCCTTCGGCATGAATCGCTTCATGGTCGGTCCCGGGTCCGCCCAGGCTTCCTTGACGAACAGGGCGCCGGTGTCGGCCTCCTGCTCCCCCGCGTTGGCGACCGCCGAGCGGATGACCTTGTCCACCAGCACGGCGGCGCGCTTCTTGGAAAACTTCAGCAGCGCCAGCGCGTCTTCGACGTCGCGCCCGCGGACCAGATCCAGGACCAACCGCGCCTTGCGGGGGGCGATCCTGGCGTATCGATGAGTTGCCTTGAATGCCATATTGACCTCGTTGTCCTTCGCGGATTCAAACCGCTACTCGAACTCAATAACTGCAACGCAACGCATTGCAGACCGTGCGAAAAACCGCACGACTTACGCCGGCGCCCCGGGCAACGCGACCTTCTTGCCGCTGTGACCCTTGAACGTCCGGGTCGGGGAGAACTCGCCGAGCTTATGCCCGACCATGTCCTCCTGCACGAACACCTTCAGGAACTTGTTGCCGTTGTGCACTTCGAACGTGTGCCCGACGAACTCGGGGATGATCGTGCACGCCCGGCTCCACGTCCGGATCGGCTGCTTGGCCCGACGCTCGTTGAGCATCTGAACCTTCTTGAACAGCTTCTCAGCGACGAACGGACCTTTTTTTGCGCTTCTGCTCATATCTGTCTTTCCTGCCTACTGCCTACTGCTAGGAATTCACCGTCTGCGGACGCTGCTGATGCGTGCCGAACTTCCGGCGACGCAGGATCAGTTTTTCCGACTGCTTCTTCGGATCTCGCGTGATGCCGCCCTTGGCCGGCACGCCCGTCTTGCTGACCGGGTGACGGCCGCCGTTGCTGCGACCTTCGCCACCACCCAGCGGGTGATCGACCGGGTTCATCGCCTTGGCACGGGTGTGCGGGCGGACGCCACGGTGACGATTCCGGCCGGCCTTGCCGAGGCTGACGTTGATCCAGTCCAGGTTCGAGAGCTGGCCGATCGTCGCCCGGCAGGCGCTGCGGACACGCCGCATTTCGCCCGACGGAAGGATGATGACCGACCACTCGCCCTCTTTAGCACCCAGGCGGGCGACGCCGCCGGCGCTACGCACCAGCTTGCCCCCCTGCCCGGGATTCATTTCGACGTTGTGGATTTCGAGGCCGGCCGGCACGTTTGCCAGCGGCATCGCGTTGCCAATCTCAGGCGGAGCCCCGACGCCGCTCACCACCGTCGCGCCAACCCGCAGCCCGTTGGGGCAGAGGATGTACGCCTTCACGCCGTCGGTGTACTTGATCAGGGCGATGAAGGTCGAGCGGTTCGGATCGTACTCGATCGCCTCGACCCGCGCCTGCACCCCATCCTTTAGCCGCTTGAAGTCGATGATGCGGTACAGCTTCTTATTGCCGCCGCCACGGTGCTTGGCGGTGATAATGCCGTGATGATTCCGCCCATTGGCGCGCCGCTTGCCGATCGTCAGCGACTTCTCGGGCTCAAACTTGGTGAGCACCGCCTTGTAGTCGACAACGCTTCCGGCGCGGCGGCCGGCGGAGGTCGGTTTGTATTTTTTAATCGCCATGCTGTTCTCTTTTCTGCTTACTGCCTACCGCCTACTGCCTACTAGAAGAGATCGATCTTCGAATTCTCGTCGAGCACCACAATCGCCCGCTTCCATTCCGGCCCGTGCGTCATCTTGAACTTCGTGCGACGCGGCTTGCCCTTGCGGGTCATCGTCCGCACGTCCAGGACCTTCACGTTGTAGATCTGTTCAATCGCCTGCTTGATCTGCGGCTTGTTCGCCTTGTGGTGAACCTGGAACGCGTACACGTTGCGCGTCTGCTGCTGGTGCGTGCTCTTCTCGGTGACCAGCGGCTTGATGATGACTTGAGTGTTATCCATGACTTCTCTTCTCGTCTTTCCCGCGTTGGCCTTAGGCCAGAATCAGATCCAATCCCGACTTGGTCATCAGGAGCGTCCGGTGCTTGAGGATGTCCCACGCGTTGAGCTTGGCCACCGTCGTGAGCTTGGTGCGGTCGATGTTCCGCGCCGACTTCTCGATGTTGGGATTCCGCTCGGCCAAAGCGAACAGGCAAGACCGGTCGATCCCCAGCGCCTTGTACATCTGCGCCACGACCTTGGTCTTGGGGGCCTCGAACGCCAGCGTGTCCACCACGCGAACGTCATTGGCCTGGAACTTCATCAGCAGCGCGCTCTTGGTCGCCAGTTGACGCGCCTTCTGCGGCATCGCCTGACGCCAATCCTTCGGGTGCTTCTGCTTGGCGTGACCGCCGCCCTTCTTGATCGGGTTGCGGATGCCGCCGGTGCGGGCGTTGCCGGTCCCCTTCTGGCGGAACATCTTGCGGGTCGAACCGGCGACTTCGCCGCGGGCCTTGGTGCGAACCGTGCCCTGCCGCTGGTTGGCGTGGTACATCACAATCGCCTGCTTGAGCAGGTTCTTGCGCACCTCGCCGCCGAGCTTGGCCTCATCGACCTGCACGGTGCTGACTTTGTCGCCAGCCTGGTTGTATACGGGTACTTCGATCATGGTAGCTCTCTTATATTCGCCTGTCTTCTATGCCTACCGCTTACCGCCTACCGCCTACTCTTCCGCCCGCACCTTCGCCGTGATGCTCTTGCGGACGAACAGCAACGACCCGTTCGGCCCCGGCAGCGCGCCCTTGATCAGGAGCAGGTTCTTCACCGCATCCACGCCGACCAGCGGGTGGTTCCGCGTCGTCACCTGGTCCATGCCCATGTGACCGGCCATGCGAACGCCCTTCTTGGGCTTACCGCACTGACCGCGCCAGGTGGCGCGCGAGGCGATCGAACCGGGCGACCGGTGCTTACGCTCGGTGCCGTGCGAAGCGGGTTGACCACCGAAGTGGTGACGCTTCATGACGCCGGCAAATCCCTTGCCCTTGCTGGTGCCGATCACGTCGACGTACTTCACGCCGTCGAAGATCGACACGCCGACCGAATCCCCCAGCTTCTTGTCCGTCGCGTCCTTCAAGCGGATTTCCGCGTAGTGACGAAGCGGGGCGTGACCGGCCTTGGCCGCGTGGGCGATCATCGGGAACGTGCTTGCCCTCGGCTTGCATTCTTCGAAGCCGAGCTGGACGGCATGGTAGCCGTCCTTCCCGTCGGCCGTCTTCACCTGCGTGATCACGTTCGGCTTCGCCTCGACCACCGTCACGGGCACGATCCGGCCCTTGGGGTCATAGATGCGGGTCATGCCGACTTTCTTTCCGAGCAATGCTGGCGTCATTTCAGTTCCGGATAGAGGAGCGGGATCCAAACATCAGACCCAGCTCGTGTCCGTCCTCTAAATCCCGCGGTTGGTTCACACGGGTTTACAAGAGCGACAAATACATCACCGCAACACGTGACCCTTTCGGGCTAGTGGGTTCTTGGATGAACCCCACGGTGCGGGACAACAAATGTGCCCCTTAAATCAGGGGCACGCGGGAAAACAGTTAAATTAACCTTGCTTGATCTTCACGAACACACCGGCCGGAACGACCAGACGGTTGAGCGCTTCGATCGTGCGGGCGGTCGGCTCGTAGATGTCGATCACGCGCTTGTGCGTGCGCATCTCGAACTGCTCGCGCGACTTCTTATCAATGTGCGGGCTGCGGAGCACGGTGTAACGCTCCACGCGGGTCGGCATCGGGATCGGACCGCAAACGCGTGCGTTGGTGCGCTTGGCATGATCGACGATTTCCTTCGCCGAAGAATCCAACGACCGGTGATCGTACGCTTCCATCCGAATTCGAATCCGATCACCCGTCATATCCTGCTCATTTCCATCGTCTTAGCTTCAGGCAGATCACCCGAAGACATATTGTGCCGACAAAATCTCTACTGCCGCCCCCGGAAGGGCGAGCGGAGAAATTTAGCGTTCCCACCCGCTTTGTCAACGTCTCCCCTCGACAATTTCAAAAAATCACACCGGCGTGGTCACCGCCGGTAACCCATATTGCGAACACATTCCCCGTCCCCACCCCTTCTCCGCAATGTCATAATCCACCGGATATTAAAAGGAATCACCCGCATGATCGTAGCGAGCGAACCCACCCCCCCACCAGCGGCCCCAGCCGAGAACCACGGCCTCCGCACCACCGCAATGGTGCTTCTCGCCTTCTTTGTCACCGCCGCCGGCCTCTACTTTGGCCGCGAATTCTTCGTCCCCATCGTCTTCGCCATCCTCTTAAACGCCCTCTTCCGCCCCGTTGTCCGCCTGATGGAGCGGGCCCACATCCCCACTGCCATCGGCGGCGCGATCGTCGTTCTGGGTTTAATGACTGCTATTGTCGCGGCCGGCTTTGCCCTCGCGGGGCCCCTGCAGCGATGGATGCACGAAGCCCCCGAACGCTTCCGCGCTGCCGAGAAGAAGCTCGACAAGCTCCGCCAACCCGTCCAGCAGGTCTCCCAAGTCGCCAGCCAGATCGAACATGCCGCCCAGGGCCCTACCACTGTCCCAGCAGACGCGGCCGCCGGCGCCCCGCCCGTCGCCCCCGTCCCGGCGCCCCAATCGCGCGGCCTCGCCGCCCGATTTCTCGACGGATCCACCAAGCTCCTCTCGGCCATCGTGGAAGTCCTCCTCCTCCTCTACCTCCTCCTCGCCGCCGGCGACATGTTCGTTAAAAAGCTCATCAAGATCATCCCCCTCTGGAGCGACAAACAAGCCGCCGAGCAGGTCGTCGACCAATCCCAGGGCGTAGTCATGCGCTACCTCCTGGTAACCCTCGCGATCAACATTGGCCAGGGAATCGTCGTCGGCCTGGTCATGTGGTGGCTCAAAATGCCCAGCCCCCTGCTCTGGGGATTCTTCACGGTCATCCTCGAGCTAATCCCCTACCTCGGCGCAACCGTCATGGTCGCCCTGCTCGCGGTCATCGCGTTCGCCACCTTCGACGACATCGGTCACATCCTCGCCGCCCCTGGGAGCTACCTCATTATCACCACCATCCAGAACAACGTCGTCAGCCCCGTCCTCTACGGACAACACCTCAAACTCAACCCCGTCTCCGTCCTGATCGGCGTCCTCCTATGGTGGTTCCTCTGGGGCATCCCCGGCGCATTCCTCGCCGTCCCCATCATCGCCACCTTCAAAATAATCGCCGACCACGTAGACACCCTCAAACCCGTAGGCGAATTCCTGGGCGAATGACCTCTTCTCTACTTTTGCCCTTTGCCTTTTGCCTTTATCCTTTCTTCATGCCCTCCTCCCACGACTTCGTCCTCGCCGAACAAACCCACCACTTCATCCGCAGCCAAACCTGGGACACCGCTGTCCTCCCGTTTGGCGCTACTGAGCCCCACAACTTCCACATGCCCTACGGCACGGACAACTTCCAGGTCGAAGAACTGGGCCGCCGCGCCGTCGGGCATGCCTACACCAAGGGCGCAAAAATCCTCCTCCTCCCCACCATGCCCTTCGGCGTAAACACCAACCACCTCAAAGTCCCCGGCGCACTCGCCCTCTCCGTCACCCCCACCACGCTCCTGAAACTAATCACCGACCTCACCGACGCCCTCTATCGCCAAGGCATCCGCAAGCTGGTCCTCCTCAACGGCCACGGCGGTAACGAGCTCAAACCCCTCACCCGCGAGCTTCACCATCAAACCAAAATGTTCCTCTGCGTCTGCGACTGGTACAAAATGGCCGCCGACCTCCTCCCCAACATCTTCAAAGTCAAAGGCGAACACGCCGACGAAATGGAAACCAGCCTCGGCCTCGCCTACTTCCCCCACCTCATGAAAATGGACACCGCCGGCCCCGGCGCCATGCACAAAACCCAGTTCGAAGCCATCAACAAAGGCTGGGTCAGCATCACCAGGCCCTGGCATCTCCTAACCGACGACACCGGCGCCGGCGACCCCAGAGCCGCCACCCCAGAAAAAGGCCAGAAACTAATGGAAGCCCTAACCCCGCGCCTAGGCGACTTCCTCCACCAACTCGCCACCACCCCCATGTCCGAAACCTTCCCCTACGCCCCAAAGTAATCTCTCAATGGGAGAGTCGGGGTGTGCCACCCCGTCTTCTCTCACCGCCCCACCGGTCGCGTCGTCGCCCCACCACTCGGTCGCGTAGTCGCCCCCGTCGCCGCCCCCGCCGTCTTGCGACGAACGCTCCGCATCAAGTCAAACAAAAACGGCTCCAGCTTCACCGACGCATCCACCTTCTTCGCCAGGGTATACCCACTCCGCAGCGCCTCGCTCATCCGCGGCTGATTCGGCTGGTTCATGTCCACGATGCGCCACTCGTCCCGCGTCTTGTGCAGGTACATTGTGTTCGGCAACTCCACCCGCCGCGGCTGCGTCACGGTCAGCACGTAATCGATCTGCGTCAACCCGTCCGCCCCCGCCTTGCTCCCCTTGATCGACAACTCCGACGTCCGCATCATCTCCGCCAGCCCCGGCACCTGCCACGATCCCTCGATGATCAACCGAATATCCGCAGCCGCCTCCTGCCGCTCATCCCCCGCCAGCTTCGCATCCGCCCCGCTCACCAGATCCAGCAGCGCAAAAGAATCCAGGTAAGCCGCCACCGCCTCCGCCGGATACCCCGCCCGAACCGCCCGCAAATACCCCTGCACCGCCTCCACCGCCGACCCCGCCGGCAACGTACTGGGCATCGCCAGCCGCGTCGTAGGCCGCGTCGCAGGACCCGCGCCCAGCGCCATCGAGAACACGGTCCCGAGCAGCAGAACCCTCTGCGCAGCAAAACGCATCATCTTCATCATGAAACCGTTCTAACAACCAACCCTCACCCCCGCCAACCTTTCTACATTTATGATCACATTTCCCGACCGCGCAAAAAACCGCGATTCGCACAAAAGATGAGTCGGGTCGTGCCGACCCGTATTGCATTGCAACCGCGCCACCACCTCCAGATAATCTCCTCCGCAAATGACGCAACCCCATCCCGAGCCCAAAGTCTTCGACTCTCTCTCCAACCGCGGCCTCCGCGGATACGCCGCCGCCGGCGCAGGCCTCACTCTGGTCACCGTCGCGACTGTAGGCTTCTTCCTCTCGCTACGCACAACCCCAGGCCTGGCCGCCTTCCACTCCATGACGACCATGCCCATGATCCTCGCCGTGGGTCTCTTCGCCTCCGCTTACACAACCCTTCGGTCCCCAACCCGTGTGGTCGTCGGCGACACCGAACTCACCGTGATGCGCGGCCAATCCCGCGTCGGCCGCTGGCGCTGGGAAGAAATCGCCCACGCCGCAGCCGCACAGACTGCCATGTCCCACAAGCGCGCCCTCAAACTTTACGGCCAGTCCGGCAAGCTGCTCGTCACCCTCACCGACGACCTGTCCGACTTCGACGCCATGTCGAACGAGATAAAGCACCAGATGGCCCAGCACCCCTCCGCCCAGCGCGCGACCGTCGCCCACGGCAAGATGCGCCGCAGGGGAGCAGGGCTGATGGTGGCCGGCGTTCTGTTCTTTGCCCTCGCCATCTCCAACGGCGGGATGGCCACGAGCGACCGCCGCGCCGCCGAACTGCTGCAGACCCAGGGCCAGCCCGCCCAGGCCATCATCATCAGAAAATTCACCGCCCCCAACGGCCACACCCGCCGCATCGAATATAAGGTCGATGCCCCGGGTGCACCAACCGAAAACGTGGAGGTAACGCCACTCCTCTGGGCCCTCCTCCAACCCAATCAGCGCATCGACGTCATCGCGGTCCCCGGCCACCCCGATGTCAGCCACCTCCGCACCGGACAGGTCGACGAGAAAATGACCGGCGACCCCCGCGTCATGCTCATCGCCTCAGCAGTCATCGCATTGCTGTCCATCGTCTCTTTCATCGCCGGCATCCTCAACTGGCGCGGCCTCGAACTAAAATGGGACCGCCAGCGCAATCGCCCGCACCTCGTGTCCGCCGCGCAACCTGAACCCTCGCCCGAGAACTCACCCAAATAGCCCGCCGCTTGCGGTCGGTCCGTCCGCAATTACCTCGTCACCGAGCTGAACCGTTACCTTGCATTTACCTAACAATACCCGTACACTACCGGCGTGGACGACCTCGACCGCACCATTCTCGAAACCTACCTCAAGGTCCTCCCCACCCTCTCCGAGCAAGACCTCCGCGCCCGCCTTGCCCGCCGAAAAACCGCAGCCCTCAGCCGCCCGCCGCGCGCCTGGTGCCTCGCCATCCGCGCCTCCGACACCCGCATCAACAACGACACCGCCATCATCATTCCCCATCACGCCATTGACTTCCCCACCAAGCCCAACTCCCACGAGGTCGTCCTCGACGCAAGACTGATCCGCCTCCTCTGCAAGCCCGTCGAGCTCGAACCCAACACCGACTGGACCCGCGTCGCCAAATCCCTCGGCGTACATCCCGAGTCCCTGCGCCACTCCATGCGCTCAGGGCGATTCCGCCTGCACCACTATCACCTTCTCGGCGGCAAACGCGGCAAGCCCGTCCCCGTCTTCCTCAACTTCGAAACCCTCGACCCCACCTCAGGCCGACTCCGCGAACCGACTGACCCCATCTGGGGCAGCGTCTGGCGCTACGCTTCAGCGCGCGTCCCCGAAAACTTCGAGCAACCCATCCAGCGCCGCCCCGTCTACGCCCTCTACCAGGGCGACCCCCGCTTCCGAGGCTACCGCTGGCTCTGCCCCAAATGCGAGCGCCTCACCCGAATGCTCTACTGCCCCCTCCCCGCCTACAACATCCCCAGATTTTTGGAACACGACCCCGCGCAGCTCTTGAACGATTCATCCTTCAGCCCTCCGCCTTCACCGTTGAATTTCGCGTGCCATCACTGCCAGCGCATCCGGTTCTTCAGCCGCATGAACCACGACAGTTGGAATCACTTCATCACCCACGTCACCGGCGGCCTACTGTATGGCCACGAGATTCCCAAACCCGAAGACTTCAGCGCCGCCACGCACCGCAAGCGCAAGTACCATCCAACCCTCAACCGCCCGCCTTCGAAACGCCGCGAACAAGTTCTGCAATTGCTCCTCCAGGGCGATACCTATAAGGAGATCGCCAAGCGACTAAAAGTCGGCTACACCACCGTCCGCGGGCACGTCGAAATCCTCTACAAGCAAAACAACGTTCACTCGCGCGAGCAGCTCGGCAAAAAACTAAACCATCCGCTGCCGCCGCCATCGCCCTCCCCCAAACACCAGCCATCAAACGCCTCCTTCTTGCCGGTCAAACCTGCAAACAAATCGCCCAATTGCTGAATATCACGGTCAACGCCGTCCGCCTCCATGCCATGAGAATTCACTCTGTCAGACCCATCTCGCAAGCGACGTGATCCCCGCCAAGGTGCAACCCATGTAACCCCCCTTGCCAGACAACTCGTGCCCCGCATCGCCCCGGCGTCCGAGCGCTGCGCGCGACCGCGGGGAGGATTCATTCTGATCGACCCCGCCGACGGCTACGTCCGAGTCCTGACCAAAAAGATCCGCTTCGGCGCAAGAGTGCGAAGAGGCAAAGGCCCCGAAGGCGGCAGCGCCACCGGCAACCGCCTAGCCGACATGCACCCGGGCCAACCGCGGGTCGTTAGTCTCTAAAAGAAGAATCCCCGGCCATCGCCGCCGGGGGTTCTTCTGCATTCGTATCACGGCCGCCACGCCAATCAGCAACTCATCGCAACACTTCATCCCGACCCATCTTCCGTACGGGTAACGGGAACCATTTCCGGCCAAGAGTTCGCTGCCGAAACCCTATGCGCCAGGTTAACAGCAACTCACACCGCCGTTACGACCAAGGAGGCGCCGCGTCCTTCAACGGCTGGTAATATTTGGACGGGACAACTTCCTTTCGATTAACGTAGAAGCTCCCAAATTGACTCGGCTTCGCGCGAGCATATCCATCAAGCCGATCCTTAAGATTGCCAAACGTGGCGACAGCGGCGATCTCTTCCATCACATTCCGCACAAATGCGCGATACCTGCGATTGAGAAAAAACTGCTTATAGAGGCTTGGCAAAATCGGCAAGCGTACACCAGCGTCATCGCCTTTCACCGAGACTCCAAATAAGGAAAGAGGAGGCGAGAAGCTGATCCACCGCGGCTCCAATCCGCGCTCGCGCAACACAGCTTCGCCTACCGTACGCATCTCTTTCGACATCTTCACGAATCCCGCAATGTCTCCGCGGTCGGCGGCGTTATCCGCCTCAACCAGTACGCTTCGCAATTCCATGACCGATTGATCATGACGCAGTTTCAGTAGGTTCTCCCAAAACTCTTCGCCGGATTTTGCTTTCTTGGCAAGCAGTGGAAGAAATACCGGGATCTGCAATTCAGGTTCTGAGCGGCTCAGCGAAAGATCCTTTAGCGCAGTCTGCAATTTGCCCTCGAACGTCTTCATCCCCGAATGAAAAGCTTCTGCGAATTGATTTGCCGAGTGTGAACCTTGTTCCAAACGCCTGAGAAAATCAAAGGCGAAAAAATCCCGCAAGGGATGAGGCATGTAGCGCAAGTCATGCTGAGCCGCGAAAACCTGATACCAAACATAACGTTTGCCCAACCACGCGAGAACGGCCAACATACGACGAACGTGCTGGGATAGTGCTTCCCACGCCACGGGCTGATCGCTTTCGTCGAATATATTGAATTGTTTCGCGGCGGCGTAGTCCACCGAAGAGGCGAAAAATGCGTCAAGGAAGGGGCTGCCCTTTTCTGCTCCCAAAGCACGGAATACCAGAAAAAAT
>JAQGHM010000215.1 GCA_028291615.1 Phycisphaerales bacterium | reverse complement strand
GATCACCTCCTTTCTAATGGATTAATTAGAACGCCTCCGGGTGCGAACCCGATGGCGACTTGTCAGCACGGCCTCGTGCCTTCCCTTACCGGGAGGCAAAACCCAGTCGCGAGACTGGGGGATGATGGTTTTCCGACTATTAACTAAAACGGGCAGGCCTCGGTTTTCACAAACCGGGGCCTGTCTTTTTTTATGCGCTCATCCCGGCATAATTGGTCGCTCGTACAAGACCCTTTGTCGAGAAACGGGGTGACGAGTGAGCGTTGTTTCGACTGACGTGAGTGCAACGGAATCGGACTCCCCTATTGCTCAGCAGGTGCTGGACCAGCTTCGTGGCCGCATCGATCCCGTGCCCATCTCGATCCTCTACCGCATCGGGTTGATCCTGGTCGCGGCGGTCATGATCATATTGCCGCTGATTTACGTGGCGCTAATCGCGGTGGTCGCGTACGGCGTCTACCTTCACGCGTCAAACGATACGTTTCTACTCGGGTCGTCATCGCACGGGAGATCGGGCGGTGGTCGCGTCGGACTGCTGGCGTACCTCGGTCCGATCGTGATCGGCGGGATCCTGCTTCTCTTCATGATCAAGCCGCTCTTCGCCCGCCGCGGCAAGGGGCCCAATCTCAAGATGCTCAATCGCGCCGACGAGCCGCTGCTGTTCGAATTTGTCGACCGGCTTTGCGATCTGGTCGGCGCGCCGCGGCCGCGGAAGATCAAGGTCGATTGCCAGGTGAACGCGTCGGCCGGTTTTGGCGGCGGCATGTTCAGCCTCCTGGGTCACAACCTGGTGCTGACAATCGGCCTGCCGCTCGCGGCGGGACTCAACCTTCGGCAACTGACCGGCGTACTGGCGCACGAGTTCGGCCATTTCGCGCAGGGCACCGCGATGCGCGTCAGTTACATCGTGCGCTCGATCAACGGCTGGTTCGCCCGCGTCGTCTACCAGCGCGATGCATGGGACGAACATCTCGAATCGATCGCGCGGGAATCGGACAGCGGCGGCATCGCGATCGTGCTTTGGGCGAGCAGGGGAATGGTCTGGGTGACGCGGCGAACGCTCTGGGTGTTGATGTACGCCGGCCACGCGGTGAGTTGTTTCCTGCTGCGGCAGATGGAGTCTGACGCGGACCGTTACGAGGCGCGGGTCTCCGGGAGCGACACCTTTGCACAGACGTGCCGGATGCTGCCGCAGTTGTCGGTGGCGTCGGACGGCGCATTCTCCGATCTCGCCCGCGCGTGGAATGAGCGGAAGCTTTGCGACGACCTACCCGCTCTGATTCTCTACAACGCCCGCGAGATGCCCGAAAAGCTGCGGCAGAAAATTGCCGGCGTAGTGGAGGAGCGAAAGACCGGTTGGTTCGACACACATCCCGCGGACCGCGATCGCATCGCCAGCGCTGCCCGCGAAAAACAGCCGGGTCTTTTCACCGCCGATATGCCGGCGCGCATCCTCTTCTCCGATTTCGGCGCACTGTCGCGCGAGGCGTCGGCGACACTTTATCGCGAGATGCTTGGAAGCAATTTCGACCAGGCGTCGTTCATTCCCACGGACCACCTCCACAGCGCGCAGGCGGGTGAGGCGGCGTGGCATCAGGCGCTGCGACGATACTTCCAGGATCGCCTGACGCTCGTGCGCCCCCTGCTGATCTTTTCCACCGCGTCGCTGGCAGGCGATGACGCCGATGCACTGGTCGAGCGTTTAACGGCGGCGCGCTCGCGAATGAATGAGATGCTCTCGACGATGACCGATGCCGTCGAGCGCGTCGGGAAGGCGGACGAGGAGTTGATCCGCATCCGCAACGCGCGGGCGGTCTTATCGGCTGGTTTCCAGAAATCGCCTCGCGACAACAGCGCCGGCCTCAGTTTGTCTCAAGTGGAGGGACAAGCGGCGCGGCAGGCGGCGGACGCGCCATTCGTAGACACGGAATGGGTCGCGACCGAGCGACTGTTGGCTGCGATCGCGCTTGCCCGCTCGCCCAATTTGGCTGGCGAGTTCTCGGAATCGGAATTGACGCAGATCGATCGCGTCGTCGTCACGTTGCAAGCGTTCGGCTCGGCATTTCCGGCCATCCTCGAACTGCGCGATCAATACCTGAGTCTCGCCGCCCTGCTCAAGTCGCTGAACCAGAACTCGGGCAACGAAGCGCTGATCACGGCGATCCGGGCATCGTGCTCTTCGCTGACGGCGCAGTTGAAGACCGTGTCGGGCGCGTTGGGGGACGTCGCCTATCCGTTCGACCACGCGAAACCCGGACTCAGCCTTGCGGAATTCGTGGTCGATGAAATCCCGCCTGCCGATGACCTGGGGGCGCTGTTTTCAAAAGGCGAAGCGGTGCTGGATCGGGCATTTGGGATTTATTCGCGGGGTATGGGATGCGTAGCGCATCTCGCAGAACGGGTCGAAACATCGCTGGGCCTGCCCCCGGCTGCGGATCCTCCGGACAAGGAAGAAGCGGCTACGGAAGGCGCGGCGGGTTGAAATGACTTTGGGGTCTTTCATTCCTTCGGTTTTTCGCCATAATACTTGGTTCGGGTGTTTTGACTCGCTCTTGATAAGGAAAATCGCATGGGTCCGACCAACATCGCTTTGGTCAAGCTGTTTCGAGCCGATCAGAATCTTCGCATCGCGCAGGAGCGTTACGACACCGCCGCACGAAGCGTGCGCATCCTCGAGCGCAAGGTGGCCGACCTTACGGGCAAGCTCACCTTTTCCCAGCAAACGTTGCGCGAGCAGCAGGCCGCCGCCGCCAACCTCGACCTCGACCTGACAATGCGCGAGGCCCACATCGAGAAGTTGCGCACCCAGCAGCAACAGGCCAAGACCAACAAGGAATATCAGATCTTCCTGACCGAGATCAACACCGAGAAGGTGGATCGCAATCGGGTGGAGGAAGACGCGATCCGGGCGCTTGAAGTGGTCGAGCGCACGCAGGGAGAAGTGAAGGGGCTCCAGGGGCAGCTCGACGAAGAACAGAAGAAACTGACTGACGTCAAAGCGCAGCTCGGCGGAAAGCTGTCGGAGTTGCAGGTTGAGATCGACCAGCTCAAACCGGCCCGCGAGGACGCGTTCAACGACGTCCCACCCCGGGCGGTCAAGGAATTCGAGCGGCTGGCTGAGCGATTCGAAGGCGAAGCGATGTCGGCGCTGGAGAAGCCCGACCGCCGCCACGAAGAATATGTCTGCGGCGCCTGCCAGATGACGCTGGTCGTCGACGTCTACAACCGCCTGCACAGCCGCGACGAGCTGGTCACCTGTCCGAGCTGCGGCCGCATGCTCTACATTCCCGAAGAACTGCCGCCCGAAGTCGCCGTCAACAAGGCCAAGGAAGTGAAGGAGCCGCGCCCCAAAAAGGAAAAGGCGGTCTCCAAAAGCGGCCCCAGCGTCGGCGCGCGGATCAATCGCCAGTCGTCGGCTGAGGATGTGGTCAACTCGGTGACGATCGAGGAAGACTCTGAAGAAACCGCCCCGGCTGCCGGATCGGGCAGCGACACAAATGACCAACCCCCCGCCGAAGCATAATCGCTTCATCTTGCGATAATCGCGTACTCCATTTAATTTCAGTGGATGCTGAAACCCAATCCAGCCGAGCGGGCGGCGCTGTTGGTGCAGGCGGCTTGTTCGGGCGACATGCCGCATGCCAGGGGACTGCTGGCAGATGAACCGGAACTGGGGACGTTCGATTTCTTCACGGCCTGCGCGATGGGGGAGGCAGATACCGTGGCAAAGCATCTCGCCGCCGATTCGCAATTAGCCGTTTGCAAGGGCGGGCCGGACGATCGCGAGCCGATCCTCTACGCCTGCTTCTCACGATTTCTCCGCACGGACGCGGATCGCGCGGCGGGAATCGGCCGGATCGTCAAAATGCTTCTCGACCACGGCGCTGATCCAAATTCACATTACACCCTCGAATCCGAAGGGCACTCGTTTATCCAGACATCGCTCTACGCCGCCGCCGGCATCGCCAACAACGCCGCGCTCACGCGGATGCTGCTCGACGCCGGCGCAGATCCGAACGACCTCGCCGGCCCACCCGACCTCGCAACGTGGTCCTCCCTCGGCACCGAGGCGCTCTATCATGCATCCGAATTTCACCATGTCGCCTGCCTGCGAATGCTTCTCGATGCCGGCCCACATCCGCTGCGCATCTCGTACTGTTTCGGCCGGGCGCTCGACTTTGACAACGCGCCCGCGGCCCTGCTCTACCTCGATCACGGCGCAGACCCCAACTTTCGCATCCCCTGGTTCCACAATCGCACGCACCTGCACCGCGCCGTCATGTATGGCCGCGCGCCCGAGGTGATCCAGTGCATGATCGAGCGCGGCGGCGACGTCAACGCCACCGACGACAGCGGCACCAGCGTATACCAGTTCGCCGTCCGCTCCGGTCACCCGCAGCTCGCGATCCTGCTGGAACATCACGGCGCACGCGTCGACACCGCGACCGACGCCGACCGTTACCTCGGCGCGTGCGTCACCGGATCGGCATCACCACCCGTGGCCATCCCCGCGGACGCAGCCGCCGACGTCCTTTGCCGCTGCGCCCAGCGCGGTGATGTCGCCGCCATTCGTCGCCTGCTCAAGGCAGGTGTCGATCCCAACGCCACCGGCGGCGCTGACGGCACGCCGCCCCTGCACTGGGCCTGCTGGCGCGGTCATGCCGACGCCGCACGGGTCCTGGTTGAGCACGGCGCGTCCCTCACGCAAACCAATCGCTACGGCGGCGCCGCCCTGGGCACCGCGATCCACGGCTCGTTCAACTGTCAGGACGTCGAAGGCGGCCCGACGATGAAGCTTCCCGAAGAAATCACGCACGGACAGTACCCGCAACTCGTCGAATTCCTGATCAACGCCGGCGCGAAACTCCCGGATAAAATCTCGGGTGGCACTGACGCCGTCCGTGAAGTCCTCCGTCACCACGAAGTTGCCGGAGACAATCCCGCATAGCGTGCACTCGCGCGGCTTGGTCACTTCAGTGACCGAGTCTCCCGCCCTCCAAGGTGCATCTACAGAATGCTTCTGTTAGAAAAACCCCCAATGAAGGAAACGCTAACGTTAGAATTCGACGGCGGCAGTCGCGGCAACCCCGGCCCCGCCGGCATCGGTGTCGTCGTCCGCGCCGCCGACGGCACGCCGCTCGTCACTCTCGGCCGTTACATCGGCAAGGCGACCAACAACGTCGCCGAATACCGCGCCCTCATCACCGCCATGGAAGAGGCGAAAAAGCTGGGCGCGAAAAAGATCAAGATCCGAGGCGACAGCGAGTTGGTCGTCCGCCAGATGAACGGCATCTACCGCGTCAAACACCCCGACCTCATCCCGCTCCACCGCGAAGCGAAAGAACTCTTCGCCTCCTTCGACGCCGCGACGATCGAGCACAATTACCGCGAAAAGAACGAGCTCGCCGACACCCTCGGCAACCTTGCCATGGACCGCCGCGCTGACGTGACCGACGCCCAAGCCATCGAAAGCCCGCTCGACACCCCCGCGCCCAATGCCACCACGGCCGGCGATCGATTCGAATGTGCCCGCTGTGGATGCGTGATCGAAGTGAGAACGCCCTCCTCAATCCGCCCCCACCAGCTCAAGGATTTCGTCTGCCAAT
>JAQGHM010000208.1 GCA_028291615.1 Phycisphaerales bacterium | reverse complement strand
GCACCGCCTATCTGAAGCTGACGACGTACCGCTGCTTCCTTCCGCTGGGAAAGTGCGTCCAGCGGGAAGCGAATAGCCAGGAGTGGGGGGTGAAACCGGACGTGGCAATCGAGCCGATGCCCGGTCAGGTGCGTTCAACGGTCGCTGTTCCAAGAGGCGGTACAACCGGAGATGACACCGCGATCGCTGCGGCCCTACTGGTCCTGCAATTGCAGTGATGCGCGTGCAGTGACACGGTGGCTGAGGGGACCGCTATCACACCGCCAGCGCCGACGTGTTTATGGAGCGGCAGCTCTGAATGCGGGGGCGCGTGAGAGGCGAATGTCGTGTCTCACGCGCGGCCCGCAAGCGAGCCAGTAAAAAGGGGGAATTACTCTCGGGCAATCATTTAGCGGCGCCCGTCATCGCGATCGTGCCCTCGATCGTGACCCCCGTCGCCGTCCCGCCGCCAGTTGTTGTCGCGGTCATAGTCGTAGCGATATCCAGCCGGATACGCCCGCTGTTCGTCCCGGCCCCAGGCGCGCCGGTCATCATGATCATGACATCCGCCCAGCAGTGGCATCAGGCCGATCAGCCCCAGCACGGGCACAATCATCGTTCGTAAAATTCGCATGTCGGTTCCTTTCCGCCTGGGCGACAACAACCGCAGAACATCCCGCGGTCGAGCACAGGCGTATACTCAACTCGTCGCAAAGACTGCGCCATCCCCGCTCGCGCCATCACCGATAGCGTCAAAGAGTGGAATCTGGACAATTTGACGGCCTTCTCACCCCATTTTAGAGCTCAAACCCCTTCCGATACGTCTTACGAATCAACCCCTCCGCCTCCGGCGCATTGGTCGCCCGCATGTTCGCCGCATCCCACTCGATACGCTTTTGCAACCGCGTCGCCAGGTTCCCCACAAGCAGCGCCTCGACGAATGGGCCCGAGTAGGCGAAACCTGCCTTGGCATCCTCGGGGCGTTTTTCCTTGCACGCCTTGACCCATTCAAGCCGATGTCCGATCGATCGCGGGATGGTCTTGGCCGGTTCGGCGAACTCCTTGCGCCGGCTTGCCGGGAACAGTCGCGGGCTGCCCATCTGGTTGCCGCCCACCATCACGCCCTTGTCGCCGATGAACATGATGCCGTTGTCAGCCAGGTGATATTTATCCTCCAACTCCGCCGGCGCTTCGGGCGTCTTGCCCCCGTCGTGCCAGATGATCTTCAGCGGTCCCCGCTCGCCGCTCGCCGCAAACTCAAACGTGATCACCTGCCACGCCGGATAGCTCTCCTTCCCAAGCGGTCCCGTCTCCGCCGAAGCCGCCGCCGGCGCTCCCAACTCCAGCGCGTAAAACGCCGGATCGAGGTTGTGCACCGCCATGTCGCCCAGCGCCCCTGTGCCGAAGTCGAAGAAGCCGCGCCAGACGAATGGGTGATACGCCTTGTGGTAAGGCCGAGGCGTCGCCGCGCCGAGCCACATATCCCAGTCCAGGTCCGCCGGCACTGCTTCCGCCTCCGCCGGCACCACCGCCGGCTGCGGCCACCACGGGCGCTTGGGCGTCCCTGGCCGATCCGTCCACCCGTGGACCTCTTTCACCGTCCCGATCGCCCCGGCCGCCAGCCATTCCTTGATCTGCCGCGTCCCCTCGCTCGCGTGCCCGCCTTGGCCCATCTGCGTCACCAGCCCCTGCTCTTTGGCAAACCGCGTCATCACCCGCGCCTCCTCGATCGAGTGCGCCATCGGCTTCTCGCAATACACGTGCTTCCCCGCGCGCATCGCCGCCATCGAGATCGGCGCGTGCATGTGGTCGGGCGTGGCGATCACCACCGCGTCGATGCTCTTCCCCAGTTTGTCGAGCATGACGCGATAATCTTTGAACACCTCCGCCTTTGGATAAGTCTTGAAGACCGGCGCCGCCTTCTTGTGATCCACGTCCACCAGGGCCCCGATGTTTTCGCCGGCCATGTCCTTTAGGACGACCGGGCCCTGCCCCCCAATGCCAATCCCGGCAATGTTCAACTTCTCGCTCGGCGGCACCACCCCATCACCACCCAGCACGTGCCGCGGCACGATCGTGAACCCCGCCGCCGCCGCCATCGCCGCCGACTTCAGAAACGTTCGCCGCTTCATGTTGGATCTCCGTGCCTGCGTGCCTCAATGCCTCCGTGCCTTCCCCATCAAATTTCAAACCCCTTTCGATAAGTCTTCCGCACCAGCGCCTCCGCCTCGGGTGCATTGGTCGCGCGCAGGCTCTTCGAATCCCACTCGATTCGCTTCCCGAGCCGCGTTGCCAGGTTCCCCACCAGCAGCGCCTCGGTAAACGGCCCCGAATAATCAAAACCCGCCTTCGCATCCGCGGGCCGCGCGTCCTTGCAAGCCTTCATCCACTCCTGCCGATGCCCGATCGACCGCGGGATCGTCGCCTTGGGCAGTTCGAACTCCCGCCGTCGCGCTACCGGGAATAGTCCTGGCGCACCGCTCCACCCGCCGCACACCATCGTCCCCTTGTCGCCGATGAACATGATCCCGTTGTCTTTCAGATGGTATTTGTCCTCCAGGTCCGCCGGCGCAGGCGGCATCTTGCCGCCGTCGTACCACTTCACGTTCACCGCCGGCCGGTTTCCCTTCGCGGCAAATTCGTAGGTGATGATCTGCCACGCCGGATAACTGTCCTTCCCCAGCGGCCCGCTTTCCGCTGACGCCCCGACCGGCGCGCCCAGGTCCAGCGCGTACCACGCCGGGTCGAGGTTATGCACCGCCATGTCCCCGAGCGCCCCGGTGCCGAAGTCAAAGAACGCGCGCCAATCGTGCGGATGGAACACACGGTGGTAAGGCCGCTCTTTCGCGGCGCCGATCCACAGATCCCAATCCAGTTCTACCGGCGGCGTCTCCACCGTCTCGGGCACCTCCTGCGGCTGCGGCCACCACTTGTGCCCCGGCTCGCCCGGACGATCGCCGGGCCGATCGGTCCACCCGTGCACTTCCTTCACCGTGCCGATCGCGCCCGCGTCGATCCACTCCTTGATCAGCCGCAGCCCTTCGCCGCCGTGGCCGTTGTTCCCCATCTGCGTGACCAGCCCCTTTTCCTTTGCGAAGGCCGTCATCACCCGGGCCTCTTCGACCGAATGCGCCATCGGCTTCTCGACATAAACGTGCTTCCCCGCGCGCATCGCGGCCATCGCGATCGGCGCGTGCATGTGATCCGGCGTGGCGATCATCACCGCGTCCACCGACTTCCCCATCTTGTCCAGCATCACGCGATAGTCTTTGAAGAGCGTGGCCCTTGGATAAGTCTTGATCGTGTTCGCTGCCTTCTTGTAATCCACATCCACCAGGCCAACGATGTTCTCAACCGCCATTTCCTTCAGATCCCCCGCCCCTTGCCCGCCGATGCCGATGCCGACGATATTGAGCTTCTCGCTAGGCGGCGTCACCCCCTCCCCGCCCAACACGTGCCGGGGCACGATGGTGAACCCCGCCGCCGTCGCTGCCACCGCCCGCTTCAAAAATGATCGTCGCTTCATGTGAACCTCGTGAGAAATGTAGACAGTAATGAGTAGCCAGTAGACAGTAGTAAGAACAACCGCACAAGAAGACTTGTTGAAAGGCGCTTTCCGCCCATGACCCTCCTGATCGCCACCATCCGCCCGCAGGACGCGCTGGTCACCGCCGACGGCCGCTCGACCCTTCGCACGAAGGGCGTCGTCACGGGCGTAGATGACCGCTACCAGAAGATCCACCCCATCCCCGACCACCCGCTGCTGCTGGCCCACCACGGCGACAACCTCCTGAGTGGCAAACCTGTGAAAGACTTCCTCGCGCCATTCATCAAAACCCTCAATCCCGCCAACCACACGATCGCGCAGATCGCCGACCAACTCCGCGAGTACGCCCACGCCCCCGTCCGCGCGCGGTTGAAGGCCCTGGGCAAAGGCTTCGCCAGCGGCTTTTGGATCATTGGCTTCGACGACGCGCCCGATCGTGCAGGCGAACGCCGGCCCCGAGGCGTCGAGCTCTTCTGGAAGTGGGAAGGCGACCACCTCACCTACGAAGAGCGCGAGTGGAAACCGATCACCGTCGTCGCCGGCGGCGACGGTAAGAAACAAATCCCCGGCGTAAGCTTCAAGGAGATCGAGAACGCCACGCTCGACAAAGTCCGCGCCTACCACAAAACCCTGATGGACGCCGCGATCGCCACCGACATGAAAGACAACCCCGTCGGCGGGCACGTCCACGAAGTGCGCCTTACCGCCGAGAAGTGGACGTGGACGATTCCGCCTGCGGGTTAAGCGCTCTTTCGCTTCTTCGTCTTCAGCACCAGCCGCAGCCCCAGCGCGATCAGCTCCGAGCGCGGCACGCCTTGCGACTTCGCGGCCTTGTCGGCTTCGCCAAGCAGTCCCTTCTCAATGCTGACCATGACCCGCTGATACCCCAACCCCACCTTCGGCCGCCCCGCGCCGCGGACGATCCGCTTAAACCGAGCCCGTTCATCGACGGTCAGCGGGCGACTCGGTGGATTGACCGCCTCGGCGTCGAACTCTTTCGTCGCCTCGCGCAGTTCGGCCAGGCTCATGTCCTGATAACGCTTGCGCGTCGGGCGGTTTGTCGTCTTTTTCCGGTTCATCGTCTTTTCCCTTCGGGAATTACTTATACAACAAATCAGCGGCTGTTTCCAGAGCGAAGCGGAAGGCGATTGGCGCGACGCGGACGTCTGGGGGACTGAGCATCACCGAACCCCCCGCGACGATGTAACGGAAGGTCATGCCTGGTTTGGGGGACACTCACGGGTCCGACAATAACTCCCCGGACGCACCACAAAACCCCGATAACGCCCCTTGCCGTGAACACCTAACCTCCCCGCCGCCCGCGCATCTTATTTACAGAGCAGTGCCGCCTGCTGCGGCAATCCGCGGCGGGGCCGAGCAATGCCCTATTGCGGGCCATTCGCACTTGCCGATGCCAAGGTACACTATCCGACAACCAACGGAGCCAATCATGCGTGTCACTCGTCTGCTTAAACACACTTTTGCCTTCGCCGGACTTGGCCTGCTTTTCGCGGGCTGCGTCGAACATGAACGCGAGCCTCGCGTCTATCGCCGGCCGGTTCGCGAAGAGATTTACGTCGCACCGCCGCCGCCGCGGTATGAGGAGCGCGTCGTCGTTGAAGAGCGTTACGAGCCCGCGCCCCGCGAGGCGATCGTGACCTATGAGGAAGACCTGCGGCCTTACGGGCAATGGGTCGAGACCACGGAGTATGGCCGCTGCTGGGCTCCGCGCGAGCGTCCGTCGGGCTGGCGCCCTTACACCGTCGGGCACTGGGTCAACACTTCCGACGGCTGGTGCTGGAACTCCGAAGGCCCCGAAGAACAGTGGGGCGTAGTCACCTATCACTACGGCCGCTGGTACGAACACCCGCGGCACGGCTGGCTCTGGGTTCCCGGCACCACCTGGGCGCCGGCGTGGGTCGCGTGGCGCGAGGGCGGCGGCTACAGCGGCTGGGCGCCTCTGCCGCCCACCGTCGTCGTGCGCGATCGCGTGGACGCTGTTTACATCGATCGTTACGTCCCCGCCGATCGGTATGTCTATGTTGAATCGCGCTACGTCGGCGAACCGCGCGTTTACTCGCACGTGGTGCGGAATGACGTCACCATCGTGCGGCAGACCACCAACATCACCAACATTACCGTCATCAACAACCGCGTGGTGAACCGCGGCGTGGAGGTCGCGCACGTCGAGCGTTCCGCCGGCCGGCGTTATGAAACCGTGCGGGTGGAAGAAGCGACCAGCGCCAGCGAAGCCCGCCGGCTGCGCGCCGAGGGCCGCCCAGTGGCTTATGTGCCGACGACCGTGCGCAAGGCCGATGAAGAATATCGCCAGCGCGTCCAGCGGCGCGCCGAGGACGACGCGGCCGCCCAGCGCGACCGGGTCGAGCGCCGCAACACCGACGCTTCCGCGGCCAAAGCCGCCGAGCATGACCGCGCGGTGCGTCGCGACCAGGACGAAGCCGCGGCGAATAAAGCCGAGCATGATCGCGCCGTGAGACGGGACCAGGAAGAGGCCGCCGCCAAGGCCGCGGAGCGTGATCGCGTCGCCCGTCGCGAGACGGACGCCCAAAAGGCCGAGCGGCTGCGCGTCGAACGAAGAGCCCAGGATGCCGCCGCGGAGCGTGACCGCGTCGCGCGTCGGGAGACCGATGCGCAAAAGGCCGAGCGCGAACGTATCACGCGCCGTGCCCAGGACGATGCCGCCGCCAAGGCTGCCGAGCGCGACCGGGTGGTCCGCCGCCAGCAGGATTCCAAGCCCGCACCCGCCGCTGCGCCCCCCGCGGTGAGCGACAAGCAGGCCGAGCACGATCGAGCCGTGCGCCGCGAGCAGGAAGCCAAGGCCGCCGCCGCCGACGCCGCCCGCTCCAGGACCCCCGCGAAGGATCCCGCCGCGGCAGCCGCCGCGGAGAAACAAGCCGAGCACGACCGCGCCGTCCGCCGAGCGGAAGAGGCGCGCCAGGCCGACGAACGCGCCAAGGCCAAAGGCGGCGCCCCCGCCGCCGGTACGCCGACACAACCTCCGCCGCGCTGATGGCGGTGTTGCGCGGACCGTTTTCCGACACAGAAAATTCGACCGGCGACCCCTTCAAGGGGTCGCCGATTTTGTTGGCGGTGAGCCGTGCGTGCCGGTTTGGGGTGCGGTGGGTTCGTTCTGCACGATTGGGGAGTGCGACGGCGCGGGGGCGATGGGGCGCGGGGTTTGGGTGGCTTCGTTCTGCGCGATTTCGGAATTGTGGGCGTCGTTCTCGTTCTCGTCGGTGTCGTTCTCGTGGGTTTCTTCGTTCTCGTCGTCGTCGTCTTCGTCCTCAAGGTCGTCCAGTTGCGGGCCGTCGGGGAGCGGGGGTTCTTCTTTGGGGAGGAAGGGGCAGGGGCTGGGGTGGTGGTCGGGGTTTTGGGATCGTTTTTCTCGGCGGGTTTGGAGGGCGGTGAGTTCCCTGAGGGTGCGGTGGTACATGGCGTGGAGGCGTTGTTCGGCGCGGGCGAGGCGATCGAAGGGGCT
>JAQGHM010000203.1 GCA_028291615.1 Phycisphaerales bacterium | reverse complement strand
CGTTGTCGGTGATCGTCGAGTTAACGATCGCGCCGGTGCTGTGGATGTACAGTGGAGAGACGCCCGATGACTGGGTGTCCCCGGCAGTCAGCGTACCGTCGCCGGCGAACGAGCCGACCACGGCCGTGCCGTTGGTCAGCGCCAAGCCGCCCGATGCGAGGTTCAACGTATTGCCTTGCATGTTCAGCGTGATGCCAGCCGCGCGGAGCGCCAGCACGTTGAACGTGGATGAACTGTTTAGCAAGACCGCGCCAGCGGTCGTAAGGCGGACGTTTGAGCTGGCATTGCTGCCGGGGAGCGTCGCGATGTTCGAATCGTATTGCGTTTGGGCGATCGCCCCAATGCCGTTCATCGTCACGATGCCGTAATTCTGCCCGGCTGCGCCCGGGGTAGTCGGGCTGACGTAGGTCGTGAACTCACCATTGTTGGTGATGATGTTCGCCGGCAGGATCTTGTTGGTGATCACTGCCGGGATTGCGATCCCGTTAACGCTGCTGATGTAGAGGTTGCTTATTCCGATGCCTGGAGCGGAATTGAAGAACCCGGTACCCCCGGTGCCACCCGTCACGTTCAAGGTAGCGTCCCGATCCACGATGAGGTTGCCAATGTTTAGCGCGCTGGTCGCGCCAGCGGGCGCTTGCGGCACGGCGATCGTGCTATGCGATTGCACGGCCGAGACCGAATTCAGGGTAGCCGAATAATCCGCCGAACCGCCGCTGGTCAACGTCAGCGTCGAGCCGCGAAGGGTGACCGGGGTCGCCGCCGGCAGGTGCGTGGGATTGAGGTTGTTCAGCGGGTTCAAACCGCTCTGATCGATGTTCAGGCCCGCGTAGTTCACGGTAACTGACGAGGTATTGGCCAGTGAGCCTTGGTCGATCAGTTGCAGCGTGTTGGCGCGGATGATCGTCGGCCCGGTGTAGGTGTTGACGTTCGTGAGCGTCAGCGCGTTATTGCCGGTCTTGGTAAAGCCCAAGTTCCCTGTGATCTGCCCGCCAAACGCCTGTGCGCTGCCGGAAATCGACGTGTAGGTGACCGGCGTGGCGGAACTATTGGTGATGATGCCGCCGCTGCCCGCGAAGCGGTCATTCTGGTTGTTACCCAGCGTGCCGGTGATCTGGTTGGTGCCGTTGAAGTCGATCGTCGATCCCGGCGCGTTGACGCCGATCGCCGTTGTGCCCGGCGCCCCGCCGGTCACGAGCAGCGGCAGCGTGTTGTCGCCGCCGTTCAACACCAGCTTACCCAGGTTGATCTGGGTTTGACCGGTATAGAGGCTGCGGCCTCCCAAAGTCAGGGTGCCGGCGTCGCCCTTGTTCAGGCCGTTGTTCGTGTTGAAGAGCGTTGAGTTCACCGTCAGGTCGCCCTGATTGCGGAAGTGGAACGCCAGGTTGTTCAGGGTTTCCAGCCTGCCGACGTCGATCGTCGCCGCGCCGAAGTTCAGGATGCCCCCGGTGCTCACGACCAACCCGACCGGGAGGCTGTCACGCGCGGTGGGCGCGACCGCCACGCCCGGGAGCGCCGCGAACGCCGCGCCCGTGTTCAGCGTCAAGCTGCCCACGATCGTCCGGCTGCCGAGGTTCGTCGCCGAGTTGATCCCGTAGTTGACCGTGCCCGTATTGGCGCCGCTGGCGATTGAGGTCGCCAGTTCGCTCGCCGTAAGCGGGCGGAGGAAGTTGGTCGCCGAGTCCTTGGTGATAAAGCCGGTGCCCAGACCGGTGATCGAGGCATCACCGAGGATGTCGGGGCGGATGGCCATGGTCGTCGTGCCGTTCGCGCCGGTGCCCGATCCCGCCGGCGCGTTGAGTGCCGCCGCACCTAGGGCCAGGTTCGACAATCCGTTGCCGGCCGTCGGCGAGATGCCGCGAATCAAGCCCGACGTGCCGATGTTGATCCCGCCGAATGCCAGCGCCGTCAGCGTCAGTGGCTTGGCGGCATTCGCCTCGAGCGTGATCGTGCTGTTGCCATACAGGTTGCCGCCCGGGCTGATGTTGAGCGTCCCGATCGTCTCGGCCGTCGCCACGCCGCTGTTGCCGATCATGCGGAACGTGCCACCGCCGACGCTAAGCGTGCTGCCGGTGCCCACGCCGTTGGTCAGGCGGTTATTGACATTGGTGCCACTGTTATCGAGCGTCAGCGTGCCGTTGGGAACCGGGAGATAGGTTCCGAAGCTCCCCAGGCCCGCGCCGCTGTAGGCGACCGTGCCCTGGCTGATCTGCAGGGTGCCGGTCATGTTGCTGCCCGTCCCCGTCAGCGACATCACGCCCGAGCCGATCTTCTGAACCTGGTAGGGGTTGGGGAGCGCGTCGTTGTATCTCAGGAACTGGCCCGAGAACGTCGTGTTGGTGTTGTCATAACCGACGTTGAACGTGCGGCCCGTCGCCAGGCCCTGGGCCGAAACAGTTCCCGCGGCCGCAACGTTGATCACTACGCCCGAACCGGCCAGCGAGCCGATCGTCGCGTCCGTGTTATTAAGGTTCAGTCGCGTGCCGGCCGCCAAGATCGTGCTGGAGAACCGCGAGCCCGCCGCGTTGCCCGCTGCCAGACCCGTGTTGCCCAGAGGGCCGAAACTTACTCCGCCCGCCGAGACCGTCAGCGGGCCGGTGAACAGGTCTTGCGAGTTCAACTGGAGCGTACCCGCCCCAAGCTTGGTAATGCCGCCGGTCGAGCCGACCACGCCCTGAAGCGCTAGTCCCGCCTGCAGCGGGTTGATGTCCACGCCGTTGACCATGATCGGGTCAACCGTGATCGTGTTTGCCGCCGCGCCGAAGTCGGCCCGGCCGGCCAGTGTCGAGGTGGCCGCCACATTCGACGACGTGGCAACGATGCCGCTCGCCCCAATCGTCAGCGTCCCCAGGCCGTTGTTCCCCACGCCCAGCGTGAACGAGCTCACCTGGTGCGCATTCGATCCGCCGCCGTTGTTGTTGAAGACCAAGCCCGCGATCGTGTTGTTGTTGGCAAAGTTCACCGTCGAGGGGCCGTTAAGCGTGATCACGTTCGCCGGGTTGATCACCCCGCCCACGGCTTGCGTCAATGCGCCGCCGTTGAGCGAGATGCCACCAGCCGGAATCATGCCGTTCGCCCCCACCTGCAGCGTCCCCTGGTTGACCACCGTCCCGCCGCTGTATGTGTTGGCGCCGGTGAGGATCGTGCGGTTAGCGTTGCCGGCGCCGTCGCCGGAGTTCACGATCAGCCGCACCGGGGTTGCGCCGTTGTTGGCGATGGTCGCACTGATATTCAGCAGGCGGTTGGTCCCGCCGAATGCGCCCTGGTACACGTAGAGGTCGTTCAGTGCGCCGTTGGCGTACCCGCTGGTCAGCGTGCCGTTGCTGACCGTGTGCAACTGGTTGTCGCCGTCGAGGCCGAACATCATGCCGCCGCCCGCCAGCGTTAGCTTCTTGCCACCGAGGTCGATGGTGGAGTTGCTGTTCGTCGTCGTCGTCGTCAGGTTGAGCGTATTGATCGTCGTGTCAACCGCCAGCGTCGTCGTCGTCCCCAGCGCCGTGATCTTGATGTTGTCGGTCGCCAGGGGTGAGCCGGTCAGCGTGTTGGTCGAGTAGCCTGCGAAACCGGTCGCGTTCAACTGACCGATGCCCAGGCTCGGGATGTTGCTTGCCCAGTCGCGGCGAATGATCGCCCATGGTCCGATGATGTTGTTCGTCAGCGCCGGCGCCGCCGTCACCAGCATGCGGGGATTGCTGCCGATCTGGCCGTTCTGGTCAATTGCACTGCTGCCGCGACCGAGGATCACCACGCCCGACGAGCCCGCCGGCCGCGTCAGCGACGCCGCCGTCAGCACCGCCGAGTTGATCCCCGTCCCGCCCGCGATCGAGTCAACCACCGTCACGCCCTCGATCACCGAGATCGCGCCCACGGTTTCCGTGCTGTCGGTCTGAATCCGGCCCTGCAGCGTCAGCGTGCCGCCGCGCAGGTTGATCTGAGCCGCATCATTGATGCGATCCGTGATATTTGCCGCCTGACCGTTGTCCGCTGTCAGGGCGGCGTAATTGATGTCGATCGTCGGCGTGCTCACCAGCGACGCGTAGTCTCGCAGCGACAGCGTGCCGCCGTTGACCAGCGTGCCGCCGGTGTACGTTTGCGGTACGTACAGCGTCGTCGCCGTGATCGTGCCCGTGCGGTTGAAGAACGTGTTGCCCGTGATCTGACCGGAGAAGTTGCGCGCGTCGGAATTTGTAACGAACGTCGATTGGGCAGCCCCGCTGTTGGTCAGCGTGCCGCCGCTCGTCACTGCGTTGGGGATACCGTTGTAGACGCCGTCCGTGAATAGGCCAAGGACGTACTGCGACGTGCCGTTGAGGTCCAGCGTACCGCCGGCGCCGATTTCGAGGTAGTTGTTCGCGCCCAGCGTGTTTTTCCCGCCGTTCAGCACCAGCTTGCCCTGGTTCACAACCGTCTGCAGGTTCAGCGTATTCGCGCTCAGGCCGCTCAGGCCGGTGATCGTCGAGGTCGGGGTGGACAGGGTCATCGTGCCCCCGTCCCCCTTCACCAGGCCGACGCGGTCAGCCTGGCTGCCGCCGCTCATTACGGCGTTAATCGTCAACGCCGCCGTGCCGACCGTATGCACCGACCAAGGGGAGTTGCCGGCTGGCAGGCTCACGATGCCCGCCCCGCCGATCGTCGTCGTCACGCCGTTGCGGATGAGCACGCCGCCGCTCGACAGCGACAAGCTCTGCCCCGCCGCCATCGCAATCGAGCCGCCGGTATCGATCGTCAGCGAGTTCGGCGCCTGCGTCGTCTGGGCGGTCAGCGCCGTCGTCACCAGCATGTTTGCGTTCACCGCCAGCGCCCCCGAGGCGTACTCGGTGGACAACAGCGCGCGGATCGGATTGGTCGTCGAGTTCCCAATGGTCGCCGCCGAGTCGGCCGTCGCGAACGACGTGCCCAGACCCGTGCTCGAAGCGTCAACCAGCGCCCAGGGCACAAGCCCCTTTGTCGTCGTCGCCGTCGCCCCGGTCTGGCCGTTGAACGTCAGGCCGCCCGCCGTCCAAGCCATCGTCCCTACGCCCCCCGTCGCACTCGTACCCAAGCCGCGGAACAGCGCGGTCACACCGGATGGGCTGCCGTTCTGCGCCGGCGTTGCGCTGTTCGACGCGGCGGTGAAGTTCATCGTCACCCCGCCTGCGCCCGGCAGCAGCGTGACCGTGCTCTGGCCGCGGTTAAACGTCGGTGTCGCCATCGTTTCGGTCACCAGGCTCGAGCCTGCCGCCGTCCCGCCGATCAGGTTCAGGTTGCCGCCCAGGAACTGGATGTTGCGGGGACCCAGTCGATTGTTCAACTGCGTGACGCTGTTGTCCAGGTTCAGCGTGCCCCCCGGCTGGAGGATCGTCTGCACAGTCCCGCCGACCGATACTTCACCATTTCCGCTGAACGTCAGGTTGCCCGCATACACGCGAATGCCGTTCCCAGTCGGGCCGTCCACGTGCGACTGGATGGTCGTCGTGCCGGCGCCGATCTTGTCCAGCGAGTGAACCGTGTTAAGCGAACCGCCCGTCACGTTGACATTGCCCGCCCCGCCGAACACCACGATGTGCGCGTTAAACGTGATCCCGCCCGTCAGGTTCAGCGTCGCGCCGGCATCGGCCGAAACGCCCGAGTCCTGGTTCTCATTGATCGCACCCGACCAGGTATTTTCACCGCTGATGCTCCGCAGCGCGCCGCCCCAGTTGATTCCCGCCGCGTAGTTATTGGCTGCCAGGTGATTGAGGGTCAGCGGGTTGGGCACGTTCACCCCGCCCGCAAGCTCCAAGCCCGCGTTGGTGTTGTTGAACACGACCACCGGATTGCTCGATTGCCCTAGCGCGCCCGAATTGAGAACCCGCACGATACCTTGGTTAATTCGCAGGCCCCCGTTCAGCGCGCCGCCCAGCGAGTAGCTGCCTGACCAGTTTCCCTGTGAGTTGTCCGCTGCCAATTCCAACACCCCAGCGTCGTTCTTCACCAAGCCCAGTGAGCCTCCGGGCACGTCGAACGGCGTCGTGATCGTCAGCGTTTTGCCGCTGGTCACCTCGATCCCGTTGGACGCCTGTCCGAAGCTGATCGTCCGTGCCGTGCTGAACGTGCCGGTGGCGCGAAGCCCCACGTTGGCCGTGCCGTTGGCATTCAGATGGATCCCATTGGTCGCATTGCCCAGCGCCGAATCCGTCGCCGCTGCAACCACGCCACCTTGGATATCAATGAAGTTCGAACTCCCGCCGAAGTCGTTCGCCGCGTTATTGAGCACCAGCACGCCGGCGCCTTGCTTGATCACGTTGAACGCGCCCGAAATCTTACCCGTCTGGATTAGGCCCGCTCCCACGTCCGATGCCGTCGCCGTTGATACGCTGTACGTCTGATCCGCAGCCATCGTCGTCGCGCCAAGGACCTCTAGGCTGTATCCCGCGCCATTGACTACCGACAGGGGCAGTCCATTGCTCGTCCAGGGGATCTGGATCGTCTTGTTCGCCGCCAACGGGAAATTGGGCCCCACCGCCGTGTTGCTTCGGTTTACGCCGATCGTCAGGCTTGTCCCCGTGACCACCGGCACGTAGTTGTAAGCGAACGTCTCGCGCTGTCCCGTACCGTCGCCGTCAAACGTCAGGTTGAGCTGCGCGTTGTTGTTCAGCGTGATGCTGCTGGCGTTCGCCAGGGTTTGCGGGGTGTTCAACTGCAAGCTCCCCCCGTTTACCGACACCGCACCTGTGAATCCCGCCGTCCCCGCACCGAACGCCACATTTCCCCTCAGGGGGTTAAAGATGGTGTTGGTATTATTCCCCGTGTAAAGCGTGCCCACGTTCGTCGAGATGATATTCAGATTGCCAGTGCCGCTCACCCCCCCACTCATGAATAACGTCGCCCCGGCGCTGCTCACCGGGTTGCCGCCCGCGATCGCGTCCAGCGTCAACGTCTTGCCCGCCGGGACCGCCACCGCAGAAGTCAGCGTCGTGAGTGAGGTATTGGTCAGCGTCTGAATCGACGCGTCCTGCGTCATTGTGATTGCATTCGTGAACGTCGCGTTTCCTACCTTGCTGTCCAGCACAAGCCCGCCGCCGCTGAGCTGGATGCCCGCGGACCCAATCGGGTTGAACGTGCCCGCAGCGCTGCTCCCCACCAATGAAAGCGTGCCCGCCTGAATGTCAAACAGACTCCCCGCGCTCAACCCATTCGCCACCGTCGTCTGATCGAACACCAGCCGACCCAAACCGGTCTTGGTAATCCTCGAGGCGACTCCGCCGTCGCTCACCACGCCGTCGAAATACATGTTCGAACCGTGCGTGCCATCGCCCAGCAGATTCAAGGTCACGGCGCTGCCAAAGCTTGACGTGCCCCCGATCCGCAGCGATTTGCCTTCGGCAGCGGTCGTCAAGGTCAGCGACGACCCGCTCGCAAACGAACTATTCCCGACCTGAACCTGGGTGAAGGCCGTCCCGTTTAGATTGATCGTCGAATTCCCCGTCACGTTCAATGCATTGCCCACGCCCGTCCCCACCACCACTGCGTTGCTCGACCCGGCCAGCGTATTGGATTCCGCGGTGTAAAGCGCGTTCGGCCCGATCGGCTGCAGCGATTGGCCGCTGTCCGGGCCGTTGTAACTCAAAATCTCCGCCGCACCGGTTACGCCGTTGACGTAGTCCAAACGAATATCGTGCATCCCCGCCGACAGATCCATGAACTTCGACGTCCCCAGCATGGTCCCCTTCCCGCCGTCGTTCTGCACCACCATCACCCCATCGATGAACAGCCGGCTGCCGTCGTCCGTTGCCGTGCCGAACTGATACGAGCCGGCAGTCGTGATATTCAGCTTGCCGATCCATTGAAACGCGTTGCTCGGCGGCAATTGCGCGTTGTCCGGGAAGTTGATGATCCCGTCCACACGAGTGAAATTCGCCGTCTGCGTGAAATCGATCCGCTGCGTGTCGTTTTGCGCATTCGTTATAAACTGACGCGCCGATAGGCCGTTAGACGAGGTGTCGGCCGTCGGTGTCAGCTCCAGCGTCGCCCCGTTCAGATTAATCGCGCCCGTCCCCAGCGAGCTCGCACCGGTCCGAACTGCCGCCGACAGCACGCCCGCCGAAATCGTCGTCGCGCCCGTGTATGTGTTCGTGCCAGTGAGAACCAGTTTTCCCGCCCCGGTCTTCGCCAATCCCGACGTGCCGATCAGCGAGGACGAAATCGTCGCCGTCTGCAGCGCCGCCACGTTAACGCTCCCCGCGGAGCCCAACGTTAACTCCCCGCCCATCAACGTGTAGCTGGCGTTGAACGTCAGCGACTTCGCGAGTTCCCCCGCGTTTAAAGAGATCGTCGTCGGATCGCCAAGCGAACCCGGATTTGGGATCGGCGTGGGAAATACAACGTCGTCAGACGCGCCGGGCGTCAACAGCCGGCTCCAGTTGATCGTCGTGTCCCAATTCGTGTCCGACGCGCTTCCAGCCGTCCACGTATTGGTCTGGGCATGCACCGCCGTTGAAAAAATCGCGAGCGCGGCTAGGAACGCCAACCGACGTGCGCCCCACTGCGCCAAACCCTTGGCCGCAGTGGAATTGGATGACGTAGACGCCGAACGACCCAGATTGCTCGCGAATTTCATAAATCTCCTCACCGGACGATGGCCCGGTCAACAACTGCGTTAATCGACGCACTCGCCTGTGCGATAGTGACCCACAAGAGCGCGCGCGATATCAAATGACTCAAACATCTGCTCGCCCGCGAGTGAATCGCGAACGAAGAACAATCACGTCCCCGGCACGGGAGTGCCGATAAACGTGATGACAGCCCTCAAAAATGTATCGAATATCGAAGAATTGAAATCGAAATGGCCCAGCGCCCTGCTGGCACATCTCCCTCCAGACGGTAACACTCGGTCCTCACGCCGTCATGCAAACGCGACGACGGCTCTCCTCAACTCGACGCCACTCGCACAGCCAGCCTGCCTCAAGCCCCAACTGCCACTCCAATACGCCCAATCCTCTTGACAGGTAACTGCATTTCACAGAATACAACCAAGCCATAAGACATTCAACAAATTTCCGGCCGAGACACGCATTTTTCCTCCTCAACGCCCTAAATCCCTTCCCATTGTCGCGCAATCCGCATACTTCCGCGCGAACATTGATTAATATGACGAGTAACTACTCGGGGACTTGGGTATCAATGATCAAATACATCCAGCTTTCAGTTTTGTTTTCGTTTATTCCTTTGTTCTACACGTCGTACTCGCTGGCAGCAGAACCAACCGTTTCATTTAATCGTGATATCCGGCCTATCCTGGCCGAAAACTGCCTCGCCTGTCATGGCCCCGGCACGCGAAAAGCCGGGCTACGCCTGGACAAAGAAGAAGGCCTCTTCGGAGAACGCAAGGGAGGCCCAGCCATCATCAAGGGGAATCTAAAGCAAAGCCTCCTCTACCAGCGGGTAACAACAGAGGACGAAGACGACGTCATGCCCCCGCCCAAGTCCCGCAAGGAACTGAAGCCCGCGCAAAAGGAAATCATCCGCCGATGGATCGAACAGGGAGCCACCTGGGAAAAACACTGGTCGCTCATCGCCCCGACGCGCCCGCCGACGCCTTCTATTAATGATGCCACCTGGGTGCGCAACCCCATCGACGCCTTCGTCCTGGCGCGGCTCGAGCAAGCTCATCTGAAACCCGCCGCCCAGGCCGATCGCCGCGCATTGATCCGCCGCGTCTCCTTCGATCTGATAGGCCTCCCACCCACCCCCACCGAGGGCGAAGCCTTCGTTAGCGACCCATCCGCCAATGCTTACGACAAGGTCGTCGATCGCCTTCTCGCCTCCCCCCAAGACGGCGAGCACCGCGCCCGAGACTGGCTCGACGCCGCCCGCTACGCCGCCACCCCCGGCCGC
>JAQGHM010000199.1 GCA_028291615.1 Phycisphaerales bacterium | reverse complement strand
TCACCGCCTGCTGCTGCGTGCGCAGCGTCAGTTCCACCAGCGCCTCGTTCGCCTGCTTCAGCACGTCGTCAAAATCGCTCGCCCGGTCCAGCTTGATCTCGAACAGCGGCGCGATCTCCTTGGTGCGCTTGCCGATCTCGCTCAACATCGCGTCGCACTCCGCCTCGCTCATCTTGAAGCGATCCGTGCAATACGTCCGCACCTCCGCCAGCGCGCCCGTCGGGTTCTCGTCCACGTAGACGTCCGCGCACAATCCCGCGACGTACCCCACGTCCGCCAGCTTGCGCAATTGCGCGTCCGCCACCGCCTGCGGGTCGTGATGGTGCCGCATCGGCATCGACAAAAGAGGCGGCAGCTTCCATTGATCCGCCAGAAACCCCGTCACCTCCGCGTGCGTCGCCCCCAGCGCCTCGCCTTCCAGTGCCGCCAGATCCCGGTGCGCCGCCGCCTTCGCGATCACCGCCCCGTACTCCGCCGGAATCACCTGGTTCAACACCAGCATGCCGATGTCCTGCAGCAGCGCCGCCAGGAAACACTCCTCCGCCTGCACCATCTGCGTCTTGCCCGCCAGCGTCTTCGCCGCCGTCGCCGCGTAGATGCTCCGCCGCCAGTAATCGATGTGATTGAACCCCTTCGTCTTCGACTTCGACTTCTGCTGCTGTTGCAGGTTTCCCACCAGCGAAAAACCCAGCACCAGAGTCTTGACCGATTGCAGCCCCAGGATCACCAGCGCCTGGCTCACCTGGCTCACACTCTGGCTGCGCCCGTAAAAGCTCGAGTTCACCGTCCGAAGGATCTTGCCCGACAGCGCCGGATCTCGCGAGATGATCCGCGCGATCTCCGCGATGTCCACCTCGTCGCTCTGCGCGAGGTTCAATACCTCCATCGCGATCGCCGGAAGCGACGGCAACGTCGGACACTGTCGAATCTGGGCCAGCAGCTCTTCTTTCATACCTCTACCGCGCGACGTGCCCCGTGGGGCGCACAACCCCCCAACTCTCGATCGATGAGGATTCGCTCCTCTGTGAACTTATCGAGCCGATTTACCCCGAACTTTTCTATTTCAGCCGCGCGAAAACCCCGCCCGCCGCCGCCGAAACATCGCCCCTACGTTTCCCGTTCTTGCTGCGCCGATCTCGCGCTTCGCTATTCCCCCAGCGCACCCTCAACAGCAGCACGGATCTTCGCCTCATTCCCGGACCCAATGAAAACCTTCTTGATCCGCCCGTCCTTTCCGATCACCACCGTCTGCGGAATCCCGCTTACCCCGTACTTCTTCGACACCGCGGAATTCTCATCCAACAGCACCGTCAGATCCGGAATCAGCTTCGCCGCCACCGGCTGAATCGTCTCCTTCGGCTCCTCCAGATCCACCGCGTAAACCTTCAGCCCCTTCTCCTTAAGATCTACGTAAATCTTATTCAGCCCCGGCAGCGAAGCCTTGCACGGCCCGCACCACGTCGCCCAGAAGTCCAGCACCACGACCGACCCCTTAAGCTCCGCCATCGTCACCGGTTTATCGTCCATGCCATTCAACTTGAAGTCCGGCGCGTCCTTCCCCACCAGCGCTGACGCGTCGTGCTCGTCCGCGTCCGGCGCCGTCGCCGCGTCCTTCGCCCCCTGGGGCGCCGACCACGCCAGCGCCCCTTCCGCCACGCTCGCCGCCGGCTTCACCGTCGTGTAATCCACCGTCACCCACGCCCGCTCCACATCATCCCGGCCGCTCGCCTGGATCGATCGCTTCAAATCCGTCACCACCTGCCGCACCAGGTGCGTCTCCGGATCCAAGAGCACCCGATAATCCATCTTGTCCCCAACGAACATCAGCACCGCATACGACTTCCCCGCCACCATCACGTCCGCGCCTTTAGAAACTTCCTTTACGCCCTCGACCAGGAATTTCCCCGCATCCTCCACCACCGCGCACATCAACCCCGGATTCTGCATCTGCAACACGTCGCGCATCGGATTCGGCAGCTTGTCCCAAGCCACCCGCTCCTTGGCCGCGTCCGAAACCTTGTAATCATTCCGCGCCGGCCGAAACGCGTAAAACTTCTCGCCGGTCGATCCCACCACGATGTCCCCCTTCATCTCATGACGAAACTTATTCGGCGCGACGAACGACCCCTCAAAGCTCGCGCGCTCGTTTTGCACCTCGCCCCCAGCCGAGATATCCGACGACATCGTCCCCGCCACCTCGAGCGATCCCAGCTTCTGATACGCCTCGGTCACCTTCGCCAGTTCCGCCTTCGCCTCCGGCGAAACCTTCACCTCCACCGCCACCTTCTTCGCCGCAGCCGGCGCTGGCTTGGTGGCGGGCTTGTCATGCCCCGCGTGGTCGTCGGTCAGCAGTTCCTTCTTCTCAACCTTCACCACCCCCACATCCTCCGCTCGCCCCACCGGCCCCAGCACAAGAACAACCCCCAACCCACCCGCCACCAGCATTCGAGCAAGCGTCATATCGAGTCTCCGTTAAACCCATTCTAGCTTAGAGATACCCGCCCCGCCCCAAGGTTCCAATGAATTTCCCGCGTTTCAGCCAGCCACCCCATCCGCAACCCGCGCCACAAAAACCGTCACCGGCGACGCAAATCCCACCAACCGAACCTCCCCATTCGCTTCCACCCCCACCTCCCGCGCATTCACCAGCGACGCCGTCACCCCCGACAACACCACCTGCCCCGCCCCAGCCACCCCCTGCAGCCGCGACGCCAAATTCACCGTCTCGCCATACACATCGCCCGCCTCAACGATCACCTCTCCCGTCGCGACCGCGATTCGCAATTGAAACTCCTCCCCCGCGCCCGCCGCCCCATTGTGCGCCGCCACCGCCGCCTGCACCTCAAGCCCCGCCAACACCGCATCCGTCGCGCTCTCGAACGTCACCAGCAGCCCATCCCCCATCGTCTTCACGATCGCCCCGCGCCGCTGCCGGATCACCGGACCCGCCAATTCCCGATGCCGCCGCACCAGTTCGATCGCCCCCGCCCGCCCCGCCGCCGCCGTCCGAGCCGTGTAATCCTTAATATCCGAAAACAGCACGGTCACCGTCCGCGCCACCCTTCCTCCCTCTCCCGGTACTCCGGGAGATAGTTGGGTTGACGGCCGAGCGCCAATATCCGTTCCCACCCCCCCATCCCGAAACCGCCACATCTGCCCCACCACAACCCCCACCATCGCCAACAACCAAATCGCGCCCCCCAATCCAATCGTCGGCGGTCCCGCCGGCCCCGTCCCCCCATACCCCGCCTGCGTCTTGTCCACCGACGACACCACCCTGAAGTTCGCCGCCCGCTCCGCCGCCTGATTCACCAGCTTCGCGCGCGAGTCGTCGATCACCTTCATCAGCGAATCCAGCTCCGCCGCAACCTCCGCACGCTTCGTGTCGATCTTCCTCTCCGCGAAAAACCGCTCCAGCTCCGCCCGCCCAAACCCCGCCACCGGCGGCGTCGCCGAGCGCCCGCCCACCCAATGATAAACCCCGTATGACCACGTCTGCAGATCCACTCGCAACTCGGTGTTGTAATCAACCACGCCCTCCGGCGACCCCAGCCAAACCAGGAATTCCTTCCCCACGATCTTGTCCGCCCGCGCGTTTAACCACCCCGACGCCCGCCGCACGTTCCCCGACGACACCGCCATCACCCGATACGCCTTCGACGCCGGCTCGAGAGTCACCTCCGCCACCGGCTCCACGTTATATCGAATCACCATCGCCAGCGCCCCGAACATCACCAGCAGCGTCATCGCCACAACCGCCAGCGTCCAAACCAGCATCCGCCTGCGACTCGCAACGATCGCCAATATCAACAGCCCCATCACCCGACGTGGCGACCCAGACGAAATCCCCACCTCCCGCAAATCCGACCCGCACTCCGGACAGAAAAACGTCGGCAACCCCCGCACGTCATACCCGCACCGCCCGCAAGAAGCCTCCGCCCGCCCCGCCAACCCGCGCTGCCGAATCGCAAATCCCACCAGCGCCGCCGCAAGCAACAACGCCGCCAACACCATCACCCCCAGCGCGATCCACTCCCAAGTCCATCCACCACCCGTCATCGGCGCCATAAGCCCATCTGCCTTCGTCCCCTGGGTTCATTATGTCTCCCCCCGCTCCCGACAACAACACGAATCAAAATCCATTGCTAGACGCGATCTTTCGCCGAGCGACGTTTGCCAACGCGCTGGTCCAGCAGCGACTCCGCCTGCCTCCCGATGCGCTTGAGCTGCTGTTCGAATTGCCGCAGTTCCTCAGCCGAAAGGCCCGCGAACACTTTCTCCATCGTCGCAACGTGTTCCCGGAAAATCGGCGCAATGACCCCTTTTCCGCGCGCCGTCAACGCCACGATGCGAATCCGCCGGTCCTCCGCGCTCTCAACCCGGCTGACCAGCCCTTTCGACACCAGCCGATCGACCGCCACGCTGATCGATCCCGGCGTCAGGTTGACCTTCGGGCCGATCACGTTGACGGGCAGCGGCCCCTTGTGCAACAGCACCTCAAGCACCGAGAAATCAGATACGCCCAAGCCCGTCTCCTCAAGGTCAGCCAGCACATAGCGCGTAATCGCCTGCGCCGCCTTCATCATCACAAGCCACGCATGCACGGGAGTCGGAGCGTCTTTCTTCATGAAGAATCACCAATCAAAACCTTAACTATACCACGAGCCGATTATATTGACATAAAGATAATTGACTCAAATGCGATTGGGCGCTAGGGTTGATTAAAGGCGTTATTCGCACCCGGAAGAAATCAGGAGCAAATCATGAACGTCATCTCCGTAATCATCGGTAGCACCCGCGAGGGTCGCTTCTCTGAAAAACCAGCCCGTTGGATTTTCGAACACCTCCGCAGGCGCGGCGGTGTCGAAGCCCGGCTGCTCGACCTGCGCGACTTTCCCATGCCCTTCTTCGACCAACCCCTGACTCCCGCCATGCCCGGCCGCACGCCTTACCAACACGAGGTCGTCCAGCGATGGACCGCCGAGATCGCCGCCGCCGACGCCTTCATCTTCGTCACCCCCGAATACAACTACGGCCCCTCAGCCGTACTGAAGAACGCCATCGACTGGGTCTACCCGGAGTGGAACCGCAAAGCCGCTGCCTTCGTGAGCTACGGCAGCGCCATGGGCGCGCGCAGCGTCCAGCAACTCCGCGAAACCATGATCGAGCTTCAAATCGCCCCGGTGCGCTCATCCGTACATATCCCCGTCGCAACCCTCTGGGCGCACTATCAAGGCGGCGACGTGGACAAGGGACTTGCAGAGCTGGAGAAGCCCGCCACAACGATGCTCGACGACCTCCTCTGGTGGACCAAAGCGCTGAAGACCGCGCGATCATCGTGAAGATCCCGCCCCGTTTAGCCGGCTCGCTCGCGGGCCGCGTCCAGGTGCAATGTCCACGAATCACGCGCTATCATTCGCATAGGCTCCCATGAACCCTCCCCTCCAAATCGGCATCGACAGTTTCGCCGCAGCCCACGACGACACCAGCCGCGCGCTAAGCCCCACCGATCGCCTGCGTAACCTGATCGAGGAAATCCAGCACGCCGACCAGGTCGGGCTCGACGTCTTCGGAATCGGCGAACATCATCGCAAGGACTTCCTCGACTCCGCCCCCGCCGTCATCCTCGCCGCTGCAGCCGCGCGCACCAGCCGCATCCGCCTCACCAGCGCCGTGACCGTCCTCAGCTCAGCCGACCCCGTCCGGGTCTTCCAGAATTTCGCCACTCTCGATCTCATCTCACAGGGCCGCGCAGAGATGGTCGTAGGCCGCGGCTCGTTCATCGATTCCTTTCCCTTATTCGGCCTGCGCCTCGAAGACTACGACTCCCTCTTCGCCGAGAATCTCGACCTGCTCCTCAAGATCCGCGCCAACGAACACGTCACCTGGTCCGGCAAACATCGAGCTCCCCTCACAGGCCAGGGCGTCTACCCCAGACCCTTGCAAAATCCCTTGCCCATCTGGCTCGGTGTCGGCGGCACGCCCGCCTCGTTCGTTCGCGCCGGCGCCCTCGGTCTTCCGCTGATGGTCGCCATCATCGGCGGCGAAACGCGCCGCTTCCGCCCGCTCGTCGATCTCTATCGCGAAGCCGGCGAGCGCGCGGGCCACTCGCCCGATCAACTAAAGGTCGGCGTCCACTCCCTCGGCTACGTCGCCACCACAACCCAGGAGGCCGCCAACGACTTCTTCCCCGGCTACGCCCGAGCCTTCAACGACATCGGCAAGGAGCGCGGATGGCCCCCCGTAACCCGCGCCGGCTTCGACGCCCAGCGCGGTCCCCACGGAGCACTACTAATCGGCAGCCCCGACGAAGTGATCGAAAAAATCATCCGCCACAGCGAAGCACTAGGCGGCGTCTCCCGCTTCACCTTCCAAATGAACGCAGCCTCACTCCCGCACGCGAAGCTGATGCAAGCCATCGAACTACTAGGCACGCGGGTCGCCCCCAGGTTGCGCGAGGAATTGCATACAGAACCCAGTCCAAGCAGGAGAACCCTATGAAGATCGCTTCCATCGTCGCGCGCTATTTGATCGCGCTCGTTTTCATCGTCTTTGGTTTGAACGGTTTCCTGCATTTCATTCCGCAGCAGCCGCCGCAGTCCGAGATGGTCAAGCAGTATGTGACGGTCATGGTTGCATCGCACTACCTGACGTTTGTTTTTGCACTGCAACTGATCGCGGGCGTGTTGTTCCTCTTTCGGCGCACCGTTCCGCTGGCGTTGATCATCGCCGGACCATTGATCGTCAACATTCTGCTTTTCCACGCGCTCATGGATCCGGGGGGCATTGTGCCGGGCCTGGTGGTAACGGCGCTCTGGTTCGTCATCTACTGGCAGTTCCGCGCAGCTTTCTTCGGGATCTTCTTCCCCGAAGCACAATCCGCTCGCTCTCGATGACTTTCTCAGGAGGATTGTCTCGGACCGCTCTAACGCGCAAGTCCTACGATCCGGCGAATATGCGCCGGCGTCTCTGCTTCGTTGATCATGAACTCTGCCACGTCCGCGCGCGAGATCACGTTACCGGATGGAGGCAGTTCGCCATCGGCGACCCGATAGCTGCGGGTGAGCGGGCCGTTCGTCAGGCGCGGCGGCCGGAGGATCGTCCATTCCAGCTCGACTTTCATGATCTCCCGCTCCATAGCGGCCATGTCCGGCGCCATGAACCGGAATAGCGTGGGCTTAAGGAGCGCCCCGAACATCCCGATCTTCGAGAAAAGAAAAGCCGCAGACACGAGCTGCACTCGCCGTACGCCGCTCTCGTGCATCGCCGTCGCCAGTGTGCGCCCGAACTCGCGGCGCAGCGTGGTGGTTCGGATAGTTGTCGGGCCGAATGCGGAGAGCACCGCGTCGTGTCCGGTAATGGATCGAGCCATTGCGCCGGCATTGAACAGATCGCCACTTACGATGTTCAGGCGATGGTGCTGTTCGGAGATTTTGTTTGGCGACCTGACGTAGGCGGTCAATTGGTGACCGCGCTCAAGGCCCATCTGCAACAGATGTTGGCCGATTCCGCCAGTCGCGCCGAGAATGATCAAACGCATAATTTTTCTCTCTTCGTTGAACTCGATCTCGCTTTGCCAGACATTGCGCTGCACCGCGGCGTTGGGCAAACGCCGCCGGACTTGTCAGCGCGCGGGCTGAGTTCCGGGAACGAAGTGGGTCGGAACCACGCCGATCTGCTGGAGAGCGCCTAGCCGGTCCGTCTCCACCCACGCTCGAATGACCTTGCCGTGATCGATCTGATAGATGACGATTCCCGTGTTGTTCACGCGCTTCTGCGTCGGCGGGAGCCCGCGAAATGAACCGGTATGATTTCCCTCCCACCTCCATCTGACAACGACTCGATCTTCCTCTGCGACCAGGTCCTCCAGCGTGAAGTGGATGTCTGGGAACCCCGCTCGAAGCTCTTGAATGCCACTTGCAAATCCAGATGGTCCTCTCTGGCCGTTTGGGCCGGCAAACTCGACTGAAATCAAGTCCTCCAGCAGCTCCAGCCGTCCTGCATTGATGCAGTCCTGGTAGATGGCCTGAACTAACCGCTTGTTCTGATCGGACGATTCCGTACGCATTGACGAACTCCTGATAGGTGGATTGCTTGTTGCAGCGCACCCTGAAAGCGCCGCGACCAACACGATGGACGAAAGGTTGAGGTATCTCATGAGGCCCAACGATAAGCCGCCGCGATGGGGCGGAATTGGACGAATTCATTGCCTTGCTGTGCAACAAGACGGATGCCTACCATTCTCAACATGCAGATGCTGACGTTCGCTCCCACCGAGCCGCTCGCCCCTTTCGTACGCACGTTTACCATCCTCGAGGCCCAAGAGGAGACCACGCGCGTGCTGATCCCCGACACCGCCATCGCCTTGGGGTTTCGATTCAGTGGATCGGCGAGGATGCTGGATGGCGAAGGGTCGGCTGTGCTTCCCAATGCGGTCTTCACCGGCCTGCGCAATACGACGCGCCAGATTCGAACCTCGGCCAGCGGAGGGATGCTCCTGGCGATGTTTCACGAAGGGGGAGCCGCGCACTTTTTTGGCGAACCGCTACACGAGTTCTTCGGGACATTTGTGGGGCTCGATGCACTGCTCTCTCGCTCGGAAATCGAGCGCATTGAATCACGCATCGCCGCCGCGGCGAATCATGCCGATCGCGTGGCGATCCTGGAGCAGTTTCTGCTCACGCGCCGTGCGGCGCGGCATCCGGACCCGATCGTCACTGCTGCAGTACGGGCGATCCGCGCACATCATGGATCGGTTCGGATCGCCGCCATCGCGGCGGCGCTCGGCATCGGTCAGGACCGTCTGGAGAAGCGATTCCGCCGGGCTGTGGGAGCGTCGCCCAAGCAGCTTGCGTCGATTATCCGCGTGCGCCACGTCATCAGCCTGCACCGCGCAGGCACGAGCTTGACGCGCCTGTCTGTCGAGGCGGGTTATTTCGACCAATCTCACTTCATTCGCGAATTCAGATCCGTGACCGGTAAGGCGCCGCAACGATTCTTCCGCGCGGGAAACCACTGTTGACCCACATCGCGGGTAAGGGATCCACCGCTCCAGTGAAATTGGTTGCACAATATTCATCAAAGTCATAGACTCCATAGTCCAATCGAGGAGCAGCTCATGGATTTCATCGAGCGTTGGTTTGGCATTTCCCCGGACCGCGGCAGCGGCGCCTTCGAATTCATTATCCTCTTTGCGATCGTGGCGATCGCCGGCATTGTCTGGTTCCGCCGCTCGATAGTGCGCGGCTGTTTGCACTTGGTGGCGCGCCTGCGGCATCTGTCACACCGCTGAGGGTCGGCGCGATGGGACGTAAGCGCAAGAAGCGTCAAACACGCGCGGCGCCGTCGGCGGCAACCCGTTCGGGGCCGGCCATCCAGCTCAGACAGATTGGGGAAATTCGCGTGAGCTATCAACCAGACCCGCCCAAGGCTCCCGAAGGTAAACACATTCACGCGCGACGCCCCCTTCCCGCGGTTCCCGAACCTCAATCAGAGCAGGACCCGTAACGGAGTGACGTCGAGCGATCATTGCCGTCAAACCTGGGGGTGAAAGGGTAGCGAATGGCCGCGAAGAAAAGCCGGCGAACTCGAAAGACCCCCAAGGCCCCGGCGGCGACGCCATCGGTCGCCCAGTTTCGTTTGCACCGGCCGACTTCCCGGCCGACCCAGGTCAAGCACCTCGCACAGCCGCCCAAGTTCATCAAACCCAAGCGCATCCACCCGCGGCACGTCCTTCCCTTTATTCGGGAAGGCGCCGAGCGGGATTTCCACAGCGCCAGCGATGCTGTCATCTTTCACCGGGCGTTTGCCATGGCTGGGCCGGCGCCGCTGCCGCTGCCGCTGCCGCTGGGAGAGCTTGCCTTGCTGACCAATGCCGAGTTGACCAATCCCGCCGCGCAGAATACTGCTTCGAACGTCGGCGAGCCCACCTGCGCGGCAAATGGGCAGGTAGTGCTTTATACCGGTAACTGGTACGCAGCGGTTTCAGTCGACGGCGGCAAGACGTTTCAATTCATCGATCCCGCCACCGCATTTGCGGCTTTCGACCCGCCTGGAAACAGCTTCTGCTGCGATCAAGTCGCGCATTACATCCCGCAGATCGACACGTTCGTCTGGCTATTGCAATACGGTAACGCCACCGATTCCGACAACTTTCAACGGCTGGCATTTGCCAAGACGGCGGATGTCGCCGCCGGCAAATGGCGGTTGTTCGACATCACCACCGCCGCGCTGAACGTCCCCGGCGCTTTTCTTGATTATCCCGATCTGGCCGTTGGCGCAAACTTCCTCTACATGACGACCAACATCTTCCAGGGTGCCGGTGCCGGGTCAGCGGTGGTGCGCATCCCGCTGGAAGGCATCGAGAGCAACCAGAATGTCGCTGAAAAGTTCGTTTCCGCCGAGCTACAGAGTTTCCGCGTTGCCCAAAACTGCGGGACGACCGCGTTCTTTGCCGCCCATGAGAACACCAGTACCTTGCGCTTATTCAGGTGGGACGAGAGCGAGCCCGAACCCGCTTCGACACCGATTCCAGTAGCGCGGTGGATCGGAGGAAACGGGTACATGTCGCGCACACCTGACGGGCGGCGATGGCTCGATCGCGCTGACTCCCGAATCACCGGGGCGACGCTGGCTGGGAACGAGTTGTGGTTTGCGTGGGGGGTTGATGCGCCATCGAATCACCGCACCCGTCCGTTCATACAGATCGCCAAGATCGACGCCACGCATCAGACGCTGCTTGAGGACGTCAACATCTTCGACCCGGATTCGGCTATCTGTTATGCCGCGTTATCGACCAATGTCAACGACGAGGTCGGCATCTCCTACATGATCGGAGGCAAACCACGCTTCCCCACCCATGTGGTCGGCATCCTGACCAACGACCGCAAGGACGTTGTGGTGGCAGCAAGCGAGCGTGGCCCGCTGGACGACCAAACCTCAGGCAAAGGCGAGTGGGGCGATTACCTGACGGTGCGGCGGATGTTTCCCAATCAGAGGCTGTTTGCGGCGACCGGATACACGATGAAGGGTGCCGGTGACGGAAGCAACCGCGACTGCACACCGCGATTTGTCGTCTTCGGGCGCACCCAAGACATCACGGCCGGACCGATGCCTTCGGCGATCCTTCCCATCGTCGTCGCGCCGGTCACAGCGGCGCCTCAGGACGTAAACAAGATGCCCGTCGCCAACCCCAGCGACGCCGCGCAGATCAAGGCCGCGGCGGGGGTAACCTACGTCGTCCCCGAGGTCTTGCCCCAGGCGGCTGCCGACGTGATCGCGCTGCTGGCGATCAAGCCCGGCAAAGAACGCTGGCCGGTCAAGACCGGCGCCGACCTGGACGTCGGTGCGGTGGTCTCGATGATCGTCGACACGACCGTGGAAGAGCTGATCAGCATTGCCAGGCCCGCCAATATGCTTCCCGTCACCCAGTTGTTTCCAGCCTTCCAGGATCGTCGTGCAACTCCGGTGGAAACGACGATTTGGCGAATCACGGCCGACGTCATCGCTGTCAAACAGGAAGACGACGGCGATTATCACCTGGTGCTTCAGGGCGCCAGTGGTCAGCACATGATCGCGGAAGTGCCGACGCCGCGCGCGCCGTTCGTGCAGCCATCGAGCCCTTGGATCAAGAACATGAAAACCGCGCGCGCCGCGATCGATGACAAGATCGTCAAAAAGCTCAATCCCAAGAATTTTGTTCCCATGGGATCCAAGTGGGTCCCGCGCAACTCCTTGAGCAAAGATGCAGCCACGCTGGCGATGCGGCGGGTAAGCGCCATGGCAGCCATCGCTCCCAAGGCGTTCACCACCCCGCCCCAGGGCCTCGGGGCATCTTTCATGAGCAAGACCAAGCCGACGCGCGTTCGGCTTACCGGTGTCGGTTTCTTCGACAAAGTGCACGGGCAAACCGGTGTGTCACAGTTCAACGGAATCGAGCTTCATCCCATCCTGAAAGTCGAGTTCGTTTAACTGCAAGTGCATCGATCACTATGCTCAAAGGCACTTCCCCTCCCACTCTCCCGCGCGGTACCCTCCCCCCATGCGGATCGACCCCCTCGAACCCCGCCTCCTCCGCTCCGTGGCCTTCAACGAATCCACCGGCTACATCGAGGTCATGACCGGCCGCCACTCCGACGTCGTCTTCGCCAATATGCGCCACGGCCGCCTCAAGATCACCGTCAATGGCGTCGTTGATTCCACCTGGCGCCTCCGCGGCGTCGCCGGCCTGCAGATCGAGACCGGCCGCGGCAATGACACAGTCACCCTCGCCCTCAGCGTCCCCCTCCCCTGCTCGATCATCGGCGACTCCGGTAACGACACCCTCGCCGGCGCCAACGACGCCGACACCCTCCTCGGCGGCGCCGGCGACGACATCCTCACCGGCTTCGCCGGCAATGACGCCCTCTACGGCGGCCCCGGCGCCGACGGCCTCATCGCCGGCGACGGCCGCGACGCCCTCTTCGGCGGCATCGGCGACGCCGACTCCCTCGACGGCGGCGCCGGCGACGACCGCTTCCTCCTCCCCGAATCCGCCGACGGCACCGGCCGCTACGAAGACATCACCACGGCCAACATCGCCGACGGAGACAGCCGCATCTGGTTCCGCCCCGGCGACCGCACCTGGTCCGACGCCGAAGTCCAAGCCCTCGACACCGGCTTCGCAATCCTCCACCTCCGCATGAACGGCACACAGCTTCTCCGCATGCCCGCTGGCTTCAACCAGTCCTTCCACGATGGCGACCAGGTCCTCGTTCGCGGCGCCAACTCCTCCACCGACGCCGCTACCAACAATCGCATCGGCTACGTCACCATCTACGACGGCACGTTCGCCGGCGGCCCCGCGTTCACCACCTTCGTCCCCCTCCACGAGCTCGGCCACAACTGGGACGAATCCACCCACAACCCCTACTGGGCCGCCGGCCACGACTTCCGCGCCCTCTCCAACTGGGCCCCCCACGCCGCCGCCAACCCCATCCCCGCCGGCCAAACCCTCTCCGGCGACGGCCACTGGACCTACGCCACCGGCACGACCTTCGAAACCCAGCACGCCCGCGACAACCCCTACGAAGACTTCGCCGACAGCTTCGCCGCCTACCTCCAGCGCAGCCGCCCCCACGTCGCCGCCCCCGCCAAGTGGGACTACATCGACGCCTTCCTCGTCGATCTCAAGTCCTCGCCCTGATGCTTACCCGGATAGCTGCAGGACAACGTCCTGCTGACGCCCAGACCAATCAAATCGAAGGGCGCGAACGGGGACGGGCGCTTTCGTTCCACCTCACCCCATCGCCTCATCAATCGCCTTCGCCACCTTCGTCATATTCTGATTATTCCGCGTGATCGCAAACGCCTCGCAAATCGTCCGCGCCGCCCCCAGCCGCACCCGCGGGTCCGTCCAGTCGTCCGCCCCAAACGTCTGATCCGCATGCTTCCCGCGCGTGGATGCGACGAACGATCCGTCCTCCGCTTCGCTCGGGGTAATGAAAATCTCCTGGCTCCCGACTTTGACCGATTGCTTCATCATCCTTCACCGTTCCTGTTAGCGACACATTGTACATCCTCGACCTGTTTCCACTCAGTGCACCCTGCTCACTCGCGCCAGTGAAAACGCCCGACTATCAAACAAATCAGCGCACCCTCGCCCACCTCTGCCGCTCCCTACCGCAGTGGGCTGTAGTCGGTACTCCGACGTAAAGCAGCCCACGGAGGTCCGTCCTTCACACAATGGAACTTCCTATAAATCAACTCCGCCGCCAATCCAAACCGCATCGCAGCTGAAGCCAAAACTCGCGCAGCCCACGCCGCGCCGCCCCAATAATTCCAGCCATATTTCCTCGCATTTTCAGTCCATTCCGGATACAATATCTGCGCAAGAAAAAGGGGAAATCATCATGCTCACGGGGGATATCAAACTTGCTCTACCAACACCCAAAGCCCCGACCCGACCAGCGCGCAAACCCACGCATCCCTCCGTCTGGGGCCTGCTATTTCCAAACAAACCCACCGCGACTCGACCCTCCGCGCGCCGGCGTAAAACGAAGCCACCCGGTCAAACCGTCGCCACAAGAGCACTCAACCTGCTACGCGATAAGTTTTCCATGCGTATCCCCGCCAAACCGCACCATGGCGCACCATATTCCGCCCTCGCCGCGTTCTGCAAAACTAAGCCACCTGCCAAAACAGCAGGTCAATTGAACTCGTCCCCATCGAACTCATCCCCCTTGAATGTCCGCCCCAGGTACGCCTCTTTCACCTTCGGATTATTGATGATGTCCTTCGGCGACCCCTCCGCCATCTTCAGCCCGTCATTGATGATCAGTGCCCGGTCGCAAACCTCCAGCGTCCGCTCCACGTTGTGGTCCGTGATCAGCACCGACTTGCCGAACTCTTCCTTGAGTCGCCTGATCTCACGCTGCAAATCTTCCACCGCAATCGGATCCACTCCCGAGAACGGTTCGTCCAGCAAAATCAGCTTCGGCGAAGTCACCAGCGCCCGTGCGATCTCCAGTTTGCGCTTCTCGCCCCCCGAGCAGCGGCTCGCGATGTTCTCTTTGACGTGCGTCAAGCCGAACTGGTCCAAAAGCTGGTTCGCCCGCCGGATGCGCTCCGGACGCTTGATGTTCAGCGTCTCCAGGATGGCCATCAGGTTCTGCCAGACGGTCAGTTGCCGGAAAATAGAGTGCTCCTGCGACAGGTACCCCATCCCCCGCCGGGCCCGCTTGTACATCGGCAAGTTGGTCACATCGAAGCCGTCGAACGTCACCACGCCCGATTCCGGCCGGATCATCCCGATGATCATCCGAAAGGTGGTCGTCTTCCCCGCCCCATTGCGTCCCAAGATGCCAACGACCTCTCGCTGGGCGAGCACGAAACTGACCTCATTCACGACGGTGCGACCGTTGTAACGCTTGATCAGCTTTGTGGTTTCGAGAAGGTTCATGCGGTCGAGGCTCTTGCGGGCGGGAACAGTTTGCACAGCCCGGTGCGAAATGCAAGGGGAGACGCCATTGTGGATAACTTGTGGACATGTTCGTCGAGGTTAAAGCAGTCTGAACCTCATTTTATGAGAAATTGGGCTCGTCAAAATCCTCAGATTAGGAAAAGAAACGTTGCTGTTCAAAAGGTGAGAGACACCTGCAAATCTCTATTGGCTATGAGTTTAAATGGCATCACACCGGCTCTCCACTCCTGAACGTAAATCGGTGTTTCACCGACTTGATTTCTTTAATGGATGAGTCCGATCATACATCCGCGGCCATATCGCATCTCCCGTGTGGATAACTCGTGGATCGAAATCGCATGCAACTCGGCATTGCCAAAAACACAACTTTTTGTGCCTCAGCCATTCGATGTGGTACTTATGTAATAGTAAACCGCCTGCGGGCACGATCAGGCGAACCGTCAGCGATGGGCTCGGACGGGCTTTTACATGGTGCCGCGTACCACGGGCAGGTCGTCTCATCGGCTTTCCCTCACGTCTTTAGTTGGAAAGGAGTGGCTCACCATGGCCACCGGGAAGGTTAAGTGGTTCAACGATCAAAAGGGGTTTGGCTTCATCCAGGCGGAAGACAACCGCGACGTCTTCGTCCACCACACGGTGATCGAAGGCGACGGCTATAAAACCCTGGAAGATGGCGAATCCGTCGAATACGAGGCCGAGGACGGCCCCAAAGGCCTCAAGGCCCTCAAGGTCAGGAGGACGGTGCCCGCCCCCGCGTAATTGGGCTCGCGCGAAAAGCAGAAATAGAAAAACCCACCGTTAATGACGGTGGGTTTTTAGTTGGTTGCCAGAGCCGGTTTAACGGTTCTCGGAGCCGGTTTTGCAGCCTGCGGTTTAGTCCACTCCCGGAGTTTACCCAGAATTTCCGGCAGCATATCCGCCGGGCTTTGCACCGTGACATAGCCCCCATACCCAATGCCACGCAGGCGGGTAATGAAGTTCGCCAGCGTCTCATCCGCTGCCCCCACCAAGACGTGCTGAATCCGCGTATTGAGCGTAGGCACGGAGACGAACGGCGACTCCCCCGCGGCGATGCCGGCGGCAAGATCCCAGCAGGCTGCAATGTTGGGATGATTGATCGACTCGAGCAGCATCCAGAGATCCCGCGACTTGCGGAACGACAACGCGTTCTGCACCAGGATCGTCACGCCGCGCTCGGCCGCATAGTCGCCCGCAGGCATCAACCATCCCCCCATTTCCACGGCCACGGAATTGGCGTTCTGTCCCGCGTGAACCCGCGCACCTTGAATTCGCACGCGCCCGCACGCGAACTCGGCGGCGGCATCGATGAGCGTCCGCAATTCCGCCGCCCCCGCGGCGCGGGCGCGCCTGCCGGCCGGCATCTCAAGCCGTGAGGCGACGCAGGCGACCTCGACATTGGCTGCTTGTAAGGCGGCGCGGGTGCCGGGCAGGTCCGCCGGGACGCTCGCGAGCTCGACGCCGTCGTAACCATATTCTCTAGCGCGGGCGGCCAGGGTTTGGACGTCCCACTCGGGCGCGGCGGGGGTGGTGGTGAAGGCGAATTTCATGGCGGTCTGTCGGTCGCGGGCAGAGACTAGGGCGAGGCCAAGGTCCGGTCAAGGTAGGGATCGCCTTTGCGCGTTTGCGGTATCGGGGGAGGGAGCTAGACTCGAAGCCGAGTTGCTTTTGTCCACGGAGATTTCGATGAACTGTGTGCGTCTTTTGGATGACCGCCGCGCATTTATGAAGCTCGTGACCGCGGGCGGCGCCGCGGCGCTGTTGCCCGGGTGCGAGCGCGGCGCCTCTGTTGCAGCAGGTCCGGGGCAGAACTCGGATGTGCCACCGGGACCGGCGTCGCAACCCGTCGAGATGGCGCGGTTTCCGGAGAAGACGGATTTGATTCTGCTGACGGATCGTCCGCCGCAACTGGAGACGCCGCTACGGTATTTTCGCGAGGAGTTGACGCCCAACGACGCGTTTTTCGTCCGCTGGCACCTGGGGCTGATCCCGACCACGATCGATGCGGCGACGTTTCGGTTGTCGGTCGGCGGGCAC
>JAQGHM010000178.1 GCA_028291615.1 Phycisphaerales bacterium | reverse complement strand
GGACGGCGAATGGGATAAGTTGCATCTCAGACGAGATGAATCTCCTCACGGCAATCGCGATGCTCGATGCGGTGGCGAAACTCAAGTCGCGGATTCGGCAATCCTGACACCATGCAGCAGCCCACGTTGGATTAGGGAAGGCCACAACGTACCCGATTAGGTCCCCGTTCGGCCACGGCCTATCCGGAAACCGGCCAGTGGGACCTGTTTGGCATGTTCGACGGGCTGGGCATATCGGCGGTGCCCTGGAGTTGTCGGCGGGGCTTGGACGGAATCACGCGGGAATTGTCGCGCAGCGCGACGCCGCGATCATTTGAAGGAATCTCCGCCGATTCATCTAACTCACCCGCGATTACTCGAGGAATTCCTCGCCCGATTCATAGATCCGCGGATGCACCCCTTTGCTATTCATCATCCGCGCGCACGTGTTCCAGCGAAGCAGCGCATCATCATTGCCGGCCGGACGAATCGTCTCCGCCTCCTCATAATACCGCATCGCTTCCGACAGCAGGTCATGCGCCCTGAACGACGAATTCTGAACGCCCTGGTCTAAAATCGCATCCGCCTGCCGCTCGGCAACGATCCCCGCGTAGTATGCCCGCTCATATGGATCACTTAGCCGCGCGACCAGCTCCCGCGGTTGCACTTCGCTCATCTTGTACGCATGGCCAAACTGATCCGTCAGCGCCAGCAGCAACGTCACGATCGCCTTCTGATTTTCCGGATCCACGCGCAGGATATCCAGGCAAATGCTTTCAGCCCCCAGCGGCTCGTTCAACAGCCGGTAATGCTCAGCCTTTCCCAGCGCCCGCGGGATCGCCTGCGGTGACAGGTCCTTCAGTTCCAGTGCCATTCATCCCTCGCTCTTTGGACGAAACATGCGGAACAGCTTCTTGAGCGGATCATAATAGCGATCGACGATCCGCTCCTTAAGCGGAATGATCGCGTTGTCGGTGATGTGAATGTTCTCTGGGCAAACCTTGGTGCAGCACTTGGTGATGTTGCAAAGGCCCGCGCCCTGCGATTGTTTCAGCTCCGGCAGGCGATCTTCGGTATCCAGGGGGTGCATCTCCAGCGCCGCCGTATACACGAAATACCTCGGGCCGATGAACTCCTCATACATCTGGTGCTCGCGCAACACGTGACAGACGTCCTGGCACAGGAAGCACTCGATGCATTTGCGGAATTCCTGCACCCGATCGATATCCCCCTGCAACATGTGCCACGAACCGTCGGGATTGTCCGGCTTGCGCGGCTTGAACTTCTTGATCTTTTTCTTGACGCGAAAGTTCCACGACACATCCGTCACCAGGTCGCGCACCGGCGGGAACGCACGCATCGGTTCCACCGTTACCGGCTGAGTCAGATCCAGATCGTTCAGGCGCGTCATGCACATCAGCCGCGGCATGCCGTTGATCTCCGCCGAGCACGAGCCGCACTTGCCCGCCTTGCAATTCCAGCGACACGCGAGGTCATTCGCCTGTGTCGCCTGGATCTGATGAACCGCATCCAGCACCACCATCCCCTCTGAGACTTCAGCGGTGTAGTCCACGGTCTTCCCGCCCGCCGAGTCGCCGCGCCAGATGCTGAAGGTGGCCTGCTGCTGCACCATGTTAAGCCATCTCCTTGATAATCGCTTTGAGCTCCGCCGGGATCGGCTTGAGTGGCTCGCGCCGGATCTGCATCTCGCCATCCGGGCCGCGCTGGCTCACTACGTTGAACGTCGCGTACGCATCATCCTTGTTAGGAAAATCGTCTCGAAAATGTCCGCCGCGGCTTTCCTTGCGCTCCAGCGCCGAGCGCGTGATCGCCTCCGAAACCGTCAGCAGATGCGTGAGGTCCAGTGCCGTGTGCCAGCCCGGATTGTAATCGCGATTGCCCGGCGCGCCGACCTGCCGCGCGCGTTCCCAGAGCTTCGCCAGCCCATCCAGCGCCTGCAGCATCTCGTCTTCCCGCCGCACGATGCCCACAAGATCCTGCATCATTTCCTGCAAATCGTGCTGCACCTGGAACGCGCCCTGCCCGCTCCCGCCGCGCTCGAATGGCTCGAGCGCCTGCCGCGCCACCTCGTCGATCTGCGCTTTGCTCACTTCCCCAAGCCGATTTTCCTTCGCATACTTGGCCGCATACTCCCCCGCGCGCTTGCCGAACACCAGCAGGTCCGAAAGCGAGTTGCCACCCAGGCGGTTTGCCCCGTTGATCCCCGCCGCACATTCACCCGCCGCGAACAATCCCGGCACGTTCGACATCTGCGTGTCGCTCTCCACGCGAACTCCGCCCATCACGTAATGCGTCGTCGGCCCGACTTCCATCGGCTCAGCCGTGATGTCGATATCCGCCAGTTGCTTGAACTGGTGATACATGCTCGGCAGCTTCTTCTTGATGTGCTCGGCGCCGTTCTTGAGCCGTTCCTTAATCCACGAGATGTCCAGGAACACCCCGCCGTGCGGGCTGCCGCGCCCCGCCTTCACCTCGCGCATGATGGACCGCGCCACGTGATCGCGCGTCAGCAGTTCCGGCGGCCTCCGCGCGTTCTTGTCCCCCTGCGTGTAGCGCCATCCCTCTTCCTCATTGTCAGCCGTCTGGCTGCGATAGTTCTCCGGGATGTCGTCGAACATGAAGCGGCGCCCCTCCTTGTTCCGCAGCACGCCTCCTTCGCCGCGAACCCCTTCGGTCACCAGAATCCCGCGCACGCTAGGCGGCCAGACCATCCCCGTCGGATGAAACTGCACGAACTCCATGTCGATCAGCTCGGCCCCCGCGTGATACGCCAGCGAGTGCCCGTCCCCCGTCCCCTCCCAACTGTTGCTCGTGATCTTGTACGCCCGCCCAATGCCACCCGTCGCCAGCACCACTGCCTTGGCGCGGAAAAGCTTGAACCGCCCATGCTCGCGCTCGTAAGCGAACGCCCCCACCACGCGATCGCCCTCCTTTAAGAGCGAGACGATCGTGCATTCCATATGCACGTCCATCCCCTGATGAATGCCGTGATCCTGCAGCGTGCGAATCAGCTCAAGCCCCGTGCGATCCCCCACGTGCGCCAGCCGCGGATAACGATGTCCGCCAAAGTTCCGCTGCAGGATGCGCCCATCGTTCGTGCGATCGAACACCGCGCCCCACGCCTCCAGCTCGCGCACGCGATCGGGCGCTTCCCGCGCGTGCAGCTCAGCCATCCGCCAGTTGTTCACGTATTGCCCACCGCGCATCGTGTCGGCGAAATGCACCCGCCAATTGTCCCGGTCGTCCACGTTACCCATCGCCGCCGCGATGCCACCCTCGGCCATCACCGTGTGCGCCTTGCCCAGCAGAGACTTGCAGACCAGCCCCACAGAAACCCCCGCCGCCGACGCCTCGATCGCGGCCCGAAGTCCAGCGCCCCCGGCGCCCACGATCAATACGTCATATTCATGCGCGGCGTACTCGGGCATTAAAAGATTCTCCAATCGTGCCAGATGCCCTTGCTGCAAAGCCGCACGTAAAGATCGGCAAACCCCACCGAGAACAGGCTGAACCACGCCCACATCATGTGTCGTCGGTTAAAGCACCCGACGCACTGATACGCCTTCGCGCAAAGCGGTGCCTTGGAAAGCTGATCGCGCGATCCGCCGATCAAATGCCGCAACGAGTGACACCCCAGCGAATAACTCCCCAGCAGGCAGACGTTCACCGCCAGCACAATCGTCCCCACGCCAATTCCAAAGTGCGCTTTGCCGCTACCCGGGTCCGTGAACCACATCGCCTTCCAGACATCGTGCGCCAGCAACACCAGGAAAATCGCCGCCAGGTAAAAGAAGTACCGGTGAACGTTTTGCAGAATCAGCGGCAGCGAACTCTCCCCCCAATACGATTTACGCGGCTCCCCCACGGCGCACGAGGGCGGGTCGGCCCAGAACGCCTTGTAATAAGCCCCGCGATAATAGTAGCACGTCAATCGAAACCCCCCCGGTGCCCACAGGATCAACAACGCCGGCGAAAACGGCGCCCACGCCGGCCACCAACCCGGCTTGGGCCCAAACCAGCTATGCGGCGAATCGCCCCACAATTCCGGCGAGTAAAACGGCGACAGGTAAGGCCCGAAGTGGTAATCCCTCCCCTGAAACGCCGCCCACGTCGAGTACACGATGAACGTGCTCAACCCCAGAAACACCAGCACCGGCCAAACCCACCACACATCCCGCCGGCTGGTCTGCCCCAGCGAACGGCGAATCATGGGCAACGGCAGGGAACTGTCGAGGGTCGAACGATCGGGTGCGGACGTGGGAGTCGAAGGCATAATGCGCAACGCAAAATGAGGGTCCAAGTTTGGCCGCGGCATCTTAGCGACTTTCCCCCATTTGCAAAACATGCGGCGCTGCCCCCATCCCTCCGTTTAGCGGCGTGCCCACGGGTTCATCCCATGGGCTCGAGGCTTTTCGCGTGCTGTGCGAACTGGTGGTGATGGGCAGGGGGGGTGAAGTCGAGGAGTGACGGACGAGGGTGATAATCACAGCGCGAATGGCTTCGGGCATGCAGGGCCACGCACTGGTCAGCAAGAGCAAGTCAGGGTCCGCAATCTGAGAAGGTGCGCCGGAATCTGCGCCGCCTTGTTGAGACAAGCACGCTATTCCCGTACTTTCTGGGGGGATCAAGTCCCTCACCGACCAATGGATTGTTCACCGTTCTTGATGAAGACGAAGACATGGGTCACTAAAGTGACCATGCCGCGCTGTCAACCTTCCACTTCGCGCGCTGCTTCCTGAGCGTAGCGCACCATTGCTTCGTCGGCGGGTTGGGGGACCTTGTTGCGCCGACCGTAGACCGCCTTCATGACCTCGAGGATCTTCTCCACGCGGTACTCTTCGGATCCCCGGTCGGTGATGAAGCGGAAGCTCGGGATGAAGGTGGGCGGCAGGGCGCTGGTGGCGATCGTCGACGAGTATCCGACGTAGCTTCCAGTCATCAGCCTTGTGCCGATGGCGGTCTTGCTGTGGTCGCCGATGAGCGAACCTAAATTGCGGCGGCCAGTTTCGAATTCGCGGGCGCCGATGCGCAACTTGATCGGGCCGTAAGTATTTTTCAGGTTGCTGGTGGTCGTGCCCGCGCCCAGATTGACCCATTCGCCGAGGTAGCTGTCGCCGAGGTATCCCTCATGGGCCTTGTTGGTGTTCGCGGTGAGGATTGAGTTCTTAATTTCGCCGCCTACTTTGCATCCGGGGCCGATCGTTGTTCCGGCGTGGATGATGCAGAGCGGTTTGACCTCGGCGTGTGCGCCGACGTAACACGGTCCCTTCAGCACGGCATTGGCGCCGATCGAGCAGCCGGTGTCGAGCATCACCGGGCCGCGGGAGGCGTCGAGCACAACGCCGGGCTCGAGCTTCACCTGCGGGGCGATCCAGACGTTTTCGTCATGCACGATGTGATACGGGCCGGCCGGCTTGGCTGAGGGGAGTTCGCCCATCGCGACGAAGTCTTCGACGAGCGATTCTTCGTTCCAGTTGATCAGGTCCCAGACGTAATCGGCCATGCGGGCCTGCTCGTCCATGCGTGGAAGGTCGAAGAGTTTCATCCAGCGCGGCGTGCGGTTCATCGCGTCGTCGTAAGAGAGGCCGGGGCTTCGGACGACGGCTTTTCGGATCAGGTTAGCTTCGTCGACGATCACGCACTGTTCTTCGGTGTGTTCGAAGCGGGAGAAGTGGAGGGTGCGGCCGCTGACGAGGAGGGCGGTTTGGTCGTCGAGCGGTTCGTTGACCGCGACCGGCACCTTCAAGCGCGGCGCCATTTCGCGGCGGCAGTAGTCGGCGAGGGCGGGGCGCACCCAGAGCGTGAGGCGCGTCGGCCGGAGATGGCGGACGTGTTTCTCCAGCAGGGTGCATGCGCCGCTCGCGAGCGCGAAGACCGGCCGCGATAACGACAGTGGCGCGAAGGTGTGCCACCGGGATCCTTCGAAGATGACGACGTGCATGGCGCGGGATTATACCTTGGCGACGCCCGCCGTCGCGACATTCCTGAAGAGGTGGACGCGGAAATAAAAAAGGCCGGCGCCCGAAGGCCCGGCCCATTCTCCCCTCCCAATTGATCGATCATCTTCTAGTTCAATGCCCGGCGACCGCAAGTTTGGTTGAGGTGGCGGAAAGTTTGGGGGCGATGTCCCCGGCTACAGTTTGCCGGCCATTGTTCGATTGAGGTCGCAATACGGTTTCTCGGCTACCCATGTAGAGAATGGAGAGCGTGGAAACCAGGATCAGGCATGCTGAGAACACGCCCATCTGCGCACGTCGACGTAGCGAAAGCATCAAGCCCTCCGGGGGTCGAACCGAACAGTTTCCGGGCTCGCGCTGCACCCCCCGATTGAACTGATTGCCCTCCGCGAGGCCCGTCCACAAACGTGACACGAAAATATAACCCGCCCTTCAAGAAAGACAACGAAATTCGCCCGAGTAGGTTCGGCCAATTCGGTGTTAAATTTGGAGGGGTTTCGCGTCGCGCAGTTTGAGCATGCGATAGAGCATTTCCAGGCGCGGCACTGCCACTCCCGCCTGCTTGGCTACCTGCACTGGATAGCCGAAAATCGCTTCTATTTCCATTGCCCGACCGGACAGCATGTCCAAGTGCATACTAGTCTTATAAGCACCCATCGCCCGGGTTTGCTGGATCTTGGCTTCGACTAGCGAGCGGGGCAAATCGGCTCCGGCTCCCCGGGCTGCGTCGAGGACCTCTTCCATCAACGAGCGGATCAGGGCTTCACCGTCGGGCGAACCCAGCAGGAGGTCGGTGGTCTGGTTAAGGACGGCTGACAGGCCGTTAAAGGGGATGTTCCAGACGAGTTTTTCCCAGCGGCCATAACGCAGGTCGTCCAGGACGCGGCAGGGGATGCGGCTGAGTTGGAACATCTCGGCGATGCCTCGCGCTCGCAGGCCGGCTGCTGATCTGAATTCACCTAGGGTGATGGTGCCTTCGGCGATGTGATGGACGACGCCCGGCTCGATGCGGTTGATGCAGACGAAGGCCATTCCGCCCAGCACGCGGTCAGCGCCGAATAGCTCGGCGAGCCGTTCTTCGTTTCCCAAGCCGTTTTGGATGGTGAGAATTGACGTTCTTTCTTTGAGCAGCGGCGCGATCAGCGGTTGGAATTGATCGTTGGCGGTTGTCTTAAGGGTGACGATGACCAGATCGGCCTTAGGCATGCTAGCCGGGTCGTCGTATGCGTGGACGGTTTCGGGCGGGAGCGTGAAGTCGCCGTCGCAACTGCGGATGGTCCAGCCGTTCTGCTTGACGGCTTGGTAGTCGCCGCGAAGGAGGAAGTGAACGTCGTGTCCATGCTGCGCGAGGCGTCCGCCGTAATACGCGCCGACGGCGCCTGTTCCGACGATGGCGATGACGGGTTTTTGCATGGCCCCTTCAATTTGCCCGCAATCGCTGGCGAATACAACCGCGCAATTCGGCGTTACGATGCGCCAGCCGCAGAGGTCTCTGGTCGTCCAGCGTGCGCAAATGCCAGTGCGAGAAACTCCTCGATTCGCCGGCGGAATTCGGCCGGGTCGGTGCGGATCGCCAGGACGTGGTGCGTATCGATGGCCCGCCAGTATGCCGTCGGACCCAGCGCCGCCGCACGTGAATTGGTCGCGTGTTCCACCGCGTCCATGTCGGCCGGATCGACGAAGAGGTCGTCGGCGCCGTGGATGACCATGAGGGGGCAGGCGAGCGTTGGGATGACCCGCACGGGTGCGCAGGCGGAGAGGTCGGCGCCGCTCAGCTTCTGCGCCAGCGTGATGGCGAATCGCTGGAACATCGGCCCGGGCATTCCCATGACGCGGGCGTGGGTTTGGGCGGCGGCCGGGTAGTCGCTGTAGGGGCAGTCCATGATGACGGCGGCGATGTCGTCACGCATGGCGGCGGTTGCGCCCGCGACGGCAGCACCGAGGCTGACGCCGAAAAGCACGATCTCGCGCGTCGCGGCGGGGCGCTGGGCGCGGATCTGATCGATGATCTGCGAAAGGTCGTGGCGCTCGAAGTAGCCGGCGGTGGTTTGCGTCCCCTCCGATTCGCCGTGCGCTCGCAGGTCGATCGCCAGCACGTTGTACCCCATGGCGCGGAAGGTGGGCGCCCAGGCGATGCCGCCGATTTTTGCGTCGGCATAGCCGTGGACGATCACGGCGCAGCGAGGCGAAGGCGTCGCCGCGGGAATCCACCAGGCGGCCATCTTCAGTTTCTGGTGCGTCTTTTCATCCAGGACGACGAACGACAGGTTCTCCCACGGGAGGCCGAGGTCGTCGGGGCCGATGCGCTTGAGAATCCACAGCGCGGCCCCGTCGGTCATGCGAGGCGGGGAGAGGAGGAATCGCGCCATTGCGAGGCAGACGAAGCCTACTAATGCCACGCCGACGGCCAGGAGCACGAGGAGAAGGATGAGGAGGCGCATGCCCATGACCGAATCATAGCCCAAGCATCGCCAGCGGCAGAGCGATCAGCTACGTTGTGCTCCGTGCTGAACCGAGAGTATTCGAACTGTCCGTTGTGACGAGATGATCTCGTAGAGAATGCGAAAGGGCGGCGCAGGCATTCGACGGACGGGAGCACCATCCTCGGTCACGTCCGTTTGCACTTCGGCGAAGCGGCCGGGAAACAACTCGAGCGAATAAATCTCCGCGAGAAGGTTGTCGATTACTGTGATCGCGTTCGCAGGTGAATCCTGGGCGATGTATTCCAGGATGCGCCCGAGTTGTGTCAAAGCCGCTGGCGAGATGATGACCCGATATTGATCCGGCATGTGCCCCGAGGAATATGTCGCTCAACGATTCTCGTAGCCTTGGCGCAGTTCCCCCAATGCCGCACGCAAGTCTCGACCTTCACCCCGATCGAACTGTTCTCGAGAAGTGCGAATGGTCGCCAACGTTTCGGCATCCAATTTCTCAGATTTCCCATTCTGGAGGAGCGCCAGCGCCGCCTCGACCACGGCTTCGGGGGAGTCGAAACGACCTTGCATTACTTGCTCCTCAAGGAATTGAATGAGGCCAGGCTTTGAAAGCGAGATTTGCATGTTCACCTCCAACAAAGTGTAGCATGTCCAAATTGGCAGTTCCATTGGCGTTTTCGACCCCTGTGTCCCGTACACCATAATCTTTAAAGAATTCTCCCAACTTCGCTCAAGTGTTTCGCCTGACCGGTCCGATAAATTTCATCAGACACCCCGGGCCATGGATGGCTTGGGTTCAACAAGATGATCCAGGAAGGAGAACTTCGATGAAGTATGCATTTTCGCTCGCGATGATCGCGGCCTCGATGACGGTGGTCGGGTGCGCCAACAACACCAAGAAGCCGGCGATGAGCTCGGTGACCGACATTCGTTCCAACACCCCGCCGGCGCCGCCCCCCATGGTGCAGCCGATCCAACCGATCCAGCCCATTCAGCCGGTGATCGCCGATACCTCGCCGGTGGTTTCGAACACGGCGGTCGCGAGCGCGACGCCGGCCATCACGGGCAATTCGTACACGATCCAGAAGGGCGACACGCTCTTCAAGATCGCCCGCGCCCGCTACGGCGACGCCTCGGCGGTCCGCAAGATCAAGGAAGCCAATCCGGGTCTCGATGCCAATCACATCAAGGCCGGCCAGAAGATCAACCTGCCTTGAGTGGCGGGACACACGATAATTGCCAGGGTGGGGATCGCGGAGCGATCCAAACCAATGGCCGCAGCCGAGGCACGACCCCGCCTCGGCTTTTTTCTGCGCGCTGTGTGGAAGAGGTCGGCTTGCCTAACATTCGGGTGTGAAACGGCCGCTTCCGCTTATTCCGCGGGGTCAACGTCGAAAGCGCGTGGTGCGCGAGCGCTTGATCTTTGCATGCCCGCGCGTTTCGCCGGAGTGGGAGTTGGGGATGCTCCACGTGCTGATGAAGCCCAAGCCGCACACGCGCGGGGCGATGGAGCATCGCGAAGGGGAGCAGGCGTGGCCAGCCAATGGAGACGCCGTTCTCGAAGACGTGCTGGAGATCTTGCGCGAGCGGTTGGAGATGTCAGTCGTCATTCATCGGCCGGCTGCGGGGGCGTACCATTTTCTGGTCGAGTACGCGCCGCCGCAGGCGCCGGAGGTGCTGGCGCTGGCGCAATTGCTGTCGCGGCGGCTGCCCGAGTTATGGTTCGTCGTTGATCGTCTGTTCGTCAACGCCGGTGTGTTTCACCGGCGGCAGTTTGGATACAAGCTGAACCTGGTTCCCGCCACAAACGTTCACCTGCCGCGGGCAATCCGCGCGGCGCTGCGAGGAGTGCTGTAGATCATGCGAAACTTCCCGATCGTCACGCTGCCTCTTCAAACCAAAGCGCGCAATCAGATGCTCGAAATCACGGATCACGTGCAGCGGTTGGTCGTGCAGAATGAGATTCAGAGTGGTATCGCGATCGTTTGCGTCCCGCATACTACGGCGGCGATCACGATCAATGAGAACGCCGACCCTGACGTGAAGCACGACATGCTGGAGAAGCTCGCGACGTTGATCCCGAAGCAGGAGAACTATTACCGGCACGGCGAAGGGAACAGCGACAGCCACGTAAAGACGTCGCTGGTAGGGAACAGCGTTACGGTGGTGATCGAGAACGGCAAGCTGGTGCTCGGCACCTGGCAGGGAATCCAGTTCTGCGAGTTCGACGGGCCGCGGCAACGGAAGTATCTGGTGAAGCTGGTGAGCTTCGATCGGCCGCCGGTTGATTGAAGGGGCAGAAGTGGCAACGGATTGCAAATCCGTTATCGTTCTCTGTGAGGTTCCTCACTTCAACGGAGATCGACACGTGTTTAACTGCGCCCTGTCTCGTCTCATCGTGATCGGTTTGCTCGCGCTCTGTATCGCCCCTTCGGCCCGTGCGGCCGGCAGTTATGTGAAGGTCGACTATCCCGCCTCGGAGGTCGAAGGGGAGCTGCAGGTGGCGGTGACGTATACGCTCTGGCTCCCCGATGGCGTGGCGCATTTGCGCGGGATCATCGTCCATCAGCACGGCGCGGGGACGACGGCGGCGAAGGAAGGCTCGACGGCTGCTTACGATCTTCACTGGCAGGCGCTGGCGAAGCGATGGGATTGCGCGCTGCTCGGGCCCAGCTACCACGTCGTCAACGAGAAGATCGACATCTCGCCGGGCGCAAGTGAGTTGTGGTTTGATCCGCGCCGCGGGTCGGAGAAGACGTTTCTCAAGGCGCTATCTGATCTCGCCGCCAAGTCCAAACATCCGGAAGTTGAAACGGCGCCTTGGGCACTTTGGGGCCACTCTGGGGGCGGCATCTGGTCCGACGTGATGGCGACGCTCCACCCCGATCGCGTGGTCGCTGTCTTCGCACGGTCGGGCACGGCGCTAATGTTCACCAGTCACGCCGAATTCAAGGGGCCTGATGTACCGGCGTCGATGTACGCGATCCCGATGATCTTCAACCCCGGCGTAAAGGAAAAGCCCGCGAATCAGCCCAAACCTGAGGACGATAAGCGTACGCCCGAAGAGAAGATGAAAGGCCCGTGGCTGGGGAGCCTGGCGACGTTTCGCGAATACCGCAGCCACGGCGCACTGGTCGCCCTCGCGCCCGACCCGCGCACCGGTCACGAGTGTGGCGACAGCCGCTACCTCGCCATCCCCTTCCTCGACGCCTGCCTGGCGATGCGCCTGCCGGACAAAGACGCGAAGGATCAAACGCTTAAACCCATTGACACGAGCAAGGCGTGGCTGGGAACGCTCCTCGGCGACGACGTCGCTCCGGCGGCGGAATTCAAGGGAAATCCGAAGGAGGCCGTCTGGCTGCCGAACGAAGCGATCGCGAAGGCGTGGTCGGAATACGTGAAGACCGGCGCAGTGTCGGACGCCACGCCGCCGCCTGCGCCGATTGACGTGCGCGTTTCCCCCAAAGGGGAGCAGGGGACCGAAATCACCTGGAGCGCCGAGGCGGATTTCGAAAGCGGCATCCGCCAATTCATCGTCCTGCGCGACGGGGAGGAACTGGCGAAGGTGCCCGAGAAGCCGGTCGGCAAATTCGGACGGCCGCTGTTCCAGTCGATGACGTACCACGACACGCCGGGCCAGCCGATACCTGCGATGCGGTATCTCGACGCGACAGCCAAAGCGGGCGAAAAGCATGAGTACGCGCTGGTCAGCGTGAACAGTGTCGGCCTCAAATCGCCTGCATCGGCTGTGGCCACGTCAGGGCTGGCGCGCGACTATCGCTTCGATGGAAAGATCTCCCGCCCAGTGCTGGAGAACTACCTCTCGCGCGCGATCACGATGGAGGGGATGCTCAACGGCCGCGGCGACTTTGATGACGACGTGCGCATGCTCAAGGAGATCGGCGCGAAGTTCATCGGCCGAAGCCTCTGCCTCTGGGCGGGGGAGTCCAACTTCCTGGCGAACATCGAACGCGCAAAATCGCTGACGCCAAAAGTCCACGCCGCCGATCCCGAGATGGTGCTGCAGGCGTGCGTCTTCGAGATCGTCACCATGCAGGTGGAGCAGGTGGCGGTGCCGGAGTGGGTGTTCACCGCGTTCGCCCAGCCGGTGGAAAAGCGAAACTTCCGCTACGCCGACATGATCTATCCGCAAGGCCAGCGGCGCGACTGGGGCCGCAACGGATCGGTGCCGGACGTCAGCAAGCTTGAGGCGCGGCTGTGGTTTTATTACCAGGCGGCCTCGTACATCGACGCGGGTTGCGAGGCCATCCACTTCGGGCAGGTCGAGATCATGAATCGCAACGACCGCGACAATGCACACTGGACGCAGCTCCTCACCCTCGTCCGCACTTACGCCACCACGCACGCCCGGCGTCACATGGTGATCTGCGATGGCCACGTGCCCAGCGGGGGCGCGGTGCATGAGGGGCAGCTTCTGCTGGATTTCCACTCCTTCCCGCTGCGCATCATGGAAGTACCGGATAAGCCGCAGGAGGCGATTCTGAAGGTCGGCTTCTCCGACGGCATTTACAACCGCAGCAAGGGCGGCATGACGTTCAGCGGATGGTCGTGCGAGCATCTGCCGTACCTGGTGGAGCTCGACAACTGGGGCGCCAGCCGGACGCCCGGCCAACCCAAGGCGGGCGGAATCTGGATCTGGGGATACGACGAGATCACGTGGTTCGCGCATCAGCCGAAGGAGTACCGCGCGACTTGGTTGAAGTACGCGTCGGACTGGGTTCGCACGACGGACGCCAACGGGTTCCTGGAGATGCCGGGGAGCCGGACTGCGCGGTCGCCTCTCGACAAGATGCGCTGGTATTACGCGAATCGCGCAAGCGCGGCGGTTCCCGACGGGCTGGGGGATGAGGATGCCATTCACGATGTTTGGGCGGCTGATACAGCTGGGAAATAACTGTCGCGCGCGCGTGTGCTCAGCGAATTACCTTCACTACCACCGTCGCGCCGGTCACCCGCAGCGCCGACTGCATGTACCCGTCGGAAGGCACGTCCACCTGAACGTGTAGCCGACGCTCGTCGCCTTGTGCTTCGACCGCCCAACCGACCAGCCGGTGTTTCAATGCCTGACCTCCCGCGCTGACCTCCACGACCTCCACGCCGTGCACTGCATCCCAGCCGCGCGGGAGATCCGCGATGAACATCGCACGATCGTTAAATAGGTTCTGATCGCGCGACAGGTCGCTCCGATAGGTATCGGTAAAACTGCTCTTCAGCGCCGCATTCGTCAGCGTGGCGGTGACGCGAAGCGACTCACCATCGGCCTTCACATCCACCTTGAACGGCGGATTCGTGAACGCATCGCCGACGATGAGCGACGGATCACCAAACAGCACCCGCGACGCGGTTCCCTTCAGCATCATGTCACTCGCTGACCAGGCCGGCGCGGGCATGCCATCCTTAAACCGCACGAACCTCGGCACGCGCCCACCCGATGCGAGGATTATGCCATCATAAGTCTGCTTGATCACATCGCCCAGCGACGCGCCGCTGTACGCCAGGAACTCCATCTCCTGGTAGACCGGGATGCCGTGGTCCGGATGCAGCGCCGCCAGGTAGGCAATCGCGTCGGTGCGCAGGAAGTTCAGGCAAAAGCAGTCTGCCGCGGGCACGGTTTTTTCCACGACCTTCCCATCCGGAGTGAACTGGTCGTACCAGCGATGCGTCACCCCGGTATAGCATGCGCCGTTGAACGCCACGCACGGCGAAAGTCGCAGGGATTTGGCCTGTGTGCCCCGCAGCCCATCCGCGATTCGATCGGGATACCCGTGCCCGCCGAAGTGGATCAACCCCGCCCCGCGCATTGAGTCCAGATGCGCATCCGTGAACGCCTCCGCGCCATGCGAGATCAACCCGAGCCCGAGCCGCGGTTGCAGCGCGGGGATCATGAACGTTCCCGTTTGCTGGATGAAGTCGCCCTTGCCCGCCTGCGGGTTGGGGCCGAGATTATCGATGAATCGCGCCGGGAGCGTTGTCCGCCCGTTCACCGCCGCAGCAATGCGCTCCACGAAGCTTGCGGCATCCGCCGGCGATGCGCCAGTGATGATGCCCGTCCTCACGTCCACCAGCGGGTCGTCATTCAATTGCGTGGAGAGCGTCAGCCACTGCCAGGCGAAATTCACGTCCAATTCTTCGGGCTTCAGGAATAGCAGCACGTATCGCGGTTGCTTCGCCAGCAGGATTTTCTTTGCCGCCGCCAGATCATCCGCCGGGGCGAACGTCGCCGTCGCCGCCGCGGGGTGAAGCTGCTTCGCCGCGACGATCGCCTTTGCGTAGTCGCGCTCCGCCTTTTCCGACGCCAGGATCAGATAGGGACCGGCCGGGTCCAGTCGCACCTTCAACGGATCCTGCGACGCGAGTGGCAGCGCCCCAAGGGCATTTGACGCGAACAGGGCGAGGACAAGGCAGCGAATGACAATCGTCACGATAACCTCCGTAAAAGTGTTCGATGTGCGCGCACGTTCCACGTTCCCGCCGCGCGGCGGGGTTCGATGCGTTCGTCAAAACGAGAAGGCGAAAGTCAGGTTCGGCGAAGTTCTTCCGCTTCCATCCGCCGCGCTTCCGCCTGGCGGTACACGCCGCGAATGACCGGCGTCAGAATCGTGAAGAGCAGCGTGTCGATTCCACCAATCAGCGCCAGCGGATACCAGACCATGTACGGTTGACCCGTCGCCAGCGCGTACAGGCCCACCCCCAGCGAAGCGACGCCGCCCACCAGTGCAATCGCGAACAGCGCGTAGACGACTCGCTTTCCCTTCCCGCGCTGCCCGTAAATGCCGGCGACTGTCCCAATCACCGCGCCCAAAAGTCCGTTCGCGCTCCCGGCAATCGCGCCGATATAGGCTGCCGTTTGTTGCGTCCACCACGGAGTCATTTCACACCTCGCTTTTGATCGGATTCAGATTCCCCGCCGTCAGGCGCGTCCGATCGCGACAGCTTGCGCGACAGGTCGCGCACCGCCCGCGCCCCCGACGCGGTCATTTCGCCGCGCTCGACCAACCGCGCCAAGAGTTCGTTCATCGGGTCGATCGACTTCCCCTTTACCGCCGCCTGCAGCCGCTCAATCACCCGGTCTACGCGAAGTCGAATCGTCGGGTAGCTCACCCCATATGCCTCAGCCAGGTCTTTCAGAGACCCTGACCGCAGCACCAACTCGGTGATCAAATCCAGATCCTCCTGGGGCAGCGACCCAAGCGGATGCTCTAAGGGCAGCTTACTATTTGTTGAGGCCATCTTTCGAATATCATAGAAAGACTTTCTATTTATGCAAGTTAATATTCATAAAACGAAAGGGCCGGAGTTTGTTCTTGACCGGATATATCGCGACACGATATATTCCACTGGCAATGACAGTTCCCACGCCAAATCAGACCGAATTCCAAATCCTCCTCGCCCTCGCCGGCAAGGAGCGTCACGGGTACGGGATCATGCAGGAGATCGCCCGCCAATCGGGCGGGGCGATTCGAGTCGGGCCGGGAACGCTGTACGGAGCCATCAAGCGGATGCAGGCGGCTGGCTGGATCGTCGAGAGCAAAACGCCGCGCTCGGAAGACGAGGACGCGCGTCGGACGTGCTATTACCGCTTGACCCCCGCCGGACGAACCGCCGCCGGTGACGCCGCGCGGCGGATGGCCGACCTGGTATCGGTCGCCGAGAATCACGGACTGCTGAAACTGAAGCCCTCGCACTGAAGCGCGCGGAGGTGTGACCGTGTCCGATCATCGAAATCTGATCCGCTGGTCAGCACGCCTTTACAGGTTACTCCTCCATCTCTACCCATCTCAGTTTCGCCGCGCGTATGCCGAGTCGATGCGAGATGTCTTCCAGCAATGGATCGAGGATGAGGCGGCAAACGACGGCGCGGGCGGCGTCTTCCGTGTCTGGCGAACCACGCTGAGCGAGTTCATCCCGACAATGTTTCGTGAACACGCGGAGGCATTTGCTCTGATCATTCGTCCCGCTCTGTTGATACGCCTGCTGATCGCCTCCCTGTTACCCGTGGGCGCTTATGTCGCCTTGCTCCGCTGCATCGCGCACACGGACGGTTCTCTCGTCATGGCGGCATGGTTCGCGCTGATGGCGATTGGAATGGCTCGAGCCCGCGGGCGCGGCTGGGCGTGCAGTCGAAACGCGATGGTCGCCGCGGCCATCGGCGTGGGCGCGCCGCTGTTGTGGGAAGGGCTGACGACCGTCTCCACGCCAAGTCTTTTCCTCGTTGCACCGCTGCTTATCGCGGCCGCTGCCACGGTCGGCCTCATCCTGTCCATTTACGTCCGCCTGGTGATCGAAGGCGTCACCTTTCCCACGGCCATCCCGTGCACACCCCACGATCACCGGCGGTATGGTCCTCACAAGTCCCTCGGCTTTACCCTTCCCGAACTCCTGATCGTGATCGGCATCATCGCCTTGCTGATCGCGATCCTCCTGCCGGTATTAAGTTCCGTGCGTAAGGCCGCGCGTGACACCGCGTGTCTTGCCAACGTTCACGATCTGGGCCGGTCGTACCAGATGTATCTGAACGGCAACCGCGGTAAGTCGTTCCTCAGCGGCAACGATGCCACCGCCGTCCCGTGGTACGAACAGCTTCAGCCCTACACCGGCGGCCTCGCGCGAGCCATACTCTGCCCCAACGCGACCGAACCGGGGAATATCATCGGCTCGGCGTCCAAGGCATGGGGGCCGCTATGGACATATGTCACCGCCGCCCCGCAGTGGACGGTGCGCGGCACTTACGTCGGCAGTTACGGTTTCAACGGCTGGCTATGGCGTCTTCCCCCCGGTGAGGCGTATCCGGCGGACATACAGACCCGCTTTTTTGATTTGCCCGCCCAGCATGCGGACGTCGTCCCGATCCTGGCCGACTGTATCGAGCACGAAGGCCGCCCCCTCGACACCGATACCGTCCCCACCAACCTCGAGCAGCCCATCCCCACCAGCGACAGCGGCATCCCCGGCCCATCGGGCGCCATGGCCTACTTCTCCATCGATCGCCACCGCCGCGCAATCAACGTGGTCTTCCTCGACGGTCACGCCGCCCGCGTCCCATTGGCGGACTTGTGGCGACTGCAATGGAACCGCTCGTTTACCGACCGCGACGTCGTCATTCCTCCCTGAACGTTTGCGTCAGCCCCATTTCCCAAGCCCCCACAACAGCATGAAGTAAACCGCCAACTGGACCAGTAAGATCACGAACACGCAGTACCACGTGTCGCTTTCATCCAGATCAAACAGCACGCCCAGCAGCGCGAAGTAGAAGACGAACGAGCCGATCCAGCCGACCAAGCCGCCGAACGGAATGTGATCCAGCAATGGGGCGAAAAGCGCCAGCAGCGAACCCGGCGCGACCGAAATCGCGGCAAGCTTGAAGAGCGCGATGCGCATCGGCCCCAGCGTGATGCCGCGCGGTTTGGCAGCGAGTAACAGGCCCGCGATCATCAGCGCCGTACCCACCGCCATCTGGATGCCGACGCCGATGAGCGCCGCGCTCAAGCTGTCCCGCTGGTTAATCAATGCGGCGACGACGCTGATCGCGATCCCGCCGCCCAGAAGCCAAAGCGGCATGTAAAGGTTCTTGATCGTCTCGGGATCAGTCGGCGATTCATCTTCGGGCGCGCGGTACGCCAGGGCAACTGGCGAGGCAATTGCGGTGACGGTCGCCGGCGCGGTTGCGCGGCGCCGAATCGGTGTCGCGGGCTCAGGAGCGAGCGCATACGCCGTCGGGTCCTCCGGCGCTTCGTCCGGGCATTCGATCACTGTGCCGCACGTGCACCGCGCCGCCCGACCCGCAATCGCCGGCGTCCAGCGAAACCGCTTGCGACATTGAGGACACGTGATGGGCACCATGGCGCGCTCGCTCCCTGAAAGGCCAGTTGTGGGAAGCGAGTCTATGAAGAAGCGCTGCGGCCGCCATTCGAAAAGCTACGCTTGTTTATATCAACCTCACCCCGTATCACGGGCGTCTCGCCCGTGCAAGAAGCATTGGAGGTTACAGAAATCGAGATTGCCGAACTCGCGGAGCGGCGACCGGAAAACAGCCCATCGGCGTAAGCCATGGGTCCACTACGATCACAATACACCAGCCCCAGCGGGGCGACAGAATCCCTCGCAAACCCGAAACCCCGCACCTTCCCAAACCCGCCCCCCCAAGTCGCTTGCGTCGCCGCGGAACAGTTAAACCCATCATCGCCGCCCCCAGAAAATCCAGCCATTTTCCTCGCATTTTCACCCCATTCCTGATACAATCCCACCGCCAGAAAGGGGAACGAAATCATGGGGGCTTCCAACTCAATTCGCCACACCACAATCGGTCTATGCATCACCCCGTCACGCGCCACACCGCGTCACAACCCCGCGCGCGCCGGCGCTCCGCCAATCTCACTTCCCCCTGGCTGTTTGGCTACTTGGCTATTTGGCGTTCCTTCCCGCGCGCCGGCGCACCACCGCACAACCGAAACCCCGCCAACGCGCGCCAAACCGTGCCAAAGCGCCCCAAACCACGCCACACTTCAATCTCTGCAAAACGAAGCCACCTGCCAAAACAGCAGTCGCCCCCGCCCCACTCCCTCGCTCTCCAACAACCGCGCGCCGGCGCAAAACGAACCCAACCCTTCCACCCCAACACCAATGCACGAATCTGCACGAGAATGCACGGTTCCCGCAAATCGCGAATTTCACCCGCCCAGCTTAACACCCCACCCGCACCCCTCCCCACCCTCTTCATGTTTCACGCCCTTCTCTGCACAAAGAACTCCTCCGTGTCCTCAGTGTCCTCCGTGGTGGCGATCTTCTTCGTGTCTTCGTGCCTTCGTGGTTCACCCTCTTCACCCCAGCGGCAGCTTCAACCGAAACGTCGACCCCTGCCCCGGCGTCGATTCCACTTCGATCTGCCCGCCATGCACCTGGGCGACATGTTTGACGATCGAGAGCCCCAGGCCCGTGCCCCCCATCTCGCGGCTGCGGCTTCGGTCCACGCGGTAGAAACGCTCGAAGATTCTCGGGATGTCCTCGCGAGGGATGCCGATGCCGTTGTCGACGACCTCGACGATCGCGTAGTGTCCGTTGGCTTTGGCGGTGACTTGGATGCGGCCGGACTCGGGGGTGTACTTGCTGGCGTTGTCGATCAGGTTGGCGATGGCGCGCTCGATGTAGTCTGCGTTGCCGCTGAGTTCGGGGAGATCGGGGGCGACATCGAGTGTGAGCGTCTGCCGCTTCTTCTCCACCGCGGGAGCGAGCAGTTCCTGGGCTTTGTGAATGACGAAGGAGAGATCGACCGGTGCGCTGCGCGGGGCGACGCCCTGGCCGGACTGGCTTTCGAGTTTCGACAGTTCCAGCAGGTCGCTGACCAGATTCGTGAGCTGATTCGTGTGGCGGTGGATGGTGTTGAGATACTCCGGGGCCTTGCGCTGGTCCTGCCACGCCCCGTCCTGCAGCGTTTCGACGAAGCCTTTGATGACCGTCAGCGGCGTCCGCAGCTCATGGCTGACATTGGCGACGAACTCTTTCCGCAGTTCCTGATATTGGAACGACTGCGTGATGTCATGGGCGACGACGATCAGCCCCTGCGGCTCGCCCTGCGTGGGGAAGGGGCACAGGGTGACGTCGAGGTGGCGGGTGGAGAGGGGGCCGACGGAGATCAGCTTGCGCTGCGATCGCGCCAGCACTTCGCCGGCGGCCTTGATGACTTGGTCGTTGCGGACGACCTCGAACAGCGACTTGCCAACGGCGGCGGAGGTTTCAAAGCCGAGGAGTTTTCCCGCGGCGTTGTTGACGATCAGGATGCGCTGGCGGGTGTCGGTGGCGATCACACCTTCGGACATGCTCGACAGGATCGTCAGCAGCTCGGCCTTGTCCTTGTTGGCCTGATCGACCAGGCTCGAGAGGGACTCCGCCATGGTGTTAAGGCTGGTGGCAAGGGTGGCGATTTCCCCTTTCTCATCGCGATAAGTGCGGCGGGCAAGGTCGCCGCGCGAGAGGGCGTCGGCGAAGTGGGTGAGGTCGGAGATGGGGGCGGTGTGGCGGCGCGCGAAGTAGAAGCAGATCGCCCCGGCCGCGACGATCGCCAGCAGCGCCGCGGTCGCCAAGCCGGCATAGAGAACATTCAAGTTGTGGTGGAGTTGATCGAGGTGAACGGCCAGACGCGCGTAGTAGCGCTCGCCGGCGGGGCCGATGATGGGGTGGCCATCGAGATCCTCAACCGGCTGGGCGAGGTAAAGGAGGTCGGTGTGGATGGTGCCGCTGGGGCGGGCGGAGACGCCTTCGCCGCGGTCGAACGCCTGCTGGAATTCGGGGCGGTTGCGATGGTTTTCCATCTGCGGCGGATTGGCCTCGCTGTCGGCGATGACGACGCCGTCAGCGCGCATGATCGTGATGCGATTGCCGATGGCGGCGCCAATGCGCTTGACCTCAGGGTCGAGGGTGGAGGCGGCGCTGGGCGCGGCGAGTTGGACGGAGATGGCGTGGGAGACGAGCCGCAGGTTCTGACGGAGCGCGTCGGTCTGCCGCTCGAGGTAGGTTGAATAGACGGTCCGCGCGGCGAAGACGCCGACCGCGGCGGTGGCGGCGCAGATCAGGAGTAGGTACGGCAGGAAGAGGCGGCGGAAGAAGGGAGAAGTGAACATGGTTGGGGAGGACGTGAAACATGAAGACGTGAAGCATGAAGACGGGGGGATTGCCGCCGTCTTCTCTTCATGTTTTACGTTTCATGTTTCATGCATTTCCGACGTCCACCGTATCCCGGAACTTATACCCGAAACCGCGGATGGTCTCGATGCGCTCCGCCCCGCTCGGTCCCAGCTTGCGCCGGATGGCCGTAATGTGCACGTCGATCGTGCGGTCGAAGACGTTGGCGTCGCGGCCGAGGGCGGCGTCGATGATGTCATCGCGCGACAGCACCCGCCCCGGCTTGGTCGCCAGGAAGTGCAGGATGCGAAACTCGGTGGCCGTCAGAGCGATCGGCTTGCCGGCGACCGTCACCTCGTGGCGGGTCAGGTCGATCGAGAGGTCGCCGTGGCGGACGACGTCGGTCGGGTCGGCCTGGACGGCAGTGCGGCGAAGGATCGCCTTCACCCGCGCGACCAATTCGCGCGGGCTGAACGGCTTGGTGATGTAGTCATCCGCCCCCAGCTCCAGCCCGACGATGCGGTCGGCTTCGGTCGCTTTGGCGGTCAGCATGATCAGCGGGACGCGGCTGGTGCGGGCATCAGCGCGCAGGCGGCGGCAGACTTCCAGGCCGTCCATGCCGGGCATCATCAGGTCGAGGACGATCAGGTCCACCTTGTGCTTTTGCGCAATCTCCAGGCCAGACGGGCCGTCCTTGGCGGAGATGACGTCATACCCTTCCTTCTCGACCAGGTTGTAGCGCACGAGCTCGACCAGGTCTTTTTCGTCGTCGATGATGAGGATGGTGCCTTTGTTCATGGGAGGAGAAGCAGTTGAAGGCGAGAAGCGGGAAGCGAGAAGAGCTTGAGTCACGCGGCTCCTTTGTCGTCAATGGTCGCGTGGCGGATGTCGCGGCCCTGGACGATGTAGATCGCCTCTTCGGCGATGTTGGTGGCGTGGTCGCCGATCCGTTCAATGTTACGCGAGATCAGAATGAGCGAAAGCGCCCGCTGGATCGTGCCGGGGTCGGCCATCATGTAGGTGAGCAGGGTGCGGAAGACCTGGTCGCGGAAGGCGTCGACCTTCGATTCCTCGCGCATGACGCGCTCGGCCAGCGCGACGTCGCGATCGAGCACCGCGGTCAGCGCATCCCGCACCATCTTCTGCGCGATCTCGGCCATGATCGGCAGATCGACCATCGGTTTGAGCGGCGGCTGGGCCAGGACGTAGTGTGCGTTCTGGCTGATGTTCTTGGCCTGGTCGGCGATGCGTTCGAGGTCGGTAACGATCTTGGAGGCCATGAACAAGAGGCGGACATCTTTGCCGACCGGTTGTTGAGTCGCGATGAGACGGACGGCAGCCTCGTCGATCGACACTTGGAGAGCGTTGACCTCATCCTCCTTGGCCATCACCTCGTCGGTCAGCGACTCGTCGCGTTCGACGAGGATGCGCATGGCGAGGCTGATCATGGACTCGGTGAGCGACCCCATGATCGTGAGCTGTTTGAGAACGTCTTGAAGTTGTTCGTGGAGGTATCGCATCGAAATGATCAGCCAAAGCGGCCGCTGATAAAGGCGTCAGTCCTGGAGTCCTTGGGTTTGGTAAAGAGGTCGTTCGTCGGCCCATATTCGATCAGGTCGCCGAGCAGGAAGAACGCGGTGCGATCGGCAACGCGGGCGGCCTGCTGGATATTATGCGTGACCAGGAGAATCGTGTAATCCTGCTTGAGGTTGAGCAACAGTTCCTCAATGCGCTCGGTGGCGACGGGATCGAGCGCGGAGGCCGGTTCGTCAGCGAGAAGAATTTCAGGTTCGACCGCAATGGCGCGGGCGATGCAGAGGCGCTGCTGCTGGCCGCCGGAGAGGCCGGTGCCGGCGGTGTGCAGCCGATCCTTCACCTCATCCCACAGCGCCGCGCGGCGGAGGGATTTCTCGACCCGCTCGTCAAGCTTGGCACCGCGGCGAAAGCCGTTGAGCCGCAGGCCGGCAGCGACGTTCTCGTAGATCGTGAAGGTGGGGAACGGGTTGGGCCGCTGGAAGACCATGCCGATCTTGCGGCGCATGTCGACGGGATCGATCGAGGGGTGGAAGAGGTCCTGCCCATCGAGGATGACTTCGCCACGCGACCACGCGCCGTGCGTCTCCTCGTGCAGGCGGTTGATGCAGCGGATGAAGGTGGACTTGCCGCAACCGGACGGTCCCATGATCGCGGTGACCGAGCGCGGCGGGACGTCCATGTTGATCGACTTGAGCACCTTATGGTTGCCGTAGCCGGCCTCGAGGTTGCGCACGGCGATGCGGGCGGGGGCCTGTTCGACCGGGGCGGCGGTACGCTGCGCGGGGACGGGCAATGGTTTAGACATGGCCATCATGGTCGGCTTGGGTGGAACGGGCCTGACATCCGGTACGGTGCCGGGTTCTTCTTCTTCGACGAGTGGGGATTTCATACGTGACCGTCCTTTCCGCCGTAACGCCAGGCGGTGTAGGCCTTGGTGGAGAGGCGAATCGTGAGCACCATTATGACCAATAGTAGCGCCGCGCCCCACGCTTGGGCGTTGAGCTCTGGCTTGGGAGAAGTGGTGTAGTTGAAGACAACCATCGGGAGAGAGGAAATCGGCTCGGTGAGCGGCTTGAGCGTCGCGAGATCTTTGACGCCGTGGGAAGGCCAATACTCGCTTTTGTCGGTGGTGAAGAGGAGCGGCGCGGCCTCGCCGGCGACGCGGGCGAGGGCGAGGAACAGGCCGGTCAGGATCGAAGGTGAGGCAGCGCGGATCAGGATGCGCAGCACCACCGTGCGGCGCGGCAGGCCCAGGCCCAGCCCCGCTTCGTCCACAGTCTTGGGGATGGCTTTGAGCGCTTCTTCGGTGGCGCGGGCGAAGATGGGGAGCATGATGATCGAGAGCGCCAGCGCTCCAGCAAGCGTCGAGAAGCCGACGTGCAGCGAGAAGCCGGACTTGCGGACGACGATCGTATAGATGAAGACGCCGACGATGATCGCGGGGATGCCGCTGAGCACGTCCAGCAACAGGCGGCTCGCCGATGCCAGCCGCGTCGTGCCACGCTGCGTAAGATAAATGCCCAGCGCCAAGCCGAGCGGCACGGCGAATACGGCGGCGGCGAGGAGGATCAGGAACGAGCCGAGGATCGCGTTGCCGACGCCCGCGCCTTCTTCGGTGCGCTGGCGCAGAAACGACCAGCTTAGCGAGCCCAGGCCGTTGGAAAGCAGCGTGGTCATCAACGCCGCCAGCGGGATCAGGCAGACGATCACCGCCAGCGCCATCATGCCCAGCACGATGCGGTTCTTGAAGCGTCGATATACGGCTCGATTGGTCTGCATCATTTCACCGCCACGGTCACGCCCACGCCCATGCGGCGGGTCAGGTAGCGGGCGATCAGGTTTACCGCCAGGGTCATGGTGAAGAGGATCAGCGCCAGCTCCATGAGCGCGGCGCGCTTGAGTCCGTCGGCGTCGCTGTACTCGTTGGCGATGATGCTGGAGATCGTGTTGGCCTGGCGCAGGAACGACCAGTGAATCGAGGCGTTGTTGCCGATCACCATGGTGACGGCCATCGTCTCACCCAGTGCACGGCCCAGCGCCAGGATGCAG
>JAQGHM010000163.1 GCA_028291615.1 Phycisphaerales bacterium | reverse complement strand
TCCGCCCATCCTCCGACAGCTTTGCCGAGGCGATCTTCAACTCCCGATGGCCGCTCTGCATCTGCGCCTTCACAACGACGTAAGGCGGCCGCATGGTTTCGAGGCGATCCGCGGCGCGGACGTACTCCCCGCACGCCACCGACAACCCATCCAATCTCCCCTCCACCGACTTGTCGATCGGCCGGTCGAACGCCACTCGGATCTCGTCCTTCCCCGCCGGCCACGCGATCACCGGCTGCGGCGCACGCTCGTCCACATAGGAGATCTTGAAGAGCCGCCCCTTCCCCGTCGGCCCGGTGCCCCAGTCCGGTGCTCCGCTCTGGCAGCAGATGACCATCTCACCTTTTGGCGACACCGCCAGGTCGATCGTCAGCATCTGGGTGACGCCGATCAACACCTGCCGGCCGACGTATCCTTCGCGCACTTTCGTCAGCGGCACGCGCCAGAGCTTGCCGCGCGATTCGCCGACGATCAGGGCGTCATTCTCCCACCCCTTGGGGCCGAACGTCTTCCACCCCTCGCGCGGTTCGTTGAACTTCAGGCCGCAGGTGGACTGGTGCTGTGGCCCGAACCCAACCACCGGGCCCTCATCATCCGTATTCGGGAGATACTCCGGGTGCCGCTCGGGAAAGCCATAATGCCGCTTGCCCGGCAGGAGCACGTTCAACTCGTCGAGGTGATTGCCGTGGGTCCAGGTGTCTCCCTCCTGATCGGTCCAGAAGAGGTCGCCGAAGCGATTGAACGCGATCCCGATCGCGAAGCGCACCCCCGTCGCCAGCGTCTCGCGTGTCTTGTGATTGGCTGAAAGTCGCTGGATCGTCCCCTGCGTGCTGTTGATGTCGTAATGCGGCTTCTTCTCCTTGTCGAGCTGATAGGCATTGGAGAAATCCGCACACCCCAATCCGAAGTAGACGTTCCCGGCCTTGTCCAGCGCCATTCCGGTCGCATCTACCGCGACGTACGCCTCCTTCCAGCCGGTGGCGATAATCTCCTCGGTGTCCGCCGTGCCGTCTCCGTCGATATCCTTCAGCAGCGAGATCTTCCCCTTCGACGCGACGTAGACGCCCTCCTTGGTCACCTTCATCCCGATCGGCCCGCGGAACGCCTTGGCGTCCTTCGGCTGCCACCAGGTCCGCGCGGTGTCTTCGATGCCGTCACCGTCCGTATCCGTAAGCACGTGCACTCGCCCGTCGTATCCCAGCGCCCACAATTTCCCATCCGCCGCGTATTCCAGCGACGTCAGGTTCGTCAGGTTGATGGGTAATTCCCGGACAACGAAGCCCGGCACGATCATCGTCACCGGCAACTCCGCGCCGCGCGCGGACCAACTCAACATCCCAACGAAAGTGACCCCGACGACTCCCATCATGCGCGACATGTTCATGTCCCGATCCTACCGTCCCCCGCGAGCGCGACGCAATCTTGCCACAACTCGATACAGTTTGCGCCACCGGCGCACGCATGTTGTGGGCTTGTTCGGAAGGGTTTACCCAATTGTTATGAATTTCATAAAATCGGGTGAGATTTGTGTTGCTCGATACGATCGCCTCGGTAATATCCCACCTCGACGGATCGAATCGCGTTTCATTTCTGAGTTTCAGAAAGGGAAAGGAAGGCCACGGATGGCGACCATTCTCATCGTTGACGACGAAGTCGATTGCCGACGACCTCTCGCCGCTCTCCTCAAACATGAAGGCTACGAGATCACCGAGGCCCGCGACGGCCTTGAGGGACTCCAGCGCCTTTCCGAACGACATCACGACCTCGTGCTCCTGGACATGATCATGCCCGGGGTGGACGGGATCACGATGCTGCAGTCGATGCGCCGCCGCGCCGATTGCGCGGGGCTCCCCGTGCTGATGGTGACCGGCGTGCACGACCCCGACAAGCTGAGCCAGGCGCGGGCGCTGGGCGTACAGGAGTACATCTTCAAGGGGGACACCCCCTTCAGCCGCATGATCGAGCTGATCAAACGGCACCTGGGCGAACACCACGTCCCCAAGCGCCGCGGCCGCAAACCCAAGCCCCGCCCCGATGGCGCGGCGGCGGGCGGCCCCCCGGGCACGACCGGCACGACGGCCAAGCCGCAGCGCCACCCGCTGCCCTCGCGGTTCCTGCAATATCAGATGGAATTTGCGGACAGCGAGGATTGAACCGCGAAGCTCACGAAGAGAGCCCGTAGTACGGTGCGCCTCAGTGGCACGCGGCGACTCGCCGGTGGGTCGCGTACTCGCGACATTGAGTGGTCGCTCCACTCAAGAGGCAAGAGCGCAGCGATCTCCTTCGAATCAAGATCAGCCGCGAAGCCGCAAAGAGCGCGAAGGCAAACGCGAAGAAGCGTTAACTCAGTCACCCCCCGGCGTCGGGAGCCTCGCTTCTTGCGCGGCCGCGGGAACCGCGCCGCACTCCGGACAGCGGTCGGGCGTGGCGCGGAGATCGTAGTTGCAGATCACGCACACGGCGTGATGGTCGGGATGTCTCGGTCGACGCCTCCACCAGCACCGCAGCCAGATCAACGGGGGCACGAGCATCAGCGTCGCCGGATAGGCGATCCCAACCCGCAAAATCCCACCCCAAACGCCGCTCGGGCTCCGGAACGTAAAGTACGATAGACCGGCATGCTCCCAATCGATCACCTCATCCGTCGCGTCGGTCGGGTACCGGCGATAATGGGGAACGGAAGCTGGGTCCCTAGTCGCGCGTGCCCAGCCGTGATTGGGTCGTGTGAGGCGGGCGAGCCATTCGTGTGAATACCACCCGAGCATACCCCGGGAGATGATCAGGTCTCGCGATCGATTCCACGATCGTTCGCCGAGTTCGGACTGAATCCCGCTGAGCCTGGACTCATATTGATCGAACCAGTGCGCGGTGCGGTAGCTCCACACCCAAAGCACCAGGGTCGCCGCGAAGAGAACGAGCGACAATGACACTGCGGTGTTGGAGAGAATCCGGAGGAATCGTCTCATCAGTTGGCATCCTACTGCGCCGTCCCAATGCAAGAATACAGCCGGCCAGCTTACGACAGGGCGGTCTTCAAGTGGGGGCGGTGGGAGAGCCCTTCGCCGTCGCGGTGAGGGGTGACGTGATGGGACACCTTGCGCAGGCGTTTGCGGTTGCCCGATCCCCGCGCTCCACTTACATGGCGATCATCTGGGTCAACTGCTTGGTGGCGATGCCGATCGGCCGGTCCAGCGGGATGCCGGCGCAGGTCAGGAGCGTGCCGAGCAGGTCGCCCTGGTTGCCCTTGACGTCGGGCAGGTACCGACCGGTGTCGAGCGCGCCGCCTCCCTTGCCGGCGATGATGAACGGCAGGTTCGCCCGTGCGTGCTTGTTGCCATCCTCGAGGCCCGAACCCCACATCATGATGCAGTTGTCGAGCAGGGTGCCGTCCCCTTCGCGCAGGCCCTGCATCCGTTTGACCATGTACGCGAACTGCGCGACGTTGAACGTGTTGATCTTCGCGACCTTGTCCAGCTTGACCTTCTCGTTGTTGTGATGGGTGCAGGAGTGGTGCAGGTCCGGAAAGCCCAGTTCCGGATAGGAGACGCCATTGGGCGTCGATCCGATGTACGTGCTCACCCGCGTGAGATCGGTCTGGAAGGCCAGGATGGTGAGGTCGCACATCACCTGCATGTACTCGCTGCGCTTGTCCCCCTCGGGCATCTTGATTTCGATCGGCGCGGAGTCGCTGAAGGCGCGGCTGGCGACGCGGACGCCGGCCTTCGCCTTGGACGCTTCGATCTGGCGGAGCTGAATCGCGGCGATGCGGCGTTCAACCGACCGGACGCTGTCGAGGTATTCGTCGAGCTTGCGCTGATCGGCGGTGCTCAGCGTCCCGCGGAAGTCTCGCGCGCCGCCGAGAACCAGATCGAGCATCGAACGATCCAGGGCGTCGGCGGCGGTCGTCTTGCTCCCCGCCTTGCTCTGTTCACGGCATTGAAACAGGCGCTGCAAAACGGTCTTGGGATTGACTTCCGCCGGCAGCGGCTGCGTCGGTCCGCGGTAGCTGCAATGGGAGTAATAGGCTTCGTTGAGTCCTTCCTGGTTCTCCTTGTGCGTTTGCGGCATCGTTGCGAGCTCGAGCGAGGGGAGCGGCGTCAAAGCCCCGACGTAGTTGGCGGCGATCTGATCGGCCGAGATCGCGATGTTGACCACGTCCCGCTTGTGCGTATCCGGGAGCGTGGCGGTGAGCCATGTCGACAGCTCGAGTGCGTGCGGCG
>JAQGHM010000157.1 GCA_028291615.1 Phycisphaerales bacterium | reverse complement strand
AGCTGGCTCGTAATGCGCAGTTGATCGCCGCCGGTAAAGAAGATGACCGATGCCCCCGCGAGCTTGCGCAGCGCCTCCGCCGAATATGCCTCATCGCGGGTGCGGATGTCCAAGACGTCCACGTGATGTACGCCCAGGCTCTTGAACGCTTTTACGTAGTCGCCGCCGAGTTCCTCGGGCAGGTGCGTGGCAACCGTGACGACGACGAGGCGCCCCTTCTGCTTCGTCGCGGGGCGCGCCACCTCCTTGAGGATTACGCGGTCGCACCCTTCGCGAGTCTCTTCGTGCCCACCGATGATGATCAGCGGACCCTTCACTTTTCGACTCATGTTGATACTCCTGGGTCGGCGGTGCGCATCCGTCCGTCTTGCAGCAGGACCGAGCCGCGCGCGATAACGGTGTGAGTCTCCAGCGTCCCCTTCCGGAGCAGTAGCAGGTCGCCGTCGGCCCCGACGACGATTCGCCCCTTATGCGGCAAAGCCAGGGCGGCCGCCGCATTGCTCGTGAAAAAGGGCAGCGCCCGCTCCAGGCCCAACCCCTGTTCACGTACACATGCGACCAGCGCCTGGTATAGCTTCGCAGGCGTCCCCCCGGGCGTCTGCGCGTCCGAGGAGAACATGAACCGGTTGGGGGGGCCGCCGTTCTCCAGGTAAATCGGCAGCCACTTCGCGGTGTCGTCTTCTACCGTGTCTGTGTCCACGTAGGAGCCGCGACGGGCAAGGGCGATCGCGTCATCAAGCAATTCCCGGCTTCGCGTCACGTGCGTAGGGTGTAACCGCTCGGGGGGGATATCGTATTCGTCGAGGAGCGCGTGCAGCGGCGCCAGCCGGCGGTGACTGGGGCCGACGTGAAATCGGGTCACACCTGCCTTGCCCCCGGTGTTGCCGCCCAACAGCGCCTGCGACACCCACCGCGCCAGGTCCGGCAGCGACGGCTCGGTCGATCGCACGTCAGAGATTGCGAGCTCGCCCAGGCCGATCACTTCAGGGATCAGCACCAGGTCGTCCACGATTGAGCCGGTTATAGTGGGCGGCGGCGTCTGCATTGCGCCGGTGTACATGTATCCGGTCAGCCCTTTGGCGGTGAACTCGCGCACCTTCCCCAGCACCGCCGTCAGGTGCCGGGTGGTCGCGTCGGCGCCCAGGATGCCCACCACGGTCGTGATGCCGGCACGCAATAGCTGCCCAAGGGTTAACTCGGGCTGGCGGCTGGCCCAACCCTGTTCGCCCCCAGCCCCGACCACGTTTGCGTGGGGGTCCACCAGCCCCGGCACGACCACGCAGCCGCCGGCGTCCACCGTCTCCACCGGCAGGTCGAGCGCCGCCAGTTGACGCGCATCCACGCGTCCGACCTTCAGAATCCTGTGCCCGGCCAGCAGGATCGACGCGACCCCCGCCGGCTCGGGCGTGTACAATTCAGCGCGTTCGATAAGCGTGAGCCGCATCGCCCCCCCCGTAGGTCTTTCCGAGCAGTGGAACCGGGTCCGTCGCCAGCGGCCATTCACACCCCGCCTCGTCATCGGACGATTTGAACAGCGACCGGAGCGTCGCCAGCGCGTCGTCGGTCTCGTCGGCGATTACCACCAGTCGGTCGCCCGGCCGCGCCATCCCCCACGCCTGCTGGATCGCACGGTGCTGGTCCGGGGCGACTGCCGACGGCAAATTGGACGGCAGCCGGCTGCGAATCAGCTCCGGCACCTCATTCTCGCGGCGCTCGCGGCGGTCCTTGAGGTCGTGCAGGACGTACTCGTCCACGAACGGCACCGTCGCGGACGCGGTCGCCACCAGGTCGTGGTCGCGGCGGTCGCCGGGCAGGCCCAGCACCATGATCGTCCGCCGTCGTCCCAGTGCTACGACCGCCGACGCCAGCGCCTGCATCGCCGCCTCGTTATGCCCGTAGTCCAGTACGACTTGCACGCCGCTGATGTCGATCACGTTGAACCGCCCCGGACAGGTGGCGGCGTCTGTCTTGAAAGTCCGCAGCGCGCGGGCGATCATCGCCGGGTTCAGCCCCGCCCCCCAGGTCGCCGCGACTGCCGCCAGCGCGTTGGCAACCTGAAACCGCACCGCCCCGGCGAACGTGAATGGCACGCGGCTCAGCTCGACAAGTTCCGAGCGCTCCGCCCCGGTCCGCAGGACGATCGCGCCCTCCTCGACCAGCACGCAGCGGCCGCCGTCAGCCAGGTGCGCAGCAACCACCGGGTTGTTCGGCTGCAGGCTGAAGTAGATCACGGGCGCATCGCTCGCCGCCGACATCTCCGCCACCAGCGCGTCGTCCGCGTTGAGCACCACCGCACCGTCACGGTTCACCGCCTCCACCACCACCTGCTTGACCCGCCCCAGGTCCTCCACGGTATTGATCCCCTTCATGCCAAGGTGATCGCTGCTCACGTTGGTCACCACGGCCACATCGCACCCGTCGAACCCCAGCCCCTCCCGGATAATGCCGCCACGCGCCATCTCCAGCACCGCCACTTCCACGTGCGGGTGGAGCAATACGGCCTGCGCGCTGCGCGGCCCCGAGCAGTCGCCGCGCATAATCCGATCTCCACCGATGTACGTCCCCTCGGTGCCGGTTCGCCCAACCGTCCATCGCGCCGTCTCGTACATGTGCGCGACCAGCCGCGTCACCGTTGTTTTCCCATTAGTCCCGGTTACCGCGATGATCGGGATGCGCGACGGGGCATCGTCCGGGTAGAGCATCTCGACGATCGGCCGGCCCACCTTGCGCGACTTGCCCCGCGTCGGGTGCAGGTGCATGCGCAGGCCTGGCGCTGCATTCACCTCCACGACCGCCCCGCCCTGTTCCGCCAGTGGCCGGCGAATGTCCTGGCACAGCATGTCGATCCCCGCCACGTCCAACGCAAGGAACTGCGCCGCCAGCTCGCCCAGCTTCACGTTCTGCGGGTGAACCTCGTCGGTCACGTCCGTCGCGGTCCCGCCCGTTGACAGGTTTGCGTTCAGCCTCAGCCGGACGACCTGACCGGACGCGGCGACGGATTGACGGGTTAATTCCTGCTGCGCCAGCACGAGGTCCGCCGCGTCGTCCAGCCGAATCTGGGTGAGCGGGTTGCTGTGCCCCGGTCGTCGCGCCGGATCACGATTGACTTCCGCCACCAGTTCCTCGATCGATCGCCGGCCATCCCCCACCACCTGGGCGGGCTCGCGCCGCGATGCGGCCACCATCTTTCCGTTCACGATCAGCAGTCGGTAGTCGTCCCCGACGACGTGCCGCTCGACCAGCACCGACGTATCAAACGCAGATGCCAGGTCATAGGCTCGGCGCACCTGGGCTTCGGTGCGGAGGTTCACGCTCACGCCCTTTCCCTGGTTTCCCGCCTCCGGTTTGACCACGACCGGCAGGCCCACGTCCAGCGCCGCCGCCCATGCGTCGTCCGCCGTCCGCGCCGTCCGTCCCTCCGGCACCGGCACGCCGACCGACCGCAGCATTCGGTTGGTCATCGGTTTCTCCTGGCACAACTCGACGGCGATCGCCGAGGTGTTGGAGGTCTCCGAAGCGACGATGCGTTTCTGGTAGATCCCATAACCGAGCTGTACCAGGCTGCCCGTGGGGGTTAGGCGGGTTACTGGAATCCCGCGCCGCCGCGCGGCGCCGACGATCGCGGCGGTGCTCGGTCCCAAGCGGAATTCGTCGGCGAGCGACAGCAGTTTCTCCAACTCCGCCGGCGCGTCGAACGGCTGATCGTGCATCGCCGCCAACGTCAGCCGCAACGCCGTCTCGAGCGCCGCTCGCGCCGGCTCCTCCTCCTGATAAGCCACGATCAACTGGTATACGCCGCGCTCGCCCGTGCCCCGTGCCCGCCCGAACGTGACGTCGAATCCCATCAGGTTCTGCAGTTCCAGCGTCACGTGTTCGCAAATGTGCGCCAGATACGTCCCTCGCCGCAGCCGTTCGACAAACCCGCCCGGCCGGGCGGGGCTGCACTCATGCTGCAAAAGCCCCGGCAACCACGCCGTCAGGCGTTCGACGAACCCCGGGAAACAATTGCTTGGCTGCTCCTCGTAAGGCCCGATGTCAATTACCGCGCGCAATACGGGCATATAAGCGTAAAGATTGTGTTGTCGAAGCGCGCGGACTTCCCGCACGACGGTCCCCTGGATTACCATGGGCTTCCCTCACAAAAGATCCCGTGGCGACCGGGACGCCGCGCACCCCGCGGCAACTCCGCGTTTCATTACCCCGACGCCGCATGAGGCATCGCAAGAGTCAGGCCAGCCTATCGGTGACAGAGGTCAGGAAAATCCCTATTTCAGGACTTTCGCGGCAGGGTGAGTAAAACCAGACCGCCCGCACGCCTCACCTCGGCGACCATCGCGTTGTCGTCGTGATGGTGCCGTGGTACGTGGAGGATTAGCCCGCCGAATCCGTGCGATCATTCTTTGTCGAGCGCGGTCCATATCGCATCCTGCGTGCCGTTGTACGTCGCGACCGGCGGCAGGGTGGGTTCGGGCCATTGGGCATCGGGCTGGCGGAAGGCTGACAATCTCACCCATCGCGCCGAGCCATTGGCGTAGAGGACGTTGATCCCGTCGCCGTGCCGCGTGTCGATCCGCGTCCGCGCGGCCGTCAGGTCGGCGAAGATCGCCTCGTTCCGGAATTCGTTCAGCCGCGGCATGTTGAACGGGATCAGGTATGCCGGCGGGTTGAGGGGGTCGTCGGGGATCTCATGTTCGGGGCGGGCGCAATAGCCGGCCTGGATATTGGCAGTTGGCGCGGTATCCGGGTCGGGCCATGGGTTGGCTGACGTATTGAACATGAACTTCGGATTGTTCTCCGATGGGCAATACAGGACGTTGGGGTTGTCGATCAGTTTGGCGCTGTTGAGCAGTCCGAAGAGCACCCAGCGATTGCCGCCGGTCGTGCTGAAGACCATGCTGTTGTACTGCTTGGACGCCGTGCGATAGCCGATCGGCGCCTGGTCGTGGTTAGCCATCGCGTAAAACTGAAACGCCGCGTGAACCTGCCGCAAGTTGCTCAGGCAAGCGACCCGGCGTGCGGCCTCGCGCGAGCGGTTCATCACCGGCAGCAGGATCGCGATCAGCAGGGCAATGATGCCGATGACGACAAGCAACTCAACAAGCGTAAAGCCGCAGCGGCGTTGCGCACCTCGCGAAGTTTCTTCGCGTCGGTCTGTCATTGCAGTGTATACAGGTAGGTGGCGATGTCGCGCGCGTCGGACTCGGTGATGTGCAGGTTTGGCATGGCGGTCTTCGAATCGACGGCGGGCGGATCTTTCAGCCAGCGGATCATGTTGCTCGGCGTGTTTTGCAGAACGCCCGCAATATACATGCGCCCGCCCATCTGGGTAAGTGGCGGGCCAACCAATGCGTTGGCCCCGCGGATGCCCGGAATCGTGTGGCACGACGCACAGCCGTAACTGCTGATGGCCGCTTGACCGCGGTCCGGGTCGCCGCCTGCCATGGCTTTAGCGAGTTCTTTGCTCTCGCTATCGCACCCGCCGGCCAGTGCCGCGACCGTCACAAGCCAGCAGATGGAGCAAAGTCTGTTTCTCACGGCGATTTCCTTTCATCTCGCATCAGTCGCCAACTCCCGCCGCACGACCCGCATTTCCGATTGTCGCAACCACCCGGCGACCATCGCCAAACCCGCAAGGATGTAAACGGTGCAGGCCGGCACCCACATGATCAGACCGCCGACCTGCTGATCTTCGAGAGGCGAGAGCCCCCAAGCCTGCGTGTGATCGTAATCCGGATACCATACCGTTCGCGCGAATGTGATCAGTGCGCCGAGCAGGCCGCTGTGGATCGCTGTGGTGAAGAGGTAGAGCACCCCTGCGCCATAGTTGGTCACACCGCGCTGACCATGAATGATCGCCCACCAGAAGAGGATGGCCGTCAGCAGAAAACTCAAATGCTGCGCCGCGTGAACCCACTCGTTATGCAGCGTCGCCTGAAACAGCACCGGCGCATGCCACGCCCAGAGCACGACCGCGTGAACCAACCACGCGACCAGCGGTGCGCTGATCACGTTCCACACGCTCCGCCATGGCGCGGAATTGGAAAGCCGCCCAAGGCTGCCAGCCATCCGCGGCGGTAGCGCATGCAAAAACGCGATGACCGGCCGACTTAGCACCAGCAGCGGCGCAGCGACCAGCATCAACAGTTCGTGCTGCGTCATGTGCGCCGAAAACAGCACCTGTCCCAGCGGGTGAATCGGCGAAACCAGCGCGACAAACAGCGTGATCCACCCGCCGCAAAAACACCACGCCTCCCACCGGCGAATACCATGACCCACGCCCGACGCCCGCCAAAGCCGCCAAACCCCCGCGCTGTATAACCAAGCCGAAAGCGCCAGCCCGATTAGCGTCCCCGGCTCCCAGCCCCACGTCCGCCAAAGATCATGCAAGTTCTCCGGCCCCTCCTGTTCCGGCCCAACCTCATGCGCCATTGCCGCCTGCGCCGCGCACAGCACAACCATCGCGCCAACACGATAAGCCCAGGGTTTCAAACGCAATGTGGTCATCAGCTAATTCCAACACGGATCGAAAAAGAAAGCCGGAAGACCTTGGGCAAGCATGAGCACCGCAAACATCACGCCCACGAGCATCCCCAACGCACCAAGAAACCGCCGGCGTCCGAATGGCGCGCCTTCATCGTCGTCCGGCGCGACGTCTCCCGCCCGCTTCCACTGCCGCCACGACAACACGGTGCCAACCAATGCGAACAGAAGACCGGTGGCCGTCACCCCATAAAGCACAACCTGCCGCCCCGGGCACGACCATGGCGCCAGTGCGTATCCGAGCAGGAACTGCACCGACCATATCACCGGCGTTCCCAACACGCCGGCCCACAGCGCCACGTCCTTCGCCAGGCTGTCAGATGCTCGTGATTCACTCACGCGTAACCTCCGCGTTCACTCAAAACCGCGCGCCGATGTACACCGTTCCGTAACACAGAACCCACGTCGCCGCCGTCCAATACCAGTAGCCACCCAGCAACGTCACATCCAAACCATGCTTCGGATCGAATGAATGCTTCACAATCCACATCTGCATGATGAAGAACTCAGCCGCCGCCCCCAGCAGGTAAGTGAGGTGCAGGCCGAGGATCGTCCAGATGATCGAGCCATAGGCGTTGTCGTCCCACCGGAACTTCAGGTGCGACGATTGCATTTCGAAGAAGCGCAGCGCGATCATCGCCACGCCGATCGCCAGCATGACCCACAGCCCCCGCTTCACCCCAGCCTCGTCGTTGCGCCGCGCGGCCATGTCGGTCCAGTACATCGGCAGGCAGCTTAAGACGATCAGCACAAGCTCGATCGTCGGCAGCGCAAGATCCGGAACCGGATGAAACAGCGGCGGGATCGTCCTGGGCTGCGGCGGCGGCCACTCGGTGAAGTTACGCCGGAGATAAAAATAACTGGCCACCACCAGCAGCACCGTCATCGACTCGATCATGATCAACAGCGCGTTGCCCCACCACACCGGCGCATACGCATCCATGGCGGTGTTCGGCAGCCCCGACACGTCCAACACGCGCCGGCCGTTCACGTCGATCGTTTCCACTGCTTCGGGCATAAGTCACTACTCGTCTTTGCTCTTCACGTCCGCGCTCTTTCCACGGCGGCCCAGCCACCAGAGGCGCGGCTGACCGGCGACGTGCGGCTGCGCCGACGGCCGCTCGCGCAGTGCCGGCGAAGTCCAGAACCACCCGAACAGCGCGAGCGTGATAACGGCAATCCCGCCTGGCACGTACCACGGATTGAATATCCCACCCAGCATCAACGTCGCCGCCACGCCAAACGCCAGGAAGAAAGGCCAGATCGATTCACCCGCCAGGTCGTAGCGGTGATGCGGCGCGGCGTCGAGCACGGTGGTCGAGAGCACCTGCCGTTTCTCGCGGCTCAATCCGACGATCACCGGCGCTTCCTTCTCCGGTTCCCAAAGCGGCTCGCGCCCGCGCACCGTCGGCGGATACAGGAAGTTGTAGCTCGGCGGTGGCGAACTCGTCGCCCACTCCAGCGTCCCCGCCTGCCAGGGATTATCCCCTGCCACCCGGCCGCGGCGCCGGCTCCACATCGCGTTGACGATGAACACCAGCACCCCCGCCGCCATCAAAAACGCTCCAATCGTTGCCACCATGTTCAGCGTCATCCAACCCGTCTCTTCGGGGTACGTGTAGCGCCGCCGCGTCATCCCGCGCAGGCCAAGGTGATGCATGGGCCAGAACGTCAGGTTGAAGCCAATGAAGAATAGCGCGAAATGCCACCACCCGGCCGCCGTGTTCAGCATCCGTCCCGTCCACTTGGGAAACCAGTAATAAAATGCGCCAAACAGCGGGAACACCGCCCCCCCGATCAGCACGTAATGCAGGTGCGCCACGACGAAGAACGTGTCCGTCGCCTGCACGTTCACCGACACCGACGCCAGGATTACGCCCGAAAGACCGCCGATCAAAAACACGACGATGAACGCGATCACCCAGACGAGAGGCAGCTCGAACCGCGGCCGCCGCCCGCTCCAGAGCGTCGCCAGCCAACAGAACATCTGCACGCCGTTGGGCACCACGATCATCAAGCTTGCCGCCGTGAACATCCCCTGCCCCAGGCGCGGCAGCGGCGTCGCGAACATGTGATGCACCCACACGCCAAACCCGATGAACGCTGTCGCCACCATCGACAGCACCAGCGCCGTATAGCCAAACGCCCGCCGGCGCGAGAACGCGATGATGATGTCCGAGACAAACCCCGTCGCCGGGATGAAGATGATGTACACCTCCGGATGCGCGAAGAACCAGAACAGGTGCTGCCAGAGCAGCGCATCGCCCCCCTCGGCGGGGTTGTAAAAATGCGTCTTCAAATGCGTGAGCCGGTCCATCGACAGCATCGTGCTGCAGAGCGTGATCGCCGGCATCGCGAAGATGATCATGAAGCTCGTCACCAACTGGGTCCAGACGAAGATCGGGATGCGGTTGAGGCTCATCCCCGGCGCTCGTTGCTTGAAGACGGTCGTGACAATCTCGACGCCCGCCGCCATCCCGCTGATCTCGACGCACGTCACCATCTGCGACCAGAGGTCCATCCGGTGACCCGGCGCGTATTGCGGCCCGGAAAGCGGCGTGTACGCAAACCACCCCATGTCCGGGCCCATGTTGAAGGCCAACCCGGTGAAGAGGCAGATCCCGCCGATCAGGTAGAGGTAATAGCTGAAGTTTAACAGCCGCGGGAACGACACGTTCCGCGTGCCGACCATCAGCGGCACTAGGTAGATCCCCATCCCCTCCATCATCGGCACCGCGAAGAGAAACATCATCGCCGTGCCGTGCGTCGTGAAGAACTGGTTGTAAACATCGTTGGTCAAAAACGTGTTCTTCGGCAGCGCCAGTTGCACGCGCATGTGTAACGCGAGAATGCCAGCCAGGACGAAGAAGCCGAACGCCGTCTTGATGTAGCGCAGCCCGATTTCCTTGTGATCGGTCGTCGTCAGCCAACCGAGAAAACCAGGCGGACGCCGCCACGTCCGCTCGAGCGCCAGACGCTCGTTCTCCGGCCCCAGTTCGTCGGCCACTGGCGACGCGACCGCCTCCGGCTGCGCTGGCGCCCGCAGCTCTGTCGTCTCCGTATGTAAGATTGCCTCGCTCAAAGTGGCCTCGCCCAAGGGATTGGTTCACACCATCTACGCCGAAGCAAACGCTTCCGCTCCCGCCTCAGCGACCGCCTGGTCCTGCTTGCCCGATCCGCCGCTCACGCCCACCGCACCAACGACAACGCCATTCCGCTTCAGCGGCACGCCCCCCGCGAAGATCATCACCTTGCCGCCGTTGGAGGCATGAATGCCGTAAAAATCCTCGCCCGGCTGCGCCAGCTTCCCCAGCGTATTGGTCTCGATGTCGAAAGCGCGGCTCGTCCACGCCTTCTTGATCGAGATGTCGATGCTCCCCATCCATGCGCCGTCCATCCGCGCAAACGCGATCAGGTTGCCCCCCGCGTCAACCACCGCCACGTTCATCGGCTGCCCCTGATTCTTCGCCTCCAGTTCGGCGGCCGAAATAATTCGCTGCGCTTCGATTAACGTAATCATGAGTCGCTCCTTCATTTGAGGGTTTCGATGTATTCCAGCAACGCGCGCAGGTCGCCTGCGCTCAGGTTGTTCTGCGGCATCCGCGTTCCGGGTTTGATTCGCTGCGGGTCCATAATCCACCCCGCCAGATGACCCGGCATGTTCGGCACCGCCCCCGCGGCCAATATCTTTCGGCTCGCCACGTGCGTCAGGTCCGGCCCGACGCTCGCATGCGCATCGGTCCCCTGGATCGAGTGACACATCGCGCACGATGCATGCAGAAACACATCCCGCCCGCGCGCCTGCATCTCGCCCGTCGGCTCCGGCGCCGATTGCCGCTGCCCATCCAGCCAACTCTGAAACTTCTCCGCAGGCTCAGCCACCACCACCAGCCGCATCTGCGCATGCTGATACCCGCAAAACTCCCCGCACTCGCCCCAATACGTCCCCGGACGATCCGCCTGCAGCCAAAGGCTCGTCGGATGGCCGGGAATGATGTCCCGCTTCCCGTGCAGGTTCGGCACCCAGAAGCTGTGAATCACATCATGCGAATCCAGCTCAAACTCGACGGTCACCGGATGCGCCGGATCGACCGGGATGTGGATCTCGTTAGCCGTCGTAATGCCATTCGACGCAGACCGCTCCCCGAACCGCGCCGGCCAATCGATGTAATGAACTTCCCACCACCATTGATGCGCGATGATCTGGATGCGCAGCGGGTCCGGGCTCTGCGAGACCTTATGAATTGCCCGCCCCGACAGCAGATCAGCAAATAATAAGGTGAACAGCGTCCCCACCGTCAGGACGATCGACGCCCACACCGTCGTCCAAAGCCGCCGTTCGCGAATCGGATCGGGATGCGTGATCGGCTCCCTGCTTGGCCCCATCGCCTGGTCCTTGCGGCGATGCGCCAGGGCGCCGACTAAAGTTCCCATCACCATGAAGAAGACGATCACGCAAGTCCAGATGAACAACCACGTCAACCCGCCGATCTGCCGCGATTGCGGTCCCGCCGGATCCAGCACCGACTCCGGCGAATTCATCTCTCCCGCGCAACCGCTTGCGACCAGGCCGATCAGCACGCAACATCCAACCCGTCCGGCGCACCATGCGCTGGTGGACGTTTGAGACGCCGCATCTCGTCGGGTGGCGAAACTCATTGGCCGTTCTGCCTCGGTTGCGATGTGGTCGTTGGTTGCGTGGCCGTCTTGCCCGTCGCCGGTCCGGTAGTAGGCTGTGGCACCACTTCCGGCTTCTCCCGCGGTGTCGAATTCGGCGGCAGCGCCGTCGTCATGTGTTCCGAGCGCCCCGCCGCCGCGTTCGGGCTCGCCTGACCGCTCAGGCTCAGCACGTACCCCACCAATTCCCACATCTGGTAATCCGGTATGCGTCCCCGATACGACGGCATCCCATTGGGTCGCCCCTCCAGGATCGACACGTACACCTGCTCCGGCTCGGCGCCGTAGAACCATTTGTTATCCAGCAGCGGCGGCCCCATTCCGCCCCCGCCGTTCGCATGACATCCGCTGCAGTTGAACGCCCCGTACAGCGTCTGCCCGTCCGACAGCGCCTGCGCGTTGATGAGATACTGCCTGCCAAACGGCTCGTGCGACAGGCGCTCGACACTCACCGGCTGCGAAGTCGAAGGCGTCGTCGTCGCAAACGGTCCCGGCCGAACACGATTGTTGTACGGAATGGCCTCCGGCATCTCGACAAACGGTGGCGCGACACGAAAGCTCCGCTCCTCCCGCTTGCACGACAGCGCCGCTGGGAGCGTCATCAATGCCAGCAGGGAAGAGAGCAGAAGTTGACGTATCACTCGACCCATGGATAGTTATTTCGCGTCCTTAGCCTTGCCTTCAAACCCGGTGCCAGCGTGCGCGGCGGTTTCGAGCGGCAACCGCGGCACGAAATATTCATCCAGGATCCGATCGATCGCCGCCTGCCGCCGAACGATGATCTCGTTGATCCGCCCCCGCAGTTCCTTGTCCGGCCGCCGCAGCGCCATGCAGATCTCAAACGAAAACGGCAGCTTCACGTCGCCGATAACGTCCTCCGTCGGCGACACCGGCACCACCTCTAACTCCACCGATTGCCGCTTCGCGAAGTACCCCGCCTGCGGCCCCCACGCGATCGCCACGTCGATTTCCCCGCCCGCGACCGCAGCGATGATCCGCTCCCCCGGCTTCCCCTCGCTCTCGTCAAAAGCCGTGAAGCCCGTCACGTTGTCGATGATCTTCCGCTTCGCCAGCGCATGCGTAGGTGGCGTGTTTGCCCCGCCCGTCAGCGTCACCCCAACCTTCAACGTCCGCAGCGCCGCATCATCAAACGACCGGATCGGCGCAGCCGCATCCTTGCGAAAGACGAAAACATAAGTCGAACGGTAATACGGCTCCGTGATCAGCGCCTTCTCAAACCCCCCCGGCGCAGCCATCACCAGATTCGAATCAAACGTCTTCAACGCCGTTCGATAAAACCCCAGCCGTTGCGGCAGCCAGTCAAACTCCAGCGGTAATCCCAATTCCCGCGCCACCAGCGCCGCGATCCGGTCCTCAAACCCCTCCTGCTTCCGATTCGAAAACGGCAGGTTGTTCGGATCAGCACACACGCGCAGCGCCTTAGCCGCCGGCGCGGGCGCAGGCGCCGCATCCGTTTTCTCCTCCTCGGAGCAAGGACAACCCGCGCCGCTCGCAACCGGCCACGCCGCCACCGCCGCGGCCGCCCATTTCAGGCAACCGCGCCGCGACCACCGCTCGCCACGAAGATCATGGGAGTGCAAAGACATAGAGCTTATCTCCCGGCTTGGTGTGATCGGGCAGGTCTTTCACCGCATTGACAAACCCCAGCGCCGCCGACGGGTCCCGCGGGTCAAGCTGCCCCGCGACGATCGCCCCCGCCCAACCGCCCACCCCCGCCAGCACCGCCACGTACTGCTTTCCGTCCGGCCCCTTGAACGTCACCGGCTGCCCGATGATGCCCGAGTCAGTCTCGAAATCCCAAAGCACCTCGCCCGTTTTGGCGTTCACACATTTAAAGTGCCGGTCCATCGTGCCATAAAAGGCCACGTCCCCCGCCGTCACCACCGTCCCGCTCCAGACCGGGAAGTTCTCCTTGATGCCCCACACTTCCTTTCGTGCCACCGGGTCCCACGCCATGAACTTCCCGCGATATCCGCCCGGCCCTGCGTACATCCGCTCGTTCACGCCCAGGTAAGGCGTGCCCGCGATGTAGTTCGCCTCCACCGCTTCGTAATCGCACGTCAGGTTCTGGTGCGGAACATACAGCAGCCCCGTGCGCGGCGAATAGGCCGACGGCTGCCAGTCCTTCGCCCCCGGCGATGCCGGCTGCACGTCCCGAATCACCTTGCCGATGCGCGGCCGCTTCTCCTCGTTGGTAATCGACCGCCCGCTCTTCAAGTCCACGCCCTTGGAGGCCGTGATGCGCGTAAACGGATCGGCCGACAGCACCTGGCCCGTCGCCCTGTCCAAAACATACATGTACCCCGTCCGCCCCGGATGGACCAGCACCTTCCGCGCCGGCTTATCCGGCCCATCCACCTTCAACTCCAGCAGCATGCATTCATTGATCCCGTCATGATCGAACTCATCGTGTGGGCTCCACTGGTAGTACCAAACCGCCTCCCCCGTATCCGCGTCACGCGCGAAACAGCCGCACGACCACTTGTTATCCCCCGGCCGCAAATCCGGATTCCAACTCCCCGGATTCCCCATCCCGTAAAACAGCAGGTTCGTCTCCGGATCGTAAGAGAGAAATCCCCAGATCGTTCCGCCCCCAATCTTCCAATGCCCCGGCGGCCACGTCTTCACCCCCAGGTCCGTCCCTTTATCCGAATCATAAAATGGGTGAAACCGCGGCCCGATCAGGCAATCCTTATCCGGCCCGCAACTATAAGCCCGCCACAGTATCTTCCCATCCGCCGCGCTCACGCACGTCAGTCGTCCGCGCACGCCAAATTCCCCACCGCTGATCCCCACGTACACCTTCCCCTTGACCGTCATCGGCGCCATCGTGATCGTTTCCCCCTTGTTGATGTCGCCGATCTTAGTCTTCCAGATCTCCTTGCCGCTCGCCGCGTCAACCGCAACAGTATTTGCGTCGAGCGTATTGTAAAAAATCCGCCCCTCCGCATACGCCGCCCCCCGGTTCACCCAATCACAGCAAGCCTCCCCCTTAGCCGCTGCCTCCGCCTTCGGGTCATACTTCCACTTCACCGTCCCAGGCTTGTTCAAGTCCAGCGCATACAGGTAATTCGGAAACGGCGTCACCACGTACATCGTGTTCCCCACCACCAGCGGCGCGGCCTCCTGCCCCCGAAACACACCCGTCGAAAACGTCCACGAAAGCTTCAGACTCTTGGCGTTCTGCGTATTGATCTGATCCAGCCCGCTGAAGCGAACATTCCCATAATCCTTGGTCGCCATCGTCCACTGCCCGTCATCCCCCGCGGGCTCCGCCGCGCTCAGTGACGTGGAATTCAGCAGAGGAAGGAAGATGCCCAGCGCTCCACCGACCCATGCTCGGAATTTGGAAAACCGGTACATGGGATTTGGTTTACTCCCTACCTCGATCCAAGCACAACAGTCGAAAATCCTTACGCGGCTTCGGTGTTCCCCTTTCCAGAAATATGCTCGTTGACCGCTCCGTTGCGCCCAATCTAATCTGACCCGATGCGATCGGTCATCCAAGGTTTGGCGGCGGCCGCGCTCGCGGTTTGCAGTCTGCTGGCTATAGCTACCCCGGCGCGAGCAGCAGAGAGTTATTGGATCTGCGTCAGCAACGAAAAAGGAGGCGACGTCTCGATCATCGACGGCGCCACCCAAAAGGTCATCGCCACCATCCCCGTCGGTAAGCGCCCGCGCGGCATCCATGCCAGCCCCGACGGCCGCACCCTCTACGTCGCCCTCAGCGGACGCCCCATTGAAGGCCCCCCACAACTCGACGCCAGCGGCAACCCCATCTTCCACAAAGGCAGCGACGACGACGACGATAAAAACTCCGACCACGCCGCCGACGGAATCGCCGTCGTCGATCTCGTCGCACGCAAGTTCATCAAGAAACTCCCCGCCGGCACCGACCCCGAACAATTCGCCGTCAGCCCTGACGGCCTCCACCTCTACACCTCCAACGAGGATGTCGGCACGCTAAGCGTCACCAGCGCCAACACCGGCAAGGTCGAGCACATCGTCCCGCTCGCCAAAGAACCCGAAGGCGTCGCCCTCTCCCCCGACGGGCGCTCAATCTACGTCACCTGCGAAACCAACGGCGATATCTTCGCAATAGACGTTGCGACTCACAAGGTTGCAGCTCACTTCGTAGTCCCCGGCCGCCCCCGCAACGTTGCCTTCCTCCCTGACGGCTCCCGCGGCTTCGTCCCCTCCGAGTCGTCAGGCCAGTTGAGTTTCTTCGACACCGCCGAACACAAAGTTCTCAAGACCCTCCGCCTGCCGACCGGCTCGCGCCCGATGGGCCTAGCCATCAACCCCGACGGCAAAATCCTCTACGCCACCACCGGCCGCGGCGGCACAGTGCTCGCCGTGGACACTGCAAAGTTCGAAGTCACAAACACGATCCAAGTCGGCAAACGCCCCTGGGGCATCGCCCTCTCCCCCGACGCCCAAACTCTCTACACCGCCAACGGCCCCTCCGACGACGTCTCCGTCGTAGACCTGAAAACAACGAAGGAAACCACTCGAATCAAGTGCGGTCAGAGTCCCTGGGGAGTAACAATCGTCCCCGCGCCCAGGTAGCGCATTCAATCATTCACAACAAACGTCTCCTGCACCACAACGCTCCGCGTCACCCCCTCCTTATACGCCCGCGCCCGCACCGTCACCGGTCCCTTAATCTCCAACGGCCCCTGATAAACAGCCGAACTCTTCCCCGGCGCACTCCCATCCAGCGTATATCGAATGGTCGCCCCCGCATCGCGATGTCGCAGCACCACCCGCACCGCGCCGCGAAACTCCCCGCCCTTAGGTTGCATGCTAGGCGGCTCCAAAACCTCCACCCCCGGCAAACTTTCGATCCATGCCCGCAATACCCCCGCCCCCTCCCGATCCACCTGCTCGTGCGCCAGTGGCGGCATCCGCGTCAAATCCGAAGTCTCCACCCGAGCCAGCGCAATTGACCGCCAAACATCACGCGGCGCAATCACCCGCGCCCGATCGATCCCCAAATCAATCAGCACCGGCCCGTCGATCAGATTCTGCCGCCCCAGCGGCGTATCAAACCGCGCATCAAAATTTCCCGCCACCCCGCCCGGCCGATGGCAGTTGGCGCAATTCACATCCAGATACGACCGCGCCCGATCTTCGACGGTCGCAGAGAAATCAGCGGCCGGACGAAGCTTCGCGAAGCGTTCGATATCGCCAATCTCATCCTTGAAGAGGCCAAGTCGATTCCACTTAACCAACTGATTCTCTCCAGCATCACCCAGCGACCGATTGATCTGCCGAGTCTTCACCCCCAGCACTCCCCCGGCGGCGGGCGTGTGGCAAACCCGACAGTCGTCCCGACCCGGAAAATACCAGTTTCGCGCGTTAGTCCCGCCACCGCCCACAGGCGCAACGATCGGTTCCGACACCAGGTCCGCGTCACTGCCGTCGTCGCGCCACTTGTAGCTGGCCCCCGCAACTCCGCCGTCTGCGCCGCACACCAGCACCCGCGTCTCGATGAGCGGTCGTGACCGGCCCGAGCCTACTTGATCCGCCGGCAACTCGAAGTTCTTGACGAACACCGTCCCTGGCGGGAACGACCACTCCCCCTCGGCTGAGAATCCGAGTTTTCCCCCCACGGGCAAGCCGATCCACCGATGCTTCGCCGCCCCGTCCGACCAGAACGACACGTTGATGTCGTAGGGCATTAACCCGGCAGCCGGCGTTAACGCCGCCAGTTCCTGAAACGCGCCGACCTCCGACAACAATTTCGGCGCGGCGCCGCCCGGCGCTGCCGGCATGTTCAAAACCGTCTTCACGGGCTGCCCCAACGAACCCACCTTTGCCGTTTCTACCATTGGCGCGCGGCGGCACCCGGCAACAACAAGGACGACCAGAACCGCGAGCCGTGAAACGCGCGCCTTTCTCCTGCAAACTACTTCCTCGCGCCACGCAGTCATGTTTCTAAATGTCCAAAAACGTGGTCAGGGCCCCCGACAATCATTACGCGCGGGGTGGGTAGGATATCCATCAGCAGGTCCCTTCCTCATGGCCCGTTCGACCGGCTGAATAACCCGGACATAATGCGCAACAATGCCGGGATGCAACGGGGAAACTTAATAGTTCGAAAAACCTGATTACCTGTGGCGTTGATACAATGCCTGCGTGGAACCGCTTCGCCGGCCATTTGCGAATTGGGTGGAGAATCGGGTGGCGCCGTTCTTTGAAGAGCGGCCATGGGCGGGGGTTGTTCTGTTCATCATGGCGCAGGTGGTGTTGCGAGCATTGCTTTCGGGCAACTGGTTTGTGATCGAAATGGTGGCGGTGGTTGGGCTGGTCATGATGCTGAAATGGGCGGTGGTTTGGGACCGCTGGCGATGCTGGCGGCGGATCGAGGCGTTGCGGGCGAATCACATCTGCCTGCACTGTGGATATGACATGCGCGCGACGCCTGAGCGGTGTTCGGAATGCGGGAAGTGGGCGGATGAGGCGGTGGAGGTTTAGAGCCAAGCACGGGTTGACGCGACGTCGGCGAGCGCGTTCGTGCGCGTTGGCTGTTCGGGATACAAGTCGTCGCTATCGAACGAGCCGGCGTGGGAATTGAGTTAGGTAACGCAGGTGAGCTTATTTCGTCGTCCACACCGGCGGGGGCGTAATGGTGTCGGCGGGGCGGCCGCCGGTGTCTTTTCGGCCAGAGCCTTCGAGGCGGCTGATGACTTTGACGGTCATGTCGTGGTCGCAGAGGATCTGGCAGCTCAGGCGGACGCCGGGCATGGCGGTCAGGCCTCTGGCGGTCATGACGTCCTTTTCGGCTTGGGTCATGGTTTCGGGTTCGCCGGCGATGAACTGGACGCGGCAGGTGGTGCAGCGGGCGTTGCCGCCGCAGGCGTGGAGCTGGTCGGTCTTGGCTTCGTCGGCGAGGGCGTTGACGAGGCGTTTTCCGGTGGGGATTTCGAAGTCGCCGATGTTTTCGATGGTGAGCTTGGGCATGGCGCGATGGTAGCGAACCGTGGCGAAGAGTACAGGGTAGAATGTGCTGCGGGCCCAATGGTTTTTCCAAGGATGTGGTGATGCAGTTGATTCGATCGGCAATCGCGGCGGCATTGATGTTAGTCATGCTCGCGCCGGCGGCGCGGGCGGCGGACGCCGTGACGATTGAAAAGGCGAAGGTGACGGTGGAGTACAAGACGTTTGATCCGAAGCACCTGCCCGATCCGCCGCCACCGGTGGATAAGGGGGAGGCGGCGGCAACCGTTTATGGATATGGGGTGGAGACGAATCTGCAGTACACATATCCGGACGCGCCGCCGCCGCGCGTCGAGGCGGGGGCGGTGAAGATGGATTTCAAGATGGAGCGTGTGACGCTGAAGCTGAGCTTGAGCGTGACGGTGTGGCTGCCGACGGGGGCGAACGATCAGCTCAAAGCGCACGAGGAGGGTCATCGGCAATTGGCGGAGATGTTCTATGCGGACGCGGACAAGGCAGCGCGGAAGATCGCGGCGAAGATGGCGGGCAAGACGGTAACGGGGGAGGGGAGCAGCGTTACGGCTGCGGGGAAGGCGGCGGTCGAGCGGGCGAACAAGCTGCTGTGTGATGAGTTTCTGCAGGTGGTGGCGGATCCGTGCCAGCGGGCGCAGACGGCGTTCGATCGGATCACGGATCACGGGCGTAAAGAAAAGCCGGGGGCGAAGGAGGCGGTAGATCTGGCGGTGAAGGAGGGGGCGAAGAAATGATGAGGATGGGATCGTCGCGGGTTCTGACGGTTGGAAGAATCCGGGGCGGCGCGATGGTCGCATAGCTCCCAAAGCTCTGCTCCGGCGTGTGTCGGGATCATTCGAATTCGGCGCGTAGCTGGGCGCGGACCTCTTCAAGGATCTGTCCAAGCCTGTTTCGGCCGGTGCCTCTGGTGCCGCAGCCCCAATAGTGGTCGTCGGTGGTGTCTTCGATGATCTGCTGGTCGCCGGTGGAGAGCAGAAGCTCGCGGGCGTCCGCGTGGGCGCGGAACTTGGCGAGGACAGCGGCGCGCATGACGTCGTCCTTTACGGATTCCCAGTCGCGGCGGAGCTTGGCTTTGCGGTCGCGGCCGAGGCGGGCGGCGATCATGGGGCTCTTGGCGGCGCGGATGGCGGCGAACTGGGCGGGGTCGGTGAATTTCTGGGCTTGGAAATAGTGCTCAGTGGTGGGCCAGCGCTTTCCGTCCATCGTGATGGGATGGGGCGAGAAGTTGGAGAAGAGGCCGTAGGGTTCGTTGACGCGGTAGAAGCGGATGGGCATGAAAGCGATGACGCGGGCGGGCGCGGGGCTCTGACAGCCGAAAGAATCCGGGGCGGGGCGTTGGTCGCGTAGTTCCCAAGGCTCTGTCCCGGCGTGCTTGTTGGGCGCGGCATGGGCGTTGCGTTGGTTTTCGCATGGCGAAGAAGACGCGGGTGATTTCGGCGCGGGAGATTTTGGAATTGGCTCAGGAGCGTCTCGGGTATGGAGATTTGCGGCCGGGGCAGTTGGAGACGATCCGACTGGTGTTGTCGGGGCATGACACGTTGTCGGTGATGCCGACGGGGTCGGGGAAGTCGGCGATTTATCAGATTGCGGCGTTGTTCATCGACGGGCCGACGGTGATCGTGTCGCCGCTGGTGGCGCTGCAGAAGGATCAGGTGGAATCCATTCGCGCTAATGGCCTGGCGGAGGCGGCGGTGGTCAACGCTGGGGTGCGAGCGGCGGAGAAGCGCGATGCGTTTGAGAAGTTGGAAAACGGGAAGCTGGAGTTCATGTTTCTCGCGCCGGAGCAACTGGCGAACGCGGAAACGATGGCGCAGTTACTGGGGAATCCGCCGTCGCTGTTCGTGGTGGACGAGGCTCACTGTTTGAGCGAGTGGGGCCATGATTTCCGGCCGGAGTATGCGCGGCTGGGAAAGTTTATCGAGCAGCTTGGGCGGCCGCGGGTGTTGGCGTTGACGGCGACGGCTGCGCCGCGGGTGCGGGAGGAGATCGTGAAGCGGCTGGGGATGACGGACGCGCGGACGGTGGTGTGGGGGTTTGATCGGCCGAATATTTCGCTGGAGGTGGAGACTTGCCCGGACGAGGCGACGAAGCGTCGGCTGGTGGTGGATCGGGTAAAGGATCTGGCGCGCGTCGGCGGTGAGGCGCGCGTGGCGGGAATCGTTTATGTGGCGACGCGGGCGCACGCGGAGGACGTTGCGAAATGGCTGGCGGAGGAGGCGAACATCCGGGCGGCATTTTATCACGCGGGGATGAAGAAGGCTGAGCGCGACGAGGTGCAGGATCGGTTCATGCGCGGGGATGATGACGTGATCGTTGCTACCAACGCATTTGGGATGGGGGTCGACAAGGCGGACGTGCGATTCGTCGTGCATTACGACGTGCCGGAGGCGCTAGACGCTTATTACCAGGAGGTGGGGCGGG
>JAQGHM010000147.1 GCA_028291615.1 Phycisphaerales bacterium | reverse complement strand
CGGCCTGATCGGTCATCGTAAATAGCGCGAACCGCCCGATCCGGTCGTCCTGGATCGCCGGCACGTACGCCTGCTTGAACAAGTCAACCGTGCAGGCCGGCGCCCAGAGCGTGCAGGTTGTGATGTTCAACCCGAGCCCCGACTTACCCGCCAGTGGCCCGTCGTCAAACGGTTTCTTGGGATCACCTGTCAGGAGTTGGATCAGCGGTGCGTGGAAGATGCTCCCCGCGCTGTGACCGATCAGGTGGATCTCGATGTCCGGGTCCTCCTTGATCAACTTCGCGAGGCATTGCGCCACCAGCCTGGCCCCGCCGGTGGACGTCGTGGTCGCCATGGTCGCGTTCTCACGCATCTCGTCCCACTGCGCCTTGCCGCCGATCTGCCGGGCGACCGGTTCCAGCGCGTCGTCCAGCCGGTCGAGCATGAAGTTCTTGGTCGCGTCGAGGAATCCTTCGGGGCGGCGGCTGTTCAAAGCGTCCGACAGGATATTGCGGAGCGTCGAGCCGAAGTCGCTGTGCCAGATGAACCCGACGGGATAAACCCGCGCGTCGAGCAGTGCGGGCCGGTAGTCCGCGATGTGCTGCACCGCCGATGCTTCGTCCACCAGTCCGCCGTGCGCATAGAGCAGGATGCGCTTCTTCTCCCAGCCGTTGGTGATTCGCGGGAAGTCCTCGTCGAACACCGCGCGGATCTCGTCGGCCGTCTTGCCGTACGTGCCGCTCGTCTGCAGTTGCCCGTCATTCCCGAGGCTGATCACGTGCGGGCGCAGCGTGGCGGACGTGTAGCCGTCGCCAAGCCCGGCGATCACCGCGTTGCCGCGTGCGGTCGCCTCAGGCGTGCCAAAGGCGATCGGCGCACCCAGCCGCGCAACCCAGACGTCCGTCCCATTTGCCAGCCAGTCGTCGTAGCTGATGTGGCCGAAGCCGTCCCGCCCCCAATCGGGGCCCCACGAATTCTGGATCCAAAATCCGTCGTGATCGAAGGCGACGATCGCAAACGCGTGCCCGCCGATGATGTTCTCCGTCCGCCGGATCGTGCCGTCGGCATCGGGCGAGCGCCAACCATCGTGCACCTTCGCGGTCGCGTAAAGCACGCCGACCTCGGCGAGCGCGCTGTGCATGCAGATCAGGTCCTGGTGGTTGACGCGATAATAAGCTCCCAGCGGCCGCCCGTTCGCGTCGGCCGCGCGCGTGTTGTCCAAACTGCCCGCGGGATCGTTCGGGTTGTATGGCCACACCTCCTGCGCGCAGACGCCGTGCTTATGCCACCCCTTCATTGCGCCACGGGCGCTGGAGCCGGAGTAATCCTCACCGGGCCATTCATCGTAGCGCCGAGCCATTTCGTAAAACATCCGCGGACTGACCGGTCCCGTGTCAGGCCGTACCTTTCGGCCCCGCAGAAGGTAGTTGGCCACCGTCGCCAGCCCGAAACCCGTGCAGGCGCCCTCCTGTCCCTGGTCGAGGATCGGCACGCCTCGCTGCTGGTAGTCCTCGAGCGGGATCAGCGGCGGCACCTCGACGAGCGTCGCCTCGTACAACTTGTCGCGAAAGTCAGGCGTGTCCGGGCGTGCATCCAAGGTGCGGGGGCCGCCCGCCACCTCCTTCAGAAGGGGCATTGCCGACTCACCATTGCGCGCGCCGACCCGTTTGCTGTTCTTACGTGCCATGTAGACATCCTTCCCATTTGAAGTGAATAGCGGAGGCATGGCGTGAAAGTCTCAGCCTCTCGCGAGGCTTCATCCTTTGGAATTCCGCGGGCCTTGCTACTTATCAAGCGAGCCTAGGAAAGTGCCAAACGATCTGCAAAGGAAATCCCACCGTTTACCAGGAACAATTCATCGTTTTCCCGGTCAATTCAGGCGACATGTCTCGGAGTTGCTACGATCGGCGAAAGAACAAAACAGATTGCGCCTGAGGGTCCGGTAAGGGGGGATCGGGGAAGGCATTTGTAATCGGGGACTCTACGACCTCTATCAGTGGAATACCGTTGTACGCATCGGTGATTCATGAAGATTTTCACTTGACTACTGGGAAGCTGCAAAAAAACAAGGGAAAAGTGGAATTTGATTGCTAGCTTTCCTTACCCGGTGTAATACTCATTGGTTGCAGGAGAGGCGATTCGGCGGGGATGGGTATCTTTACCGCCATCGCTACTTGATCAGGGCATTCCCACTCCATCGGGATCTGACGTTTTTTTGGCCTTGGGTCACACTCTACGTACGCACCTTGGGAGAAGCGAATGAATCAGGCGAGTGGAAAATGCCGTCGCGCGGGGACTACGCACCGAACCAATATGAAAAAGGGGTTGCGGTTGCTTGCCCGGCGCATGATCGCTGCGACGCTTGCGCTGTTGGTGGCGGCAATGCCGGCATATCCGGCAACGCTTACCTGGGACCCCGCTGGTAATCAGACCAACAGCGGCGGCACGGGCGCGTGGGATCTGACCTCGCTGTTCTGGAATACGGGTACCGCGCCGGACGTGGCTTGGCCTAACGACACGAGCACGGCGGCGTTCGCGGGCACGGCGGGGACCGTGACGATCGCGCCGGCGACGAACATCAACGTCGGCGGGCTGACGTTTGGCGTCGGCGGCTACACGATCGCCGGAGGGGCCGGAAGCAAGTTGACACTGTCGGATCTGATCAACCCCGTGTCGCTCACGGGTACCACGACGATCAATGCGAACCTCGCTGGCGCGGGCGACATGAGCCTGACCGCTGGCACGGCGGGGACGCTGATTCTTGGCGGAGACAACAGCATCACCGGCGGGAATTACACCGGGGCCGTGACGCTCAACTCGAACACGACGCTGCAGCTCAACGGGGCCAAGGCGCTTTCGGGGAACGTGGTCAACCTGTCCGGCGGCAACCTCAATCTCCTGGGCGACGGAAACGGTTTGGGCGGAAACGGCATCGCCGTCCCGATCGCGCCGGGATACACGCTACCCAATCCGGAAGTCGCTGCGACGTTCTCGAATCAGCTTAACGTCAGCGCCAACAGCTCGATCAGCGTTGGGAAGCTTGCGGCTGCGAATTCGCTGAACAAGTACATTGTCGAAAGCGGCGCGCTTACGACCAACGGCGCGGTGACGCTGACGGTGAACAACAACAACCAGTACGGCCTGAACGTCACCGGCACGACGACGATGACCAACGCCGCGCCGACGTTTTCGGTGACGACGGCGACGACCTCGAACCAGGTGTCGGGGCTGACGCTTACGGGCGCGCTCACGGGCAACGTCGGCTTCACCAAGACGGGCGCGGGCACGATGGTGCTGGCCAACAGCGCCGCGGGCAATCCAAACTTCAGCGCCGCGAACGACTTCATTGGCGACATCACGGTCGCGCAGGGTGTGCTGTCGGTCGACGCTGACTCGGAACTGGGGAATTCGGCCAACGTCGTGAACCTTGCCCCGATCACGGGCAACACCGCAACGCTCCGCGCGACGAAAAGCTTCGCAACTGGGCGGACGATCCAACTCGGCAGTACGGTGGGGACCCGGGCGATCGAAGTGACCAGCGGAAACACGTTGACGCTGAACAGCGCGTTCAACGTCGCCGCCTTTCCGAGCGCCTCGCTTGCGAAGAATGACGCGGGCACGCTCGTGCTCAACGCCGACAACACCGGTTGGACGGGGACGACCACGATCAACCAGGGGGCAATTCTGCTGACCAATGCCAACGGGGCGGGTAGCGGCACGATCCTGGTCGGCACGGGGACTCTGCAATCCTCGGCGGCGGTTCAAATTGCGGGTGGGCTGACGGTCAGCAACCCGTTGACGTTTAACGCGACGGGGCAGGTCCAGGGGATCAACTTCGGCGGGGGCTTGCAGGCGGTCGGCGGGACGCAGGCGAACCCGGTTTCCAGCACGTGGTCGGGCCTGATCACGCAGGTCACTGGCGCGGCATCGCTTATCGGCGCCGATGCGTTCACGACGCTGAACCTGACCGGCGGCATCGCGAATGGGAACTCGATGTACCTCACGGGTGCGGGCAACATCAACATCAGCGGCGGGACGTTGACCAACACCGGCCAGATCGTGCAAGAGGGAAGCGGAACGGTCACGCTAAGCGTTGCCGATACGACGATGGTCGGCAATTTTGTCTCGAACTCCGGCACGCTCACGCTGAACGGTTTGGGAAAGATCGGCGCGACCGGCGGGGTCGTCGTCAATCCAGGCGGCACCATTAACGTGGACGACTCGGGCACGGTGATCAACAATCGCCTGGGCAGCCGGGCCATGACGATCAACGGCGGCACGTTCAACTACACCGCCAACGGCGCGGCCGCTTCGTCGGAAACGCTCACGACGCTCACGTTCAACTCCGGCGGCGCCACGTTTAACATGAACCCGGGCACGGGCGGCGGGGGCAGCACCGTGGCGTTCACCACGCTGACGCAGAATGCGGGCAGCGCGATCAACTTCACCGGTACGCTGGGCACGGCGACCAACAAGATCACGTTCACCACCGCGCCGGGCCTTTTGCCGGCGACGACCGGCATCCTCGCTCGCGCCGTCGTCAACGGTTCTGATTTCGCGACCTACAGTGCGACGACGGGCATCACGGCCTTCAGTGCCTACAACACGGCGAACAACCTTCCCGCGGCGGCAGCGACGGATACCGTCAAGCTGACCGCCAGCAGCAACATCACCGCCCTGACGCAGACGCTCAACGCACTGGCGATCAACGGCAACGGCATCACGGCCGGCGGCAGCGGTACGGGGACCCTGACGTTGACCAGCGGCGGATTACTGGTCACCGGCGGGAACAACACGATCAACGTCCCGTTCGTCGCGCTGGGCGCGGTGGAAGGGCTCTTCCACGTCAATGCCGGTGCGACCGCCACGATGAATGGCACCTTCACCGGGACCGCCGGCCTGAACAAGGCCGACGGGGGCAGCCTGACGCTTGCGGCGCCGCAGTATTACACGGGCACGACCACGGTAAACGGCGGCACGTTGCAGCTTGCCAGCGGCGCGACCAATACCGTGATGTTCAACAACACGCTGGTGGTAAACTCCGGCGGAACGCTCGACCTTAATGGCGGCGTTCAGACCGTCGGCACACTGAGTAGCGCGAACGCCGCATCGGCGACGAACGTCGGCGGGGGCGCGATCACGTCGTCAACGGGCGCGGGAACGCTGGTGGTCAATTCCGGCGCTGCGAGCTTCGCGGGAACGATCGGCGGGGCCAACGTCGCGTTTGCCCGGTCGGGCAGCGGCTTGGTCAACCTGATCGGGCAATTGACGTACGGTGGCCCGACCCTGTTTAACGGCGGCGGCATCACCAGCGGCAACACGCTGGGGGGCACGACGCTGGTGGATTCCGGTGCGCTGACCAACACGTCGTCGATCACGATCAACTTCGCCTCGCTGAACCTGAACAACAGCACGAATAACAACACGGCGTCCATGTTCGATAGCTCGACGCGCCTCAACCCCGCCACCCCGATCAGCCTGAGCGGTGGCTCGTTCAATTATCTCGGTCGCGGCGGCGTACTTTCGAGCCAGTCGATCGGCCCGGTCACCCTGGTGCAGGGGACGTCGATCATCAGCGCGTCGAATCAGAGCAACTTTTCAGCGGGCAATGCCGCTGCGACGCTGACGCTGGCGAGCCTGACGCGCAACGCCGCCAACGGCGCGACGATCGAATTCGCACAGAACTACCAGAACAACAGCAGTGGAAACCTTGGCCTGCAGACGGACGGCGCGGGCCGGAGCGAGAACATCATCATCACCGCCGCCCCGACGCTGACGAACAACATCATCGGCGGCTGGGCGCTGGCCGTCGGCGGCACGAGCAACAACGCCTACTTCAATACCGGCACGGCGGAATTCGCCAGCTATATCCCAGGCTTGGGCGTGGGCGCGCTGAACACCGCGGGTTTTGCCGGATACGACGGGACCGCAATTCCGGCAGTCAACCAGCCGAACCAGAACATCCGCATTGCCGCGGGTGGCGCGGTGAACAGCGGCGGCGTCGTCCTCAACTCACTGAACCTGGCATCGAATACGACCGCCGCAGTGGGCCTGACCTTCACCAACTCCGGCGACGTTCTGAACCTCACCAGCGGCGGGTTGCTCGTGAACAACGTCATCGCCACCGCGGGCGCGACGGCCATCGGCACGTCGGCGTTGCCGGGCGTGCTGACGGCTGGCGGTTCGACCCCTGGCGCGACATCGGACCTGGATCTTTATTACTATTCGAACGGCGGGGCGGCGCTGACAGTGAATTCGAAGATCGCCGACAACACCAGCGGCGGCGGCAGCGCGGTGCGCCTGATCGCCTTTGGCGGTAACTGGGGCGCATCCAACATCATCCTCGCCGGGGCCAATACCTATACCGGCGGCACCGTCATCAATCAGGAGACGCTGACCATCGCCGCGACCGGCACATTGCCGGCGGGCGGATTGGCGATCAACAACGGCACGGTGACGCAAGTCGCCGGCGGTGTCATTGCCCCACAGGCGGTCACGCTGAATGGCGGTTCGGTTGTGACCCTCGTCGGCAACAACGCGCTCAACAGCCTGACCTACAACAACATCGGCGGCACGGTCGCGCCGAGCGTGGCGACCGGCGGGGTATTGAGCCTCACCGACGCCACCGCGATCACCGTCACGTCGAGCAACGTCACGACCACGCCGGTGCTTAGCGGCACGCTGGACATCGGCTCGTCGGCCAAGACGGTGGACATCGGGGCGATCAGCTTTAACGGCCAGAACGTCGCGCCGCTGCAGGCGTCGTTGAACATCAGCGCGACGATCACCGGCGCGGGCGGCCTGACCAAGGTCGGCGCGGGTAACCTGCAACTGACTAACGGGGCCAACACGTTCGGCGGCGGCGTCAACGTCACCGCGGGCGGCGTGATCATCGGCGGCAGCAGTGTTTTATCCACCGTCAACGGGGCGGTCTCCAGTGGCCCGGTCGGAACCGGGACGCTGACGATGGGCGCGAACACCGCGATCCTTTCGACCGCGGCCGGCAACACGCTTGCCAACCCGGTCGTCTTGCAGGGCAATATCAGCTTTAACGGGATCGCGGGTTTGACGCTGAATGGGCCGATCTCTCTGCCGGCCAGCACGAATACCAATGTTACGGTTGCGGCGCCGCAGGCGATCGTCGCGCTGGGCAGTGCGATTTCCGGAACGGGCGCTGGAATCACCAAGAACGGCCTCGGGACGCTCACGCTGGGCGGCAGCAACACGTTTTCGGCGGGGTTCACGCTGAACAGCGGCACGATCCTGGCGACGGGCGCCAAGCCATTCGGCACCGGCAACCTCACGATCAACGGCGGCGTCATCCAACTGAAGAACAATGCCGGCGGCAACTTCGGCAACAACGTCACGATCAACCCGGCCGTCAGCAACGCCTACATCGACATCAACAACAACGGCGGCGCCAACACCAATGGACTGTTCTCCTTCGGAACGTTGACCGAATCGACCGGTACGATCCTGAACGTGACCGGCGGCAACGGTTATCGTCTCCAGTTCACCGGTACGAACTTCAGTGGCGCCGGCGTCCCCTCGTTCAACCCCGCGTCGGGCCTGACGATCATCCTGCCCGGCGGCTTTACCGATGCGACGCGGCCGATCAACATCGGCGCAGGCATTCTGAACTTCAGCGGCAGCAACACGTTCACGACCAACACGACGGTCAGCGGAATCCAGGGCGTTTCGCCGCAGGCGAATTCCAGCTCGACGCCGTTCGGCACGGGCAGCGTCACGTTGAGCAATGGCTCGACGCTCCAGATCACCCCGACGCCGGGCGCGCTTAGCGCCACCGACTACACGCAGGGTGGATTGGCCGGGCGGTTTTTCAGCTTCACCACCGCCCCAACGCTTAACACGATTCTCGCCAGCGGCCTGGTGCCGGGCGCCGTGGTCGGCGGCGTTTCCTCCAGCGACGCCAACCTCAGCAATCACCCCGCCGGCATCATGAACACCAGCGGCCCCCAGCCGATCCAGGACATCGAACATTACACCGGCCTGCTCAAGATCAACGCCGCGGGCACTTACAACTTTGCCCTCGACAAGGATGACCAGGGCGTCGTCTACGTTGACGGGGTTAAACTGATCAGCCTTGGCGATACGGGAGTTGCCCCGGGCGGCTTCGCGGTGGGCTTTGCCACCAGCAGCGTCTCGCTGAGCGCGGGCATGCACTCGATCGTCGTCATGCATCAGAACGGCGCGGGCGGTTCGGGCGTGCAGTTGATGTACAACGGCCCGGATACCGCCGGCTCGATCACGCCCGGCTGGCAGAACATCGCCACCAGCAATCTGTCGTACAACACCGCGGGCATCGCCACCGCGGCGAACGGTTACCTCAACGCCGGCGTTGTGAACAACGCGGTCAGCCTCGCCGCCGGTAACGCGGCCACGCTTGACGGTCTGGGTTCGCAGTTCAACAGCGCCGTCGCCAGCCTGACGCTTGGCGCTGGATCGACGCTGACGGTCAACAACGCTGAAGGCACCGGATTCATCGGCTCGGTCGGAGCGACCACGATCGGCGGCGCTGGAACAACGATCAACACCAACAGCGGGATGCTTTACCTGATCGGCGGCGTCGCCGACAGCGGCGCGGGGCTGACCAAGGTCGGCAATGCCTCGCTCATCCTCGGCGGCAGCAGCGGCACTTTCACCGGCCCGCTCAACGTCAACGGCGGCGGCCTGGTGGTCGCCAGCCCGTCGGCCTTGACCACCGGCGTGACCACGATCGGCAATGCCAACATCGCGACCGTCGCCACCGGCAACAGCTATCCGGCCAGCGCAGTGAGCACAGCGTTTACCGTGACCGTCGCCAGCACGGCCGGGCTGTTCGTCGGCGAAGGCGTGAGCGGCGCCGGCATCGGCGCCGGCGCGTACATCACGAGCATCACCGACGCGACGCACTACGTCGCGATCACCACCGCCGCCACCACCGCGGGCGCGGCGAGCCTGACCTACAGCTCGGGCGCGACGCTTGATCTCAACGGCATCTCGAACGTTACGGGCAACATCGTCCTCAACGGCGCAGGCCCGGCGAATGCCAACTCGGTCGCTCCGGGCGCGCTCTACAACAGTAGCGCGACCGCGGCGAGCGTGAGCGGCAACGTCGCGATCGGCACGGTGATCAACGCCAAGAACCCGACCATCGGCGGATACGGCGATATCGCGATCAGCGGCGTGGTCTCGGATAACGTCGCGGGACAGGCGTGGAGCAAGGTCGGGCCGAACGTGCTGACGCTTTCGGGGAACAATACGTTCACCGGCGCGCTGACCGTGTCGGGCGGCGTGCTGAAGATGGGAAGTGCGAACGCGCTGGGCACGAGCGCGACCAATGGCGTGACCATTGCGTCAGGCGCAACGCTGGACCTTGCGGGGCAGAACATTTCCGCCACCAAGCTGCTCACGCTGACGGGCCTGGGTGTATCCGGCCTGGCGATGAACAACACGCTGGGCGCGCTGGTCAACAACACGCCGGGAACCACGGCGGTCTACGCCGGCAATCTCAGCCTGCTCGGTGGCGGCGTCGGCATCGGCAGCTCGAGCTTCGATGCGGCCAATCCGGGCGGCGACATCCTGCTCACCGGCACGATCGGCCTCGCCGCTACGGGCATCGGCATCAACAAGGTCGGCCAGGACACGCTGACGATTACGAACAACGTGATCTACACCACCGGTGGAACCAACCTGCAACTCGGAACGATGGTTCTGGGCGGCGCAGCCGGCGCCATGACCGGCGGCTCGACCATCACCATGAGCAGCGGCGGAACGCTGATCCTCGACAACACCGCCAACAAGCTCGACAACCGCCTCGCGGGCAAGGGTGTGTTCGTCAACGGCAACCTGATCATCAAGGGAAATGCCGCCGGCACGCAGGAACTCACGAGCGTTGCCGCCAACGTCATGACCTTCCAGAATTCCGGTTCGACGATCACGTTGCTGCCGGACGCTGCGGGTTCGGTGCTGCTGAATAACACGGCGAACGTGGCGCTTTCCCGCACGGCCGGCGCGACCTCGCTGTGGCGCGGCAATGGGTTGGGCACGCTGGCCCTGGCGGGCCTCGCCGCCAACACCGCCGGCTTTGGCGACGGCACGCAGGCGAATCCCGGTTTCAGCGGCACGCAGGTGCTCGCGACGAACGTCACCAACCGCGGCGTCCTCGCCTGGGCTTTGCTCGATACGACCAACAACGGCACCGGCTCGAGCTTCGCCACCTACAACACCACCAACGGTTTCCAGGCCCTTAACTTCGCGACCGACGGCGTCACCAACGCCCTCACCGCCAATGCCAACGTCCTCTCGACCACGGGCGTCACGACGGCTGGCGTTAACGTCATCAACTCCCTGACCCTCAATGGCGGCGGCGCAACGGTCGGCGCTGGGAGCGGGCTGCAACTTCTCAGTGGCGGCATCCTGAACCTCAGTGGTTCGACCGCAACGCCCAACACTATTGCCGGCCCCGGGTTTATCACCACCAATGCCAACGCTGAACTCATCATCCACAGCACCGGGACGTCGGCGCTCGGTATCTCGGCGCAGATCGCTGGCACCACCGGCGGCCTGACCAAGGCCGACGGCGGCACGGTCATCCTCGGCGCGCGCGAGCTTTACACCGGTAACACCACCATCAACGGCGGCACCCTGCAACTCGCCGGTGGAAACCAGTCCCTCTTCTTCGCTCCCAGTGCGGGCCAAAGCACCGGCGTGCAGGGCTTCACCGCCAGCACACAGATACTTCAGGTCAACCTCGGCGGCACCCTCGATCTCAACGGCACCACCCAGATGGTGGCGAATATTAATTCGGCCAACACGCTGCCGAACACCGGCGGCGTCATCACCAACACCTCGTCGACCGCCTCCACTTTGCAGACGATCCTCAATGGCAGTCAGACGTTCGCCGGCTCGATTAACGGCAACCTGAATTTCATCCGCTCGGCCGGCTTCTTTCTCACGCTTGAATCGGCCAGCAATTACACCGGCGCGACGACCCTCCAAGGCGGTCAGACGATCCTGCAGGATCTGGGTGCGCTCACCGGCACCAGCGCGATCAACCTGAACGGCGCGGCCCTCACCTGGACCGATACCGGAACCCAGGCAGTCGCCAACCGTCTCCCGTCCGCCGCGCCGCTCACGTTTAACACCGGTGCGTTCAGCTACAACGCCCGCAACGGCGTTCAGGGCGCGATCTCGATCGGCAACGCCAACATCAACACCGGCTCATCGCTGATCACCGTCACCCCCAACAACGGCGGGGCGAACCTGACCATCGGAACGGGCACCGGCCCATCGCTCACCCACAACGTCGGCGGCACCGTCACGTTCTTCAGCGGCGGCACACTGGCCGGCATCGGCGACAACGCCCACGTCTACCTCGCCAATCAGGCCAACGGCATGATCGGCGGTTGGGCCACGGCCTACCAGATCGACTCGTTCCTCGGGCAAAGCCAGCAGCCCGGATTCGCGGTCAACACCTCCAACGGCATCCAGACGCTCAACCCCAACCTCGTCACCCTCTCGGCCACCAACTTGCCCGCCGGTGTCAACGCCCGCATCAATTCCGCACTTACGCTCCCGACGGGTGGTCTGACGCTGAACACGGTTTCCTTCCTCGGCACCGCCTCTACGCTGACCTTTGGCGCGCCAACCGACACGCTCACCGTCACCACCGGCGGCCTGCTTACCAACATCGCGGCAACCATCGGTGCAACCGCAGGCTCGGGCCGTTTGACCGCCGGCGCGGGTCAATCCGAACTCTTCCTCCACTCCGGTACCGGCGCGCTGACCGTTAACTCGGTGATCACCGACAACGGCGTCGCCGGCGGACTCAACGTCGTCGCCGGCAAGATGGCCGGTGGCGGCACGCTCGTCCTCACTGCCCCCAACACCTATGTCGGCACCACCTACCTGAACGGGATCGACACCACCCTGAATTCCTCCACCGGCCCCGCCATCCCGGGCAACCTGGTCATTACCGGCGGTGTGTCGGCGACCGACTCCACCAACAACTCGACCACGTTCAGCCAAAGCAACCAGATCGCCGCCGGCGCGACCGTCACACTCAAGGGCGGCGCAACCCTGAACCTGAACAGCTTCAACAACACGATCGCCAACCTCGTGCTCGACAACACCAGCGGCGACCTGAGCGGCGTCGGCGGCACCGTCCTGACCGGCATCGGCGCGCTGACCGTCAGCGGCGCCATCACCGAGACTGCCAACACCGACAGCTTCATCGTGCCGCAGCTCAACGGCTTCCTGACCCTCAGCAATGCCTCGCCGACGATCAGCGTCGCGGCCAACCCGATCAATCCGCTCCAGGTCGGCCTCAACCTCGGCTCGGCAATTACGCTCACTGCTCCGACCGCGCCGCTTACCCTGACCGGCGGCGGCGTCATCTCCATCAACGGCCAGAGCCTCTTCACCAACGGCATCAGCGTTACCAACGGCACCACGCTCGCCTTCGGTCCCGCGGCTGCGACCACGGGCGGCGCGGCAACCTTCGCCTCGGTCGCCAACTCGCAGGTCAACCTCGCCAGCGGCGCGACGCTCGACCTCCGCGGCAACAGCGGCTTGATCGGGTCGCTCACCGGCGCTGGCACGATCACCAACACCTCGGTCACCGCCGCCACGCTCAACGTCGGTTCGGATAACACCGACAGCACGTTCGCCGGCACGATGACCAACCCACTTGTCCAGGGCTTGCTCAGCGTCACCAAGATTGGCACAGGTACCCTCACCTTCACCGCTGACAACACCGGCACGGGCAACAGCCCCAACCTGGGCACGCTGACCGTCGGCCAGGGAACCGTCGCCCTCAACGGCACGACCGCCAAGCTTGGCTTCGGCACCGACCTGCTCGCCACCGGCGGCACGCTCACGCTCGACAACACGACCAACCCGCTGAACAACCGCCTCGGTGGCCAGTTCCTCCAACCCTCGCCGACCGTCACGACGCTGACGACCGGCCGCACCCTCAACATGGTCGGCGGCTCGCTGAACCTCCTGGGTAACAACGGCACGGCGATCACCGAAGGGATCGGTCAGTTGAACGTCACCACTAGCGGCACCATCTCGCTCGCCTCCGCCGGCACGTCCGGCGTCACGCTGGCGCTGGTCAACGTCGCCAACCAGAACGGGCAATCCAGCCTGCTCATCAAGGGCGACAACCTCGGCATCGCCGCCCCCGGCACCGCCAACAATTCCAACGTCACCGTCAGCGGCACCTACGCGACGCCCGGCACGCAGGGCGCCGGCCTCGCCGGCACCACGCTCATGGCCGTCCGTCCCGACATCATCGCGACCGACACCGTCAGCGGCACGACCGGGTTCGTCTTCAGGGACGCGACAAACGGCCTGCGCCCGCTGGCCGCTAACGAATATCAGACCACCACGGCGGGCCTGGCCGCAGCCGTCGCCGCCGGTACCGCGTTCAACGTCGGCCTCAGCAGCACCAGCGCGCAGCAGACGCTGACGTCGAACGTCGCCCTCAACACGCTGACCCTCTTCAACGGCGGCGGCCTGACCAACGGCTTTGGCGCTGCGGGCGGAAACTACGGTTCGGGCGGCGGACTGCAGACCCTCACCCTTGGCGGCGCGGGCGTGCTCGCCTTCGCCGGCAACACCGGAATCAACGTCGGCTCGATCACCTCGGGCGGCGGCAACACGATGGACATTCACGTCGTCGGCGCCGCCACCACGCTCAACCTCAACAGCTCGATCACCAATACGACCAACGGCATCGTCAAGGCCGACGACGGCACGCTGTCGCTCAACGCCCCCCAGTTCTTCACCGGCGCGAACGGCGCCAACGGCCTGACCATCAACGGCGGCAAAGTGGTATTGAACGGCGGGGCCAACACCCTTCTCGTCCAGCCCACTTCCACCGTTCCGACGCTTCAGAGCCTGTTCGTCAATGCCGGCACGCTCGACCTCAACGGCAACAGCCAGATGGTCGAACGCATCTCCAGCGCGAACACGCTCCCCGGCCAGGCCGGCATCATCACCAGCACGGCCCCGGCCAACCTGATCACCGTCGCTGGCCAGGGGATCAACACCACCTTCGCCGGTTCGATCAACGGCGCGATCTCCCTCTACAAGCAGGGCTTCGGCAACGGCGCGGGTGGCAACCTCGTCCTGACCGCCCCGAGCGGCTACACCGGTTCGACCAACATCCAGTCCGCTGGTTCGCTTGTCCTGCGTGATTCGGGCGCGCTCACCGGCACCAGCGCCATCAACATCAGCTACGGTGCGCTGCTCATCGATAACACCGGCATCAGCGACAGCACGACCCGCATCTCCAGCACCGTGCCCATCAACCTTTTTGGCGGCACGTTCGCCGTCGCCGCCCGCCAGGCGATCGAATCGCAGAACATCGGCGCTGTCACGCTCGCCCAGGGCTTTAACCAGATCAGCCTCTCGCAGTACAACAACAACAACCAGACCGGTTCCTACACGCTTAACGTGGGCAACCTCGTCCAGCAGAACAATGCGACGATCAACTTCCCCAACAACACCGTCGTCGTCGGACAGACCGGCGCAAACCCGCACGTGTTCCTTACCCAGGTGAACGGCCAGAACTATTCCGCGACCGGCCTGACCAACGGCATCATCGCCGGCTGGGCAACCGTAAATGGCACTGACTTCGCCAGCTACACCAATGCCGCCGGTGTCGTCGCAGTCGGCGTCAATGGCGCTGCGGGCTACTCCGGCAACGCACTCACCGCCGGCGTCGCCACCGACAACATCACCGTCGGCGCGACCGTCCTCGGCGTCACCTCCCGCACGATCAACTCCCTCCGCTTCAGTGGCGCCTTCAATGCCACGCTGAGCGACGCGACCCAGGTCCTCAACATCGGCACCGGCGGTCTCCTCTCTAACAACACCAACGTCACCATCAACGGCGGCCAACTCACCGCCGGCGGCGGCGCCGCGGTGCCCGCCACGCTCTATGCCTTCATCAACGGCAGCACGACCACCATTAACAGCCAGATCGTCAACAACGGCGCCAGCGCCGTCACTTTGGCACGCTCGGGCACCGGCACGCTGACCCTCGCCCCGCAAGTCGTCGATTTCGTCGCCAGTGTCCCGCTTACCAGCACCACCATTACGGTTACCAATGCCCAGGGGCTCTTCGTCGGCATGGGCGTGAGCGGCACGAACATCACCGCCGGGTCCACCATCACCAGCATCGCCGGCAACGTGATCACCCTCTCGGCCGCCACCGGCGGCACGACGGCGGGCACCAACGTCGCGGTGACCTTCTCCCCGCCCGCCATCGCCGCCTCCACGACCACCGCGGGCAGCAACTCGGTCACCCTGGGCACGGCAGCCCCCGCCGGAATCGTTCCCGGCATGGCCGTCGGCGGCCCCAACATCCCCGGCGGCACCACCGTCGTCAGCGTCTCCGGCACGAGCCTCGTCCTTTCCCAGCCAGCGATTCTGACCGGTTCGGCCGCCACCATCACCCTGGGCGCGCCCTCCAATACCTACACCGGCGCAACGATCAACAACGGCGGCAGCAGCATCTTCGGGGCGATGAGCCTCAACGGCCTCCCCGGTTCGATCGTGATCCCCGGGGATCTGACGATCGGAAATGCGGGCGTCACCATGGTCACCAACCAGGGGCAGATCGCTCCCACCAGCAACGTTAGCTGGACTTCGGGCGGTACCCTGACGCTCGTCGGCACCAACACGCTGAACAGCCTCACGTTCAACAGCAACGGCACCAGCGGCGGCGTTGAAACCACGGCCATCGGCGTTGGCGCTGCCGGCACCGGCGCCAACCTCATCCTCTCCTCCGCCAATGCGATCACGTCGGTCAACAACGAACTCGGTCATACGCCCACGATTTCCGGCCTCTCCCTCGTCCTCAGCAACGCCGCCCCGGTCATCAACACCTCCGGGCTTTCCCCCGACGACCTGATCATCTCCGCCCCAATCACCAGTGTCGGCGGCGCGATCAACAAGACCGGCGCTGGATCGGTCATCCTGGCCCCTTCGATCGGCCTCACGGTTGTCAATACCCCCGGATCCGCCCTGATGACCCTCGCGACCGGCACGTCGGGTCTCACCGTCGGCCAGTCGGTCACCGGCACCAACGTCCCGGCCGGTGCGACGATCACCGCGATCAATTCCCCCACGACCTTCACGATCTCAATCGTGACCGGCGCCACGGCTCCGACGGCAATCACCGTCACTGGCAGCACCTTCACCAACGGCTTCAACCTCAACCAGGGATCGCTCATCTTCGGGTCGAGCACCGTTGGTACGGTTCCGACGATCGTCAACGGCCCGATCGGCACGGGCACGCTAACGGTCGCCGACGGCGCCACCATCCTGTCCGGCACCACCGCCCAGACGATCGGCAACCCGGTCAGCGTCGCCAACAACCTCGCCTTCGGCGGCACGGTCGCGATCAACAACCTCACCCTCAGCGGCGCAGTCACCTTCGGCGCAGGCAACCACTCGATCAGCGTCGCTTCCCCGATCGTGACCGACACGATCAGCGGCCTGATTACCGCCACCGACGGCTTGACCAAGACCGGCCCCGGCATCCTTGTCCTTTCCAATCCCGCCAACAACTACGGCAACTCGCTGACCGTCGCCGGCGGTGTCCTCAAGAACGGCGTCGCCAATGCGATTCCGAACACCACGCTCCTGACCGTCAACGCCGGCGGAGTTTACGACCTCAATAACTTTGGCCAGATCAGCCAGCAAATCGCCGGTTCGGGTCTCATCACCAACTCCGGCGCGGCGGCTCAAACGTTGATCCTCGGCGGCACCTCGGCCACCGACGTCACCACTAACGTCAACACCACATTTGCGGGCAGCTTCACGAACGGCACTCAGGCCCTCAACCTCCAGGAAGTCGGCCTGGGCACGATCACCCTGACCGGCTTCAACAATCACACCGGGACCACGACGCTCAAGACCGGAACTCTGACCGCCGGCGCGGATAACGTCTTTTCCCGCCTCTCCACGATCATCCTGGGCAACGCCGGAATCGGCGCTGCCTCGACGGCGGGCATCCTCGACCTCAATAACACCAACCAGGTCATCGGCGGCCTGGGTCTCCAGACCGACACCGCCGTCCCCAACGTGCTCACCATCGCCCCCGGCAAGACCCTGACGGTCAATGGCAATATCAATATCGGCTACGTGGTCACCGTCGCGACGCAGAACCCCACCAACAGCCTGACCGTCTCAGGCGGTGGATCGCTTCTGGTCAGCGGACCGGCCTCGATCGTCTCCGTGGGCGTCGGATCATCGCTGCAACTCGGTACGTCCACGATCAACACCCTCAACCTGACCGACCTCGCCAACGTCAGCCTCGGCACGCTCGCCTCGCCGATTAGCGAGGTCCGCGTCGGCTTCGGCCAGAATGATGCCGGCACGCTCTTCCTCTCCAACACCGCCAACACGATCGCGTCCACGACCTTGTCCGTCGGCCACTCCAACGGCCTCAACGGCGGGGCCGGCTTGCTCACGCTGGGAACCGGAACCAACGTCATCAACGCCGACACGATCAACATCGGCTTCTCCAAGGTCGATGGTACGGTGAAGTTCGCCTCGCAGACGGCCGGGTCGCCCGGCACCGTCACCATCGGCAATAAGGCCGGAACCGCCGGCGCTGACATTAACGTCGGCTCGCAGTTCGGCACCGGCACCGCCGGCGTTATCACCGGCACGCTCGATCTCCGCGGCCATCTCGCGACCGTCGCCGCCAACAACGTCACCGTCGGCCTCACCAATAACAGCGGCTTCGCCGGTACCGCCAGCGGCATCATCTCAATGGACGCCGGAACGTTTACCGCCAACGCTCTGAACCTCGGCAGTCGCATCAACGGCGCAACCGCAGGCACGGGAACGGCGACCAACACCGCGGCGTTGAACGTCGGCGGCGGTGCGTTCACCGTCAGCGGCGCGACCACCATCGCCAACAACGCGATCACATCGTCCGGCAGCGTCACGGGCAGCCTCAATGTCTCCGGCGGCTCGTTCACCACGGGCACAATCGTCGCCTCCCCCAAGACCGCCACCGGCACCGGCGTCGCCACCACCAACATCAACCTCACCGGTGGCTCGCTCACCGTGACCGGCTCGACCTTTACCCTTGCCTCCCAGGCCACTGCGGGCACCGCAGTCGGCAACCTCAACATCACCGGCGGCACGCTGACGACCAACGCCAACATCCTTGACGGCGGTGGCGCCACGACGACCAGCGTGAACCTCAACGGCGGCACGCTGGACATGACCGGCCACACGATCGGCGCTGTCACCCCGATCGACACCCTCACCTTCGCCGCCGGCACGCTGAAGAACGTCGGCGAGATCAACGCGGGCGCTACCGGCCTGACCAAGACCACCGCCGGCACGCTCAACATCGCCGGTAACAACACCTATACCGCGGCCACCATCGTCAGTGGCGGCGTGCTCAGCGTTAGCGGATCGATCGCCGCCAGCAGTGGTGTTACCGTTTCGGATGCCACCGCCACCTTCGACGCCGCCGCGGCGCAGACGGTCAAGGCTCTGACGGTCACGGCGGGCAAGGCCCGCGTCGTCAATGCGACGAAGATTGCCCTGACCGTCGGCGATGGCACCCAGGCGACCAGCCAACTCTCCCTGACCGGCGGCACGCTCGACCTGACCACCAACGGTCTCGCCGTCCATTACGCCGCCGGCAACGATGCAGCCACCCTTGCCTCCGTCCGCTCGCAGATCCTCGCGGGGTACAACCCGACCTCCCCGACCACGGGCGACGGCAAGTGGGACGGGACGACCGGGATCACGTCCTCGTCGATCAACAGCTTGACGGCGGTCGGTTACGCCCTGGCCGCGGACGTTCTTCCCTTCGCCAATGGCGCGACGACCGACACGTTCATGGGTACGGCGGTCGACAAGAACACGGTCATCGCCCGCTACACCTTGAGCGGCGACCTCAACCTCGACGGCGCGGTGGACTTCCTCGACCTCGCCCGATTGGCGCAGAGCTACAACGTCACCGACGGCACCCGCCAGTGGTCCACCGGCGACGTGAACTACGACGGCAACACCGACTTCCTCGACCTGGCAAAGATGGCGCAGAACTACAACACCGCGCTGCCGAGCGAACCGATTCCGGGCGCGCCGGCTGATTTCCAGGCGGATCTGGCCAAGGCGTTCGCCGCCGTGCCTGAACCCGGGACGATGTCCATCCTCGGCATCGGCGCCCTGGCGCTGCTCGCCCGCCGTCGCAACCGCAAGGCCGCCTGAACGCAGTACTCCGTAATAGCCGTTTCTTAAACTCCGATGTTTCCGCCCGACCGTCACAGGTCGGGCGGAGCTTTTTCTGACAGATGCCGAACACCGGTTACACGAATACACGAATCGGGCAAGTCAGGGATGTCAACGCCTCGATAACTGCAATCGGCCTGACGATTTCACGTCTAGACGTTGCATGCCATCCCGCCATTGGTGTAATCTAGGGAAATGGCGATACTACCGGCGCGAGGAGCAACGCCGGGACATCGGGCAATGCTAGTCGGGAGATGGCAACCGCCGCGCTGCCCGAACTCGCAAGTAACGCTTCATTAAGGACTCATTCATGCCTAGCACCGTAAATCGACATCGTCGCCAGCACGCGTTCACCCGGGGTTTCGACCGGCCGCAGGGAACCAACCCATACGCAAACACGGTCCTCGCCGCGCTCTGGCAGCGGGGTCGGGAGAAGCGGCTGGCGCAATCGGGCGGGGTCATGCCGCCGCTTCCCATGCGTTCGCCGTCGGACGTTCGACCCCCAGCGAAGTTGTCGCCCAGGTCCGCGCCGAGCAATCGCCCCACGCCGCCGCCGGGCCGCGGACGTCCCGGGCAACACCGCGGATGGCGCTAGCGCGGGAGACGTCGAGTCGCCCAAGTCTCGCTTGCAGTCGCACGCGCGCTTGTGCATCGCAGCACTTAACGCTTGAGGCCAAGGAGCCGACATGTCTCGTTCACTCAATTGTGCACTGTGTGTCGTCGCCCTGGCCCTGCTCTCGGTCTACGTCGGCGCCGCCGATGACGCCAAGCCCGCCGCGGCAGCGCCGCCCCCGCCGGCGGGAGCGACCGAGCTGTTCAACGGCAAGGACCTGACCGGTTGGGGCTACAAGACCGGCGAGACCTTCGACGGCAAGACCGAGTCGGACGACAAGCGGTTCTCCGCCAAGGACGGCATGATCGTCGTCAACCCCGGCAAGGGGATCAAGCAGCTTTGGACCACGGCCAAGTTCCCCAAGGACTTCGAACTGCGCGTCGAGTTCCGCGCCGCGGTCAACGCCGACAGCGGCTTGTTCGTGCGCGGCCCGCAACTGCAGGTGCGTGATTACCTCGTCGCCGGGCCATACAAGACCCTCAAGCAATACAAGCCGCAGGAGTGGAACGAGATCGTCGTGGTCGTGAAGGGAAACGTCGCGCACTGCACCTGCAACGGCGAAGTGCTGGAAGACGCATTGAAACTTCCGGCGACCGGCGGGATCGGCCTCGAAGCCGATCGCGGCCAGATGGAATACCGCAATCTCCGGCTCACCGAATCGAAATGACGCGGGACAGATCCTCAAAGACGCCGCGCCCCATTCCGCCACAAACTCAAGTTGTTTCTCCCGGGCCCAGCCCCCGCGCCGTCCGCACCGCCGACGGGCAGATCCTGCATGCGCCGGCGGATTGGGTTCTGGTTCCACCCGGCGACCCAGGCCTCACGCGACGGATCAAAGCCGCGGGGCCGACGTGGACCGTCCAGGAAAAGCGCGGCCGCAAGACGTTCTCGCAGGGCGTCTGGGCGCTGGGCGCCAACGTCGAGGCGGCGCGGGCTGCCCTAGCCGCGGAACGCGCGACGCCGCAATACGCCAGCCGGCGCGAGGCCGACGCGCGGCGGCGCGAAGTCGAGCAGGCCGATTACGTCGCCGAGTTTCACCATGCCGTGCTGAGCTACCTCGCCTTCCACCCGCAGCATGCGCGCCTCGCAGATGAGCTGGCGAAGGCAGTCGCCGACCACGCGACACCGGTCGGCAGCGGCACGGTCGCACGCACCGAGCGCATCCCCGTCGAGCAGCGCGCCGAGGCCGCGGTCATCGCCTGGATGCGGCACAAGACCACCGCCTACGACACCATGGCCATCCCGCGCGTAAAGGGAAAGCGGCGAGAAATCCGCCGACTGTTGGCCGGGCGTTCCAAGGCGCTGCTGGGCGCCTACCGCGCCGGCCGAGTCGTTGATCCTGCCGCGTGTCCGCTGCAGCGCGCATTGGGGGAGAGGGCGCCGATGTGAAAGCGCTGGCCGCTTAGTTGCCGTCAGGCTTGGCCGCTTCCGCTTTCGGACTGGCGGGGACCTTGAACTCTTCCAGCGGATCGGGATGAGAAGGGTCAAACGGTTTGTAATCTTCCACGATGAATTTGGCGAGCTCCAGCTTGCTGGATCGGATGCCCTCGACGATGCATTTGGCCAGTTCGTAGCTGCCGTAGTTGTTGTGGTGCGTGTTGTCGGCGGGGGCGAAGGCGAGCTTGGATTTGTCCGGGCCCATGGCTTCGTAGAACGGCTTGCTCATGGCGTTGAGGTCAATCAGGGGGACATTTTCCTCGGCGGCGAGTTGGCGCACGGCGTCGGGAAAATCGCCGAGGTTGTTGGCGACCTTGTCATCAGGACCAAAGCTGCGACGTGAGACGGGTGTGATCAGGACGGGGATGGCTTTGGCCTCCCGGGCTCGAGCGACGTACCTCTTTAGCGCGTCCTTGTAGGTGGTGAACGCGCCGGCGCCGCGCGATTTGTCCTTCTGATCGTTGTGGCCGAACTGGATGAAGAGGTAATCCCCTTCCTTGATCGTGCTGAAGATCTTGTCGATGCGGCGTGCGCCGGTGAAGCTCTTGAGCGACTCCCCGGACTCGGCGTGATTCGCCACTGCGACGCCTTGTTTGAAGAAGCGGGGGAGCATCTGTCCCCAGGAGTTGTACGGCTCGCGCGGCTGATCGGTGACGGTGGAATCGCCCGCGAGGTAAACGGTGATGGCGCTGGGCGCGGGCTTGATCTCCAGCGCGCAGAGGCAGGGGCGGGCGTCGCTGAATTCCAGCGTGAGCTTGTTGTCCCAGTGCAGGTAATCCTTCTCGCGCGCCTTGAGCTTGACCTCTTGGCCCGGCGCGATGTGCGGCGAGCGCACGTTGACCGTGAAGGTGCGAGTTTCAAATTTGCCCGGCGCGGTGTGAATTGATTCCAGCATCAAGCGACGCGACTCCGCCTTGACCGTGGTGGTCGATTCGCCCTTGGCGTCGCCGGTCACGACCGTGACGTCAAAGTTACCCTCACCGACATCGACTGAGAAAAAGAAGGGTGTTTTGCTGGTGCAGAAATGAGCCTGAAGGCTGCCGTCCTTGGCACGTTCAACCCCCGTGATCCACGGACCGGGCTCGAAGCCATAACCCGTTTCGCCCGAGAAGAGCGTGGTGGGTAGCACCTGCGCGTAACCGGGCTGAACCTTGCCGGGGCCGAACTGAAACTTAAGCCCAGCCTCGGCCGCTCCGGCGCGCAGGCACATCAGCAGCAGGATCGCGGCGGCGACGCTCGGCAGGGGGGAGCGGATGCTTATCATTTTTAACATCGTTAATTCTCCTTCCCTTCGGTGGGCGGCGTGGCGGATAGGAAATCGCGCAGCGGACAATCCGTCAGCGCCTTGATCCCCTCGACCACCACAGCCGCGTTCATCCGCGCCCCCGCCTGATTCGTATGCGTATGATCGCCCGGAAAAAACGCCTTCACCTTCTCCTCCCCCATCGCTTCATACCGCGCCGCGATCAGCTCATTGAGGTCGATAAATGCCACGCCCTGGTCCTTCGCCGCCTCCGCCGCCCACTTGCCGTAGTCGCCCGACGCCCGCGACACCTTCTCCCCCTTCCACATGTTCCGCGGGATCGGCGACAGGACAATGGGCGTCGCGCCTTTCGCCTTGGCGTCCGCGATGTACTTCCGCATGTACCACCCATACGTGTGCACCACTTCCTTCTTCCCGCTCTTCTCGTCGGTCACCTCCTGCGTCTCTTCACCGTTCCCCTTGAGCGAAGCCCGGCCCTTACTCTGCGTCAGCGATCCCCCATCGTTATGCCCGAACTGCATCAGCACGAAGTCCCCCGCCTTCATGTCCGCCAGGACCTTGGCCCACAGTCCTTCGGTGAGGTAAGTGCGGCTGCTCCGCCCGCCCAGCGCGCGGTTGACGACGGTAATCTTGGACTTGTCAAAGTATCCCGCGATCGGATCGCCCCACCCCCAGAGCCCGTCCGCTCCCTTGCCGCTGCCGTTCTTCACGGTCGAGTCGCCGATGATGTAGAGCGTGGGTAATTGGCCTGGTGGAGTCTCCTCGGCAATGCCCGCGCGGGCGATACCCAATACAAACCCCAGCGCCACGATCATGTTCAGGCAGCGTTTCATGGTCTCCTCTTTCGATCCGCAATGGCCCGTCCAGACGCTTATTCTCACCCCGCGCCTGCCGCACTTCAACGGCCTTCCGCAAAGGGCAACCGATGCTCGACAAAGAATTTCGGCGTTCGATCGGGAAATATATATGCGACTCCGCCGTTCTACCCCCGATCACTCTTTCATTTAACCCCGGAGAACCCTATGAACGCGAGCAGGATCGGTGCGGCATTGGCGGCAATCATGTTAATGGCCTGTATGTCCAGTTCGGCGTTCGCCCAGGCACAGCCCGGGCAGGGGAACAATGGCGGTCGCCAGCGCGGCGGCAATAACGGTCAGCCCTTCGATCCCGCCGCCATGCGCGAGCGCTACCTCACCCAGATCAAAGAGCAACTCGGCTCCCCCGACGAAGAGTGGAAGCTCCTGCAACCCAAGCTCGATAAAGTCCTGACCGTCCAGCGTGAAACCCGCGGCGGTGGCGGCGGCGGTCGCAACGGCGGTGGACGCACCCGCGGCGGCGCGACACCGAATGCAACCCCCGCCCAGCCGACCCAGCCACAATCCGCGGTAGCAGTCGCTTCTGACGATCTCCGCAAGGCCGTAGCCGACAAGGCCACCGCTCCCGAAGACCTGCTGAAAAAGATCGCCACCCTCCGCGACGCCAAGGAAAAGGCCAAGGCCGATCTCGCCGCCGCTCAGAAAGAACTCCGCGAACTCCTCAGCGCCCGCCAGGAAGCCGTGCTGATCACCAACGGCATTCTGGATTAGTCGTACAAGACCGCACTCAAGCCAAGTCAATCCATACTCCGGCGCGGCGTCACCATCGATGCCACGCCGGTTCCTTTTTCACCAATCTGTCGCCTCAATAGCGCCGCCCTCACCCCCTTCAACATCAGCAGCCCCGAGCACTACTTTCTCCTGCCCGGTTTGACCTTTTCCACCACTCCCGATATCGAGTATCTCTATGCCAACCCAATTCCCCCGCCACGCCATCGCATTCCTTCTCGCTCTGTGTGTTACCCCGTTTTCGGCGCTCGCCCAGGTGGGCGCTGATCAACTCGACACCCTCCCCGATTTCAAGGTCGACCTGATCCTCAAAGCCGACAAGCAACTCAACGGCTCATGGATCAACCTCGCGGTCGACACCAGGGGCCGTCTGCTCCTAGGCGGCCAGCGCAATCAACCCGTAACCCGCGTCACAATCAAGGACGGCCAGGTCGCCAAGCAAGAAGACCTCAAGCTCCCCGTAAGCGAGACGATGGGCCTCCTCTGCGCCTTCGACAGCCTCTACGTCAACGGCGCAGGCAAGGGCCCCGACGGCAAGGTCGTCTACGGCCTCTGGCGCTTCCGCGACACCTCCGGCGAAGGTCAGTACGACAAGGGCGAACTCCTCCGCGAATGGAAAAACGGCGCAGGCGAACACGGCGCACACGGCATCGTCCTCGGCCCAGACAAAAAGCTCTACATCATCTGCGGCAACTTCGTCGGCCTCCCCGACGACTTCCTCCCCACCTCCGCGCATAAAAATTATCAGGATGACCGCATCCTCCCCCGCGCCGAGGACGGCAACGGTTTCGGCGCAGGCAAAAAGCCACCCGGCGGTTTCGTCGCACGCATGGACCAGGACGGCAAGAACATCGAGCTCTTCGCCTCCGGCCAGCGCAACACCTACGACATCGCCTTCAACGCCGACGGCGAGCTCTTCGGCTTCGACTCCGACATGGAATGGGATTGGGGCACCCCCTGGTACCGTCCGATCCGCGTCTTCCACGCCGTCAGCGGCGGCGACACCGGCTTCCGCGAAGGCACCGCCAAGTGGCCCGAATATTACTTCGACAGCCTCCCCGCCACCACCACCGTCGGCATCGGTTGCCCGACCGGCGTCCTCTTCGGCGCCGGCGCGAAGTTCCCCGCCAAATATCAGAAAGCGTACTACATCCTCGACTGGAGCTACGGCCGCCTCATCGCCGTCCACAACACCCCCAAAGGCTCAAGCTACACCGGCACGTGGGAAAACTTCGTCGCCCCCAAGGCGCTCAAGCAGATCGGCGGAAAGAACCCGCTCAACCTCACCGACGCCATCGTCGGCCCCGACGGCGCGCTCTACTTCACCATCGGCGGCCGCAACACCGGCGCCGGCCTCTACCGCGTCGCCTACACCGGTAGCGAATCCACCACCCCCGCAGATCTGCACGATGCGACGGGCGCGCCCGAGCGCCAGCTCCGCCATCAACTAGAAGCCTTCCACGGCCACGCCGACCCCAAAGCCGTCGAAACCGCCTGGCAATATCTCGGCAGCGACGACCGCTTCCTCGCCTACGCCGCCCGAATCGCCATCGAAAGCCAACCCGTCGAGCAGTGGAAGTCCCGCGCGCTAGCCGAGACCAACCCCAAGGCCGCGCTCGTGGCCCTCCTCTCCGTCGCCCGCCTCGGCGGCGCAGACGCGCAGGAAGATTTGTACAAAGCCCTCGCGAAGATCCCCGCGTCTAAACTCGACGAACAAGGCCAACTCGAAAAACTCCGCATCATCGAAGTCGCCGTCGCCCGCAACGGCAAACCCTCCGCCGGCGCGACCAGCCAAATCATCGCCGAACTCAACCCACTTTATCCCGCGCAAACCCAGCCGCTCAACCACGAACTGTGCCAGGTCCTCCTCGCGCTCGACGCGCCCGACGCCGTCGCCAAAACCGTGAGACTTCTCAAGACCTCCAAGGTGCACGAAGATCAGCTCCTGTACGTCCACCACCTCCGCACCATCACCAGCGGCTGGACGCCCGACCTGCGCAAAACCTACTTCTCCTGGTGGACGCAGGACCGCTCCGCCAGCGCCCACCCAGATTTCGTCCTCCAATGGTTCGCCGACGCCGGCCGCCCCTACGCCGACGGCTCCAGCTTCGCCCGCTTCCTCGGCAACTTCCACGCCGACGCCGTCAAGACCCTAAAGCCCGAAGAGACCGCCGCCCTTCAGCCGCTCCTCGCCGCCTACGTCGCCCCCGGCGCCAAGGCGCCCAAAAAACCTGCCAAGACGCGCACCGTCGTCAAAGCCTGGACGATGGGCGACATCGAACCGCTGCTCACGCAAGTCAGCAAAGGCCGCAACTTCGACCGCGGCAAGGAGGCCTACGAGGTCACGCAATGCATCCTTTGCCACAAGTTCGGCAATGATGGCGGCGCAGTCGGCCCCGACCTCACCGCCGTCTCCAGCCGCTTCAACCGCCACGACGTCCTCGAATCGATCCTCGAACCCTCCAAGGTCGTATCCGAGCAGTTCCAGAACACGATCGTCGAACTCAAAGACGGCGACACGGTCGACGGCCGAATCCTCGAAGAATCCGCCGACGCCATCATCCTCCAACCCAACCCACTCCAACCCGAAAAACAAACGATCAAGAAAACCGAAATCAAAGCCCGGAGACCCAGCAAACTCTCCCCCATGCCCGAGGGCCTGGCCAACATCCTGAGCAAGGACGAAATCCTCGACCTCTTGGCCTACATAGAATCCACAGGGCGCAAGGACGCCCCGATGTTCGCGAAATGAGATTGGCATGGTCACCTCTGATGACCCATGTCGCGCTGACCGCCGGGGTTTTTTCCGCGACTCACAACCGCATACGCCGGAGGCGCAGTGAATTGCCGATTACCGACACCGAACTGAAATTCATCGCCGCGGCCGCGATCATGGGATTGAGCAACAGCCCCCACAAGGGGTAGAGCACTCCGGCTGCGATGGGCACGCCCACGGCGTTATAGACGAACGCGAAGAAGAGGTTTTGGCGAATGTTGCGCATCGTAGCATGACTGAGGTTACGGGCGCGGACGATGCCGCGCAGGTCGCCCTTGACCAGGGTAATGTCCGCACTCTCGATAGCCACGTCGGTGCCAGTACCCATGGCAATTCCGACGTTGGCTCGGGCCAGGGCGGGCGCGTCGTTCACGCCGTCGCCGGCCATGGCGACGATGTGGCCTTGAGTCTGGAGACGTTTGATTACCCCGTTCTTCTGGTCGGGCAAAACCTCGGCTTCAACCTGATCCATTCCAAGCTTGCGGGCAACCGCCATCGCGGTGGTGCGACTGTCGCCGGTAAGCATGACGATACGCAGGCCGCTTCCCAGCAGGATTTCGATCGCCTCGGGAGTGGAAGGTTTGATTGGATCGGCGACGCCCAGCAGGCCGGCGGGCCTGCCATCCGCCGCGACGAACATAACCGTCTGCCCGTCACTCCTGAGACGCTCGCCCTGCTCGGACAGCTCGCCGAGATCTACGTGCAATTCATCCATGAGCGCGCGGTTTCCCACGGCGATAGAGCGGCCGTCCAACTTGCCAATAATCCCCTTGCCCGTCCGTGATTCAAAATCCTTTGCGTTGTCCAGAGTCACGCCTCCTTCACGAGCACCCGTCACGACTGCCGCCGCCAGCGGATGCTCACTGGCGCGCTCCAAGCTTGCGGCCAATCGAAGCAATTCCGCCTCGTTCAAGGGCGGCACGGCCACTACAGATACGAGCTTGGGTTTTCCCTCCGTGAGCGTCCCGGTCTTGTCCACGACCAGAGTGTCCACCTTCTCCATCACTTCAAGGGCTTGGGCGTTCTTGATCAAGACGCCGGCCGTAGCCCCGCGACCCACCGCGACCATAATCGACATCGGCGTGGCCAACCCCAGCGCGCAAGGGCAGGCGATGATCAGAACGGCCACGGCATTGACGACGGCGTGGGCGAAAGACGGCTTTGGTCCCCAGATCGCCCAGACGACAAACGTGACGACGGCCGCGACGAGCACTGCGGGAACAAACCACGCGGATACCGTGTCGGCCAGCCGCTGGATGGGCGCTCGGCTCCGCTGAGCTTCGCCGACCATGCGAACGATCTGGGCGAGAAGCGTTTCGCCGCCGACCTTTTCGGCCCGCAAGACGAATCCCCCCGTCGTGTTGACCGATCCGCCGATGACGCGATCACCCGGCCCTCTCTCTACAGGGATGGACTCGCCAGTCATCATCGATTCGTCCACGGTGCTACGACCATCGACCACAACGCCATCGACCGGCACCTTTTCACCCGGTCGCACGCGGAGCAGGTCCCCGTTTTGGAGGCGGGCCAGGGGGACGTCCTCTTCGCTTCCATCAGGCTTGATCCGGCGCGCGGTTCTGGGAGCCAAGTCCAACAGCGCCTTAATCGCGCTGCTGGTTTGGCTCCGTGCCCGCAACTCCAGCACCTGGCCGAGCAGCACCAGCGCGGTAATCGCGGTGGCGACCTCGAAGTAGACGCCGACCTGCCCGTCATGCCCTCGAAATGAGGGCGGGAACAACCATGGTGCGAGCGCTGCCACCACGCTGTAGACGTATGAGACGCCCACGCCGATGGAGATCAGCGTGAACATGTTCAATCGGCGATCGATGATCGAGGCCCAACCACGCACGAAGAACGGCCACCCACACCACAGCACGACTGGAGTAGCCAGGACCAACTCCAACCAATTTCCCACCCGCCCCGATGACAGTCGGTGGAAAAAAGCACCAGGAATGTGGCGCGCCATCGCCAGATCACCAAAGGCACGATGAGAATCACGGCGATCCAGAATCGGCGGCTCATGTCCGCCAGTTCCGCGTTCGATTCTTCGCCCGCTACGGCCGTCACCGGCTCCAGCGCCATGCCACAGATCGGGCAAATTCCCGGTCCCTTCTGCACGATCTGAGGGTGCATCGGGCAGGTGTAGAGCACGTCGGATGCGGGAATGGCGGCTGGCGGAATCTGGTGGGCGGTGCGGCATGGCCGTGATCAACATGGGCGGAATGTGCCGCCGCGGCGGCGACGTGATCTTTCGGGTGCAGGTACGCCTCAGGATCGCGCCGGAATTTCGCGGCGCAGCCCGTGCTGCAAAAGTAAAACGTCTCTCCATTGAGTTGGACTGTGTCCTTCGCCGATTCCGGCGTAACGGTCATTCCACATACGGGATCGCGGGGCATGAGTGATCTCCGCCTGACTATACGCAAAGCTCCCACGAGCACTGGGGCGAGCTGAGCAGGCTTAACTGACGGGATGGCAGGATTCGCAAATGAGCGAAACCCCAAGATGGATCACTTTGCACTGCCCACGCCTGCGGCGCGGAGCGTTTGCTCATTCACCGCTGATCCCGAGCAATAGGCCGCGAGTTGTCCGTCCACAACGATGGCCGGCAACCGCTCGATCCCATACTGCTTGGCCTTTTCCGCGATCGTCGGGTCTTTCATGTCCACCACCTGCACGTCACACGAGGGACATGCCACGCTCCTCACTGTTGCGGCGGCTTCATCGCAGGCTGGGCACCCGGCACTGAAAATCTCAACTCGTCGCTTTGTTGTCATTTCGTCATTTTCTTGGTGCCCGTCCCATCCAATGAACGTATTCGATTGAGCGTGCGCCTGCTTCCTTGCTGACGGGCGCGAACTGCTTTCCATCAAGGGTTGCAACCAGGTCAACGAGGATTTGTTCGAGTTTTGCAAGAACTGACCATGACACCCGATCAGCAAGAAAGAATCATGACCAGCGAAGCCAACCGGATGCCGTCAAGGATTAACCGGTGTGGTGGCCATGCGGCCCTCCCCGCGCTTGGCCGCCGTTTCGGCCCCGCACCTGGCGAGCGTGTGGGGGCTGGAGTACAACCACCGTCGTTCGCACAGCAGCCTGGGGTATGTGACCCCGGCGGCATTCGCCGCGTCGTGTGCTGCTGCACCCGTCGCTACGCTCCGGGAGCAGCAGCACACGACGAAGACCCAAACCCCTGTACCATCATAGCGGGTGGTACAGAGAATGGGGCAGGTCAGGTGGACGTGTACAGGCGGCGCAATTCCGTTCCGCAGGTTTGCAACTCCGAAGAAAAAATCCGAACTTGCGACCCTGTCCCTCGATGCCGAACGGCGATCCGGAGTTTACTTCCGCCAGATTCGCAAACGAACGCATCCAATCGCGTATTAATTCCTCACGACCCATTCCCGACATCGTCGAATGCACAAGCCAAGTGTTCTGCAAGCTCGGACATTTCTTCTGCCATCGTCGCAACGTGGTTGACGTCCGTACAATGTACCGCGGAAGATGAGCCAACGGAGTTACGGGAGTCGTGTTGCCGAACGAAGCGGATCAAACTGCTCTAAACATCCTCATCGTTGACGACGAAGCGAATATTCGTCGGACGCTGACAATTGCGCTGGAGGCCGATGGGCATCATGCCGTGGCCATTGGAAACGCCGCGGATGCGTTGTCTGAGGTGGCTCGAATCTCCTTCGACCTGGCCTTTGTCGATCTGCGGTTGGGGGCAACGCTTGGACTGGACCTGATCCCAAAGCTAGCCGCGTCAAGTCCGTGGACGAAGGTGGTCGTGATCACCGCGTACGGTTCGATCGAATCGGCGGTCGAAGCGATGAAGCGGGGTGCCAGCGATTATCTCACCAAGCCGTTCACGCCCGCCCAGGTGGCGCAAGTGACCCAGCGGGCAATGCGCATGCGGGCGGTCGAGCGCGAGATGGGCGGCTCTGCGGGCGGGGTTGAACAGTCCGAGCATGACCTGCTGATGGAGAGCGGCAGCGCGGTGATGCAGCAGGCAATTATGGTCGCCAGACGCGTGGCGGCGAGCGATGCGGCTGTGCTGATTCGAGGCGAGAGCGGGACGGGCAAGGGCGTGCTGGCCAGGGCGATTCACGCCTGGAGTCCGCGCGCGGGCAAGCCGTTTTCAGTCGTGTCGTGTCCGTCGCTTTCACCGCAGTTGCTCGAGAGCGAGTTGTTCGGACACGTCAAAGGGGCGTTCACCGGCGCGGTGCGGGACAATCCCGGCCGGATCGCGTCGTCGGAGGGTGGCACGCTCTTCCTGGACGAGATCGGCGACCTGCCTTCAGAGATGCAGCCGAAACTGCTGCGGTTCCTTCAGGACAAGAAATATGAGCGGGTGGGGGAGGCGGCTGAGCGTCAGGCGAACGTGCGCGTGATCACGGCGACGAACGTCGACCTCGAAGCTGCCGTTCGCGACGGCCGCTTTCGCGAAGATCTGATGTACCGCATTAACGTCGTGCAGATCGACGTGCCGCCGTTGCGCGAACGGCTTGGCGACCTGATGCCGTTGGCGGAGCGGATGCTGGTGTTCTTCGGGCGTTCGCGCGGGGTGGTGGGGTTTAGCGACGATGCGGTCGAGGCCCTGCGCGGTTATGGCTGGCCGGGGAACATTCGGGAATTGCGCAACGTCATCGAACGCGCCGTGATTCTCTGCCGGGGCGACCGGGTGACCGCCGATCTATTTCCATTCGGCGCGGCGGGTGCGCCGCCCGAGGCGCGCGTTGGCGACCCCGTGCCGATCGAGCGGATCAAAGAGCTTCACGTCCGAAGGGTTCTGGCGACCAGCAAATCGCTCGAAGAGGCGGCCAAGACGTTGGGCATCGACGTGGCGACGCTCTGGCGGCTGCGTAAGAAGCATGGCATCTAATTATTACCGTGGGGCTAGATTCTGCGCATGCAGTTCGTAGCGTCGACATCGCGCATAGACCCCTTGCGTCGACGGTTCGCCCTTCGCACCTCGCAATGGCGGAACGTCACCGCAGTGGCGATTTTCGCCTCCATACCGCGCTTTGAATCTCCGAAGTCCCTGTGCGGCGAGGGGATACAATCCTCATTGCAGTTTGCAGTGTTCATTTCCAGCGCTCCGTGCAGTCTGCAATGCGTTCTGAAGCACGGCTGGTGGGGTGGAATCGTTAAGTGATTACGGAACTGCCGTTTACGCTTTTTGAACTGTTGCGGCACTGCGTTCGCTTTACGAGGTCAACGCCATGTTTGGTTTACGGCAAAAGCTTCTGTTGGGATTCGGCGGGTTGCTGCTGCTGCTCGTCGTTGTCGGCGGGCTGAGCATCGTCGTGCTCCAGCGGTACAGCGACGCGTTGGCGAAGTTTCTCAGCGAGAACTATCGGAGCGTCGAGTACGGGCAGGCCATGAAGGACGATCTGGAGCGATTGGTCGCCGCCGACGATCGGGTCGAGCGCGGCGACGCGGCGGCGGTCGCCGAGGCCGCGCGGGCACGCGCCGCATTCGCGAAGGATCTTCAAGACGAGAGCAGCAACATCACCCTCCACCCGCGCGAGGATCAGTTGGTCGGCGAACTGAAGAATGCGTGGGCAAAGCTCGAGGCGGCGCGCGCGATTGCGACGGACGCCGCCCGCCCACCAGGGGAACGCAAGGCAGCACGCGAGACTGCGTCGGCTTTGTCCGCTCGGACAAGGCAGCTCGCGCAGGAGCTCATCAACATCAACCTGAACAACATGGTTGTCGAAGACGGACAGGTGCGACAGACGGCCACCGCAGCGCGACATGCGCTGATCGTCCTGATCTTGGCCGGCGCGGGGCTGGCGGTCGTGTTTATCGTGCTGCTGAACCGGTCGATCCTGCAGCCGATACGAACGCTGACGCAGTCGGCGCGCGAGATCGAGCGCGGCAACCTGGACCTGGTCGTGCAGGTGAAGTCGCGGGACGAGATCCGGCAACTGGCCGAGGCGTTCAATTCGATGGCTAGCCGGCTGCGGGAATTTCGCCGGACGGATCGGGCCAAGCTCGTGCGGACGCAGCGGACGACGCAATTGGCAGTAAATAGCCTGCCCGACGCGATCGCCATCATTAATCCGGACGGGCGCGTGGAACTGGCCAATGAGGCGGCGCAGCGGCTCTTTGGCCTGCAGCCGCAGATGAACCTGTCCGCCGCGACGGCGAGCGGATTAGAAGACCTGTTCAAGCGTGCCGCCAGCGAACGCCGGACGGTTCAATCCAAGGGGTACGACGCCGCGATCCAGATCTACAACGGGCGGGAGCGGTTCTTCCTGCCGACGGCGGTGCCGATCATCGACGAGGAGCGGCATTTCGTGGGGGTGACGCTCGTGCTCGCCGACGTGACCAACCTGCGCAAGCTCGACGAGATGAAGAGCGGCATGCTGGCGGTGGTGAGCCACGAGCTCAAGACGCCGCTGACGAGCATCCGGATGGCGACGCATTTGCTGCTGGAGGAGCGGATCGGGACGCTGAATCCCAAGCAGCAGGAACTACTCGTCGCCGCCCGGGAAGATGCCGACCGCCTCTACGAGATCATCGAGAGCCTGCTGGACATGGGGCGGATCGAGTCGGGCCGGGCGCTGATCGAACTTCAGCCCGTTCGCGCCGAGCAATTGGTTCGCGAGGCCATTGAGGAGGTCGATGCGGCGTACCGTGACAAGGGCGTGACGCTGGAATGGGACGTGCCGAGCGACATTCCGATGGTTCAAGCCGACGTGGATCGCATCGGGCACGTCTTCTCCAATCTGCTCTCCAACGCGCTGAAGTACACGCCCAGCGGCGGGCGGGTCAGGGTGTCGGCTGAACAGGACGCAGACGTGGTCCGGTTCGTGGTCGAAGACACCGGCGCCGGTATTCCGGCAGAACATCTTCCCAAGGTTTTCGAACGGTTCTATCGGGCACCGGGGCAGCACGGCCGCAGCGGCGTGGGGCTGGGGCTGGCGATCGCAAAGGAGATCGTCGAAGTGCACGGCGGCGGAATCAGCGTCCAGAGCAAGGTCGGCCAGGGCAGCCGGTTCAGTTTCACGCTTGCGCGGGCGGACCGGCACGTTTCCGATGCCAACGCGGCGGAGGTGAGTCGCTCATGAACACGGCCAGGATTCTCATCGTCGATGACGAGGTCAATATCCGCCTGATGCTCCGCACCCTGCTGGAGATAGACGGCTACCGCGTCAGCGAGGCTTCCAACGGGCGCGAGGCGCTGGACCGGTTGGAACGAGACGATTTCGATCTGATGATCCTGGACCTGAACATGCCCGTGCTCGACGGGATTGGCGTGTTGGAACAGTTGAAGGCGGCCCACATTGACGCCAAGCCGCGCGTGATCGTCCTGACCGCGTACGGTTCGATTGCCACCGCGGTGAGGGCGACGCGACTGGGGGCGCTGGATTTTCTGGAGAAGCCCGCCACGCCGGATGAGATCCGCCAGACCGTCACGGCGGTTCTCAAGGAACCACAGCCGGCACGGCCCGAGGGTTCTGCCGAGGAAGTGCCGGGCGGTTATGCCGGCGTGTTGAGTCGGGTGCGGCGGGCGCTGCGCGTGGCGGACTTTGAAACCGCCGAATCACTCCTGATGCGGGCCGCGGACCTCGCGCACGACGACGCTCCATACTTCAACCTATTGGGGATCATCTACGAGGTCGGCCAGCAGCGCCGATTGGCGCGGAAGTTCTACGGGAAAGCGATCAAGGCGAATCGAAATTACGAGCCCGCGCAGCAGAACATGCGGCGGCTTTACGAACTGAACACCTTTGGCCGAACGAAGCTCGAGGTGTCCCTTGGTGACGAGTTTGACGACGCCTGGTTTTCGCAGGCGTCGCGAAGCGGCAAGTGACAACTAAAAGGACCTTTCGCATGACAGACTTGATCTTCGTAATTGTGACCATCGCCTTCTTCGCGATCAGCATCCTTTACACCTACGCGTGTGGAAAGCTCTAAGCCATGGAAGAAAACGTCATCGTCGGTCTTATCGCGGTCGGACTACTCGTATACCTGTTCTTCTCCATGCTGCGGCCCGAGAAGTTCTAAAGGATTCCCATGAACGCATCAGGTTGGATTCAGTTTCTGTTGTTCCTCGGCGCGCTCCTGGCGATCACCAAGCCACTGGGCATCTACCTCGTGAAAGTGCTCGACGCGAACGGGAAGACGTTTCTCGACCGCATCCTCAAGCCGGTCGAGCGATTGTGCTACCGGCTCTTCGGCATGGACCCGCTGAAGGAGCAGGATTGGAAGCAGTACGCGATCGCCATGCTCGTCTTCAGCTTGGTGACGATGCTCTTCACTTACGGACTTCTCCGTTTGCAGGACTACCTGCCGTTTCACCAGCACATCGACAACCTGTCGAACAAGACGGAGTTGACGCCGGCGCTTTCGTTCAACACCGCCGCCAGCTTCACCACTAACACCAACTGGCAGAACTATTACGGCGAGAACACGATGTCGTACTTCTCGCAGATGGTGGCGCTGGCGTCGCACAACTTCTGGTCGGCGGCGGTCGGCATCGCGATCGCGGCCGCGTTCGTCCGCGCCATCGCGCGGGACAAGGCCAGGACCATCGGCAATTTCTGGACCGACCTGGTGCGCATTCACCTCTACCTGCTGATTCCGATCTGCATCGTTTACGCGCTCTTCCTGGTCTCGCAGGGAATTATCCAAAACTTCAGTCCGTACACGCAGGTGACGGCCATCGACCAGAGCGGCGCGACCAGTCCCGGCCAACCGGTGACGCAGATCATCCCGCAGGGGCCGGTCGCGTCGCAGATCGCGATCAAGATGCTGGGGACCAACGGCGGCGGGTACTTCAATGCCAACGCGGCATTCCCCTACGAGAACCCCACGCCGCTCTCCAATTTCATCCAGATGCTCTCGATCTTCGCGATCCCCAGCGCGCTGACGTATTACCTGGGCCGCGTCGTGCGGAACCAGAAGCATGGCTGGGCAGTCTGGGCGGCGATGGCCATCATCTTCATCGCCGGCGTCATGGTGTCGTGGAAATCTGAATCGGCCGGCAACCCGCGGCTGAGCGAGCTTGGCGTCGCGGCCGCGCCCGGCAGCATGGAGGGCAAGGAAGTACGCTTCGGCGTCTTTAACTCCGCCCTCTTCGCCACGGTCACCACCGACGCCTCCTGCGGCGCCGTCAATGCCATGCCCGATTCCTTCACTCCGCTGGGCGGCATGATCCCGCTGCTGAACATTCAATTGGGCGAGATCATCTTCGGCGGCGTGGGGGCGGGGCTCTACGGCATGCTGGTGTTCATCATCGTGGCGATTTTCCTCGCCGGCCTGATGGTCGGGCGCACCCCTGAGTACCTGGGCAAAAAGATCGAAGCCTACGACATGAAGACCGCTTCGCTGGCGATCCTGATCCTGACGTTCAGCATCCTGTGCTTCACGGCATGGTCGTCGGTCAGCGCCGGCTCCGCCACGGCAACCACGGCAACCTGGGGCAGCGCCGCCCTGAACAACAACGGCCCGCACGGCTTCAGCGAAATGCTGTACGCGTACAGTTCTTGCACCGGCAATAACGGCAGCGCCTTCGCGGGCCTGACCGGCAACCCTCTCGCCAGTTCCGCCACGCCCTTTGACCCACACTGGAACCTGACGCTGGGCCTGGCGACGCTGCTCGGGCGATTCATCATGATCATCCCGATCCTCGCCCTGGCCGGAAGTCTCGCCAGCAAAAAGCTGATCCCGGTCAGTGCCGGCAGTTTCCCGGTGGCGAACGTCACGTTCGTCGTGTTGCTGGTCGGCACGATCCTGATCGTCGCTGCCCTGACGTTCTTCCCGGCGCTATCGCTGGGGCCGATCGTCGAGCACTTCCTCATGAGAGGCTCGGGACCCCTTTTCTAAATCAGCGGCGAACTTCCAACACGCAAGAGAGATCGTTAGAGGAACTTATGTCCACAATGCTCAAGGATAATCCCGAAACCGTCAGGGAACTGGCTTCACCTGCCCAGGGGAAAGTGGTGGCGAAGCGGCGTTCCCTCTTCGACCCGGAGATCACCCTCCCGGCGATATGGGAGAGCCTCAAGAAGCTCAACCCCGTCCACATGGTCAGGAACCCGGTCATGTTCGTGACCGAGGTGGGCGCGGTCGTTACGACCGTCGAAATCTTCTTCGCAAAGGTTCACGGCGAGCCGCTGGGCTTTGTGCTGCAGATCGCCCTGTGGCTCTGGTTCACGGTGCTGTTCGCCAATTTTGCCGAGGCGATGGCCGAGGGACGCGGCAAGGCGCAGGCCGACGCGCTGCGCAAGAGCCGCACCAAGACCAGCGCCCGCAAGCTCCGTTTAGCCGGCCCGCTTGCGGGCCGTGTCCTCCCCGAAGACGAACAACTCGTCCCCGCCGAAAGCCTCCGCAAAGGCGACCTGTTCGTCTGCGAGGCCAATGACATCGTCCCTGCCGACGGCGAGATCATCGAGGGCGCGGCCACCGTGAACGAATCCGCGATCACTGGCGAATCAGCGCCCGTCATCCGGGAGGCGGGCGGTGACCGTTCGGCCGTTACCGGCGGCACCACCGTCCTCTCCGACCGCATCGTCGTCAAAGTCACCGCCAATCCCGGCGAGTCCTTCATGGACCGCATGATCGGCCTGATCGAAGGGGCCAAACGCCAGAAGACGCCCAATGAAATTGCGCTCAACATCCTGCTTTCGGCGCTGACGATCATCTTCCTGGTCGTGATCCTCACGCTCAAGCCGTACGTGCTCTATACGGTCTCGTATTTGACCGAGAGCAATGGTTTCCCGGCCGACGCCCAGGCGAAGCTGCTTGCCGCGTCCTCGGTAACCGTCCTGGTCGCGCTCCTGGTCTGCCTGATCCCGACGACGATCGGCGGCCTGCTTTCGGCCATCGGCATCGCCGGCATCGACCGCATGGTGCAGCACAACGTCCTGGCGATGAGTGGCAAGGCGGTCGAAGCGGCCGGCGATGTGGACGTGCTTCTCCTCGACAAGACCGGCACCATCACGCTGGGCAATCGCCAGGCGACCGAATTTTTCGCCGCCCCGGGCGTAAACGAACGCGAACTGGCCGAAGCGGCGCAGCTCTCGTCGCTGGCCGACGAGACGCCCGAGGGGCGCAGCATCGTCGTTCTTGCCAAGGAAAGGTACGGCATCCGCGGCCGCGAGATCCTTGAGCTCCCGCATGCCGAGTTTGTACCGTTCACGGCCCAGACCCGCATGAGCGGCGTCAACCTCGACGGCCGGCAAATTCGCAAAGGTGCCGCCGACTCCGTCCGCAAGTTCGTCGGTGGCCCGTTCGACACCGAAATCGACCAGGTGGTCGAGCGGATATCACGCTCGGGCGGCACGCCGCTGGTCGTCGCCTCCAATACGCAGGCGCTGGGCGTCATCCACCTCAAGGACATCGTCAAAGGCGGCCTCCCGGACCGCTTCAAGCGCTTCCGCGCCATGGGGATCAAGACCGTGATGATCACCGGCGACAACCCGCTTACCGCCGCCGCCATCGCCAAGGAGGCCGGCGTCGACGACTTCCTCGCCCAGGCAACGCCCGAGATGAAGCTCGACCTGCTCCGCAAGGAACAGGCCAATGGCCACCTCGTCGCAATGACCGGCGACGGCACCAACGACGCCCCTGCCCTCGCCCAGGCCGACGTCGGCGTTGCCATGAACACCGGCACCCAGGCCGCCAAAGAAGCCGGCAACATGGTCGACCTCGACTCCAACCCCACCAAGCTGATCGAGGTCGTCGAGATCGGCAAGCAGCTCTTGATGACCCGCGGCGCGCTGACGACTTTCAGTATCGCCAACGACGTCGCGAAGTACTTCGCGATCATCCCGGCCATGCTCGTGGCGACTTTCCCGCAGATCGCGCCGCTGAACATCATGAAACTCCAATCCCCCTACAGCGCGATCCTCAGCGCCGTCATCTTCAACGCCATCATCATCATCCTTCTCATCCCGCTCGCCCTGCGCGGCGTGAAGTTCCGCCCGATGGGCGCTGCGGCAATCCTGCGGCGCAACCTGATCATCTACGGCATCGGCGGCGTCGTCATCCCATTCGTCGGCATCAAACTGATCGACGTCGCGATCAACCTGCTGCACCTCGCGTAACTCATCCGCCAAAGCCCACGGAACTCGTTCCGTGGGTTTCCCGGAAAGGCAATCATGAACCAGCTCTCCGAACAACCTGAGCCCACCATCCTCACCCACCTGCGCATCAGCATCGTCGCCACTCTCGTGCTGGCGGTGATCGTGTGCGGTCTCTACCCGGTCGTGGTCTGGGGCCTGTCGCAACTCCTCTTCCACGACCGAGCCAACGGCTCGCTGATCACGGACAAGGACGGCAAAGTGATCGGCTCGCGCCTGCTGGGGCAGAACTTCAGCGACGCGAAATACTTTCACCCCCGCCCATCCGCCGCCGGCAGCGGTTATGACGCCACCGCATCGGGCGGCTCCAACCTCGGCCCAACCAGCAGCAAGCTGATCAACGGCACCACCAAGCCGACGACCCAGCCCAACCCCAAGGGCGGCGATCCGGTTGCCGGCCCGGACGCCGTGGATTTTGACGGCATCAAGCTTCGCATCCTCCATTACTGCGTGGAGAACAACATCCCCTTCGACGCCAAGCCGTCACTCGACAAGTTCAGGGACGCCAAGGGCGAAGTTGACGACGTGAAGGTGGTTAAGGCCTTCGTCGACGATAAGGAACCGTTGACCATCACGCCCAAGCTGCCGATCCCCGCCGACGCGGTGACGGCGTCGGGCAGCGGCCTGGACCCGCACATCAGTCTCGCCAACGCGGACCTCCAGGCTAAGCGAATCGCCGATGTGCGCAAGCTCGACATCGCCCTCGTGCGCAAGCTGATCGAGCAGAACACCGACCACGCCAGCCTAGGCCTGCTCGGCGAACCCGGCGTCAACGTCGTTATGCTCAACCTGGCGCTCGACAAATAAACGTGCCGGACCGCGAAACACGGACCGGACTTTTAAGGAACACAATGAAAACGATCATCGCCATCATTCGTCCCGCCGCGCTCGAAGCGGTCGAGCAAATCCTCGATCACGGCGTCGCGTGCCTCATGTCCACCACCCGGATGTTCGGCTACGGCCCCGAGCCGACGGAATTCGGGGTCTATCGCGGCGTGAGGTACCGCGTC
>JAQGHM010000139.1 GCA_028291615.1 Phycisphaerales bacterium | reverse complement strand
GGGGCATACGCGGGACTCGGCGAACTACAACATGATCGCGACGGATTACGCGCGGTCGCCGGCGAAGCCGGTTGTGGATGCGGAGCCGAATTACGAGGACATTCCGAATGGGCTCAATCCCGCGAATCCACCGCTGGATGATTATGACGTGCGGAAGAAGACGTACTGGGCGCTGTTTGCGGGGGCGTTTGGGGCGACGTATGGGAATTATGAGGTTTACGGTTTCTACAACGGAAACCAGCCGGGGCTGCTGCCGTGGAAGCAGGCGCTGAATCAGCCGGGGGCGGGGCAGATGCGGTTCGTGCGGCGGTTGATGCAGTCGCGGCAGTACCTGGGGCGGGTGCCGGATCAGAGCATGATCGTCAGCGGGACGCTTGGCGGGAGCGATCACATCCAGGCCACGCGGGCGGGGGACGGGAGCTATGGGCTGATTTACTCGGCGAGTGGGAAGAGTTTCACGGTTGATCTGACGAAGTTGTCGGGCTCGACGCTGCAGGGTTGGTGGTACGACCCGCGGACGGGGGCGGCGACTTCGGCGGGGCAGTTTGCGCGGTCGGGGACGCAGAGCTTTACGCCGCCCAGCAGCGGGTATGGCAAGTACTGGATCCTAGTGCTGGATGATACGTCGAAGGGGTATAATGCGCCGGGGCTGGTGTCGGTGGGGGCGGACCTGCAGGGGTCGGTGGCGGGGAGCGTGAGCGATGCGAACGGGACGGTGCCGTATCGGTTGTTCCGGCCTAATGGGCTGGCGGCGGGGCAGAAGGCGCCGCTGATTTTGTTCCTGCACGGGGTGGGAGATCGCGGGACGGATAATATTGCGCAGCTCGAGTGGATGGGGGGGTTGGTGAACAACACGCGGAGCGGGCAGTACGCGGCGTATGTTCTAGCGCCGCAGATCGATACGCATAGCTGGTTCCAGAGTTTTACCTCGACGCCGACGCCGGCGATGGCGCTGACGATCCAGGCGCTGAAGCAGGTGATCGCAAGCGAGAACGTGGACACGACGCGGATTTACGTGACGGGGACGTCGATGGGCGGGATGGGGGCGTGGGATATCCTGGATCGTGAGCCGACGCTGTTCGCGGCGGGGGTGCCGATGTCGGGGGGCGGGGACGTGACGACGGCTTCGACCATTAAGGACATTCCGATCTGGGCATTTCATGGTTCGGCGGATCCGGTTGTGCCGGTCGCCAAAACGCGGGACATGATCCAGGCGTTGCGGGATATCGGGGGGACGCCTAAGTATACCGAGGTGGCGGGGGGCGGGCATGTGATCTGGGATCCGATTTACCAGGATTTGAGCCATACGCTTTACGCGTGGTTGTTTGCGCAGAGTCGGCCTGCGCCGGCAGCGCCGGTTGCTGTGCCGGAGGTGATTGCGCCGGTGATTAGCACGCCGACCCCGGTCACGACGGTGCCGAAGACGCCGCCGCCCAAGCCGCCAACGTTTTCGGTTACGCCGGTGACGATCCAAAAGCCCAAGCAGCCGGTGAAACGGAAGCCGGAACCGGTGTTTAAGGCTCCACCGGCGAAGCCGAAAGCGCCTGTGGTGAGCAAGCTCATCAAGGTAAAGAATTGGAAGTAGAAGCCGCTGAAGAACCGCAAGATTCCGCTGATAATTGGGGTAGTCGCTTCAGCGTTACACCGACATAATGCGATCGATGTTTGAATCGCTTGAGAACCGGACTTTGCTCTCCGTGGCTGCACCTGTCGTGACTCACGCCGTGCATGGGTGGCGGCGTGATCCTGCTGCGACTGGCGCTGGGCTGACTGCTCCGACGACGACGGCTTCGAACCTTTTGCGGGTGAGTGCGAACGGGCGGTCGCTCATCCAGTCTGATGGGTCGCCGTTTTTTTACATGGCGGATACGGCGTGGCAGCTCTTCAATAAGACGACGCGGAAGCAGGCTGATCTTTATCTGGAGACTCGGGCGGCGCAGGGGTTTACGGTGATTCAGGCGGAGGTGAATGCGCGGTTCCCGGATCTGGCGGGGAACTCGGCGTTTGTGGGGAACGATCCGGCGCGGCCGAACGAGGCGTACTTCAAGAACGTCGATTACATGATTCGGAAGGCGAACGCGCTGGGGATGTACGTGGCGCTGGTGCCGGTGGACAGCCAGTGGAGCGCGAACGGGATTTTTAACAAGGAGAACGTGTATCAGTACGGCAAGTTCATTGGCCGGCGGTACGCGAGCGCGAAGATCATCTGGGTGCTGGGCGGGGACGTGCCGGGGAACGGCGGCGGCGGGGTGGACATGTGGCGGAACATGGCGGCGGGCATCACGCGCGGGGCGGCGAATCGCGATGAGTCGAAGGTGCTGATGACGTATCACCCATATTACGCGCAGTCGTCCTCGCAGTGGTTTCAGAAGGACAGTTGGCTGGACTTCAACGCGATCCAGTCGGGGCAGGCGCTGAACCGGGACAACTACAACATGATCGGGGCGGATTACGGGCGGAGCCCGGCGCGGCCGGTGATGGATATCGAGCCGGGGTATGAGGATATCCCGTCGGGGATCAAGAGCGGGAACCAGCGGTTGACGGATTACGACGTGCGCAAGGCGGAGTATGCGGCACTGTTCGCGGGGGCGTTTGGGGTGACGTACGGGAACAATAATGTCTGGCAGTTCGTGACGTCGCCGGGGAATCAGCGGAATTTGGCGACGATGACGTGGCAGGCGGCGCTGGGGTCGATGGGGGCGACGTCGATGACGTATCTGAAGCGGCTGATGCTGTCGCGGCCGCAGAACCGGGTGCCGGATCAGTCGCTGATCGTCGGATCGCAGATGGGGGCGGCGGATCGGTTGCAGGCGACACGGGGGGCGGATGGGTCGTATGCGTTCATCTACTCGGCGAGCGGAAAAGCGGTGACGGTGAACCTGAGCAAGCTGTCGGGGACGCAGATCACGGCGCGGTGGTACAACCCGCGGGCGGCGAAATCGGTTTACGTGGGGGTGTTTGCGAAGAGTGGGACGCGGACGTTCAAGGCGCCGTCGAGCGGGGTGAATAATGATTGGGTGCTGGTGCTGGATGATGCTTCGAAGGGGTATGGGAAGCCGTGAAACGTGAAGGCGTGAAACATGAAGAGTGAAGAAAGGGTTCTGCTGCGTCCGATAACTGTTTCATGGACGTGATCATCGTTGGCGCGGGTGGACACGGGCGGGTGGTGCTCGATATTTTGCGCGCGGCGGGGGAGCATGCGGTTGTGGGGTTTGTTGACGCCAATCAGGACCTGCATGGGAGTGAGATTGCGGGGGTTCGGGTGCTGGGGAACCTGAATCTGATGCCCAAGCTGCGGGCGAAGGGGGTGGGCGGGGTGATCGTGGCGATTGGCGATAACCGGGTGCGGCAGAGTTATGCGGAGAAGCTGGGGGCGGCGGGATTGAAGCTGGTGAATGCGGTACATCCGTCGGCGGTGATCTCGCCTACGGCGGCGCTGGGGGTGAACGTGGTGGTGGCGGCGGGAGCGATCGTCTGTACCGACGCGCGGATCGGGGATAGCGCGATCATTAACACGGCGGCGGCGATCGATCATGAGTGTGAGATCGGGGAGGCGGCTCATCTGGCGCCGGGGGTACGGCTGGCGGGGCGGGTTTGGGTGGGGGGTGGGGCGGTTATCGGCATCGGGGCGAACGTACTGCCGTGTTTGAAGATTGGGGAGCACGCGATCGTGGGGGGCGGGGCGCTGGTTCGACGGGACGTGCCGGCGGGGGCGACGGTGGTGGGGGTGCCGGCGCGGGTGATCAAGACTGCGGTTCAGCCGATGGCGATATAGGCGGCATGGAACTTAACGCCATATCGATACGTAATTAATGGTGGCGGATTAAGGTTTTTAATCTGTTGAGAGTATTTCGGGTGCATGCGTACAATGGGCTTACGACCGCAGGATGGATTTTATGAGTACCGTCTACAATCCTGAAGCGCAGATGATCGAAGAAATTGAACGCCTGGAGTTCGAGGCTCGGAACATCCGGGGGAAGATCGAGCACGTGACGAACGAGAGCGATCGGCGCGTGATGAACCGGCAACTTCGCGAGTTGGATGAGGAGATCACGTTGCTGCAGGCGCGGATACCTTGAAGAGGGCCGCAAAGGCGCAAAGAGCGCAAAGAAAACGAATTTGATTGTGACGCCCTGGGATTCAATCTCGGGGGCGTTTTGTTTTGGGGGGTGGGTGCTGTATCTTTCGGCGACCACATGATTGGCGCGATTCTGGGTTTGGCCGTCGGTAGCTTTGTCATCTCGTGGATCGCTACGTTTGCGATGATTCGGATTGCGCCGCGGATTGGGTTTGTGGATAGGCCGGGGCATCGGAAGATTCATAGCAATCCGAAACCGCTGGGGGGCGGGGTGGCGATTTTTCTTGGGGTGGTGGTGCCGTTGCTGGCGATCTTGATCGGGGCGCGCGTGGTTGGGGGCGCGGGGGAGTATGGGCCGTACCTGGGTGGGGTGCGACTGAAGACGCCGCTGGCATTGGGAATCATCCTCGCGATGACGGGGATGCATTTGCTGGGATTGTGGGACGACAAGAAGGCGCTGGGGCCTTACGTGAAATTGATTGCGCAGCTTACGATCACAACGCTGCTGGTGGCGTCGTTTAAGGAGCTGCGGATTTTGACGGCGCTGGGGACGGCGTTTTCGATCGTGCTGACGGTGCTTTGGATCGCGGCGATTACCAATGCGTTTAATTTTCTCGACAACATGGACGGGCTTTCGGCGGGGATCGCTTGCGTGGCGGCGGTGGCGTTTCTGGTGACGGCGCTTTCGATCGGGCAGCTTTTCGTGGCGGGGATGCTGGCGATTTTGATTGGGGCGCTGCTGGGATTTTTGTGGTTTAACTTTTCGCCGGCGAAAATATTTATGGGGGACAGTGGGAGTCTGCTGATCGGGCTCTTGCTGGGGGTGTTGACTACGCTGACGACTTACCTGCCCAAGGAGCGGTCATGGGGGGCGGGGTGGTATGCGGTGTTTGCGCCGGTGATCGTGCTGGCGGTGCCGCTTTATGATTTGATCGTGGTGAGCATCATCCGGTTGTCGCGCGGGAAGAGCCCGTTCGTGGGGGATACGAATCATTTCAGCCATCGGCTGGTGGCGCGGGGGATGAGCCGGCGGACGGCGGTGCTTTGCCTTTACCTGATCACGGCGGCGACGAGCGTGGCGGCGATCATCCTGCCGCACGTGGAGAACCGGTTTGCGGCGGTGCTGATCTTCTGCCAGACGCTGCTGATTTTGGGCGTGGTGGCGCTGCTGGAACAGCATCCGCTGCCGGGGGCGGGGGAGGAGAATTGATGGCTGATCGCGAGGCTCGAAAACGACCGCAGGAGATGAGCGGCGCGGGATCGCGCCCTGTCGAATGGCTGACGCAGATTGCGTTCGTGCTGGCGATGGCGCTGGTGGTGGCGCGGGCGACTACGACGGATCAGTCGAAGGAACGCGGCGTAGCGATGACTTCGGAGACGCCGCGGGCGGGGGGGCCGGCGGCGGCGATGGGGCTGGACCTGCTTTGCTGCGTGCCGGCAATCCTGGTGCTGGCGCGGCGGGTGAGCGATCGGGCATATGTGCTGCGGTGGTCGTGGAGCATTCTCGCGATGGGGTTGCTGGCGGTGATGGGGGTGGCGAGCACGCTCTGGGCTTCGAATAAATTCTGGGCGATGCTGGAGGGGTTTCATCTCATCGCGGCGCTGGCGATGTTGTGGGCGGGTTCGCAACTGGTGCGGAGTTGGCTGCGGCTGCGGATGGTGGGGGCGGTGCTGTTCGGATTGCTGCTGGCGTACTTTGCGTATTCGCTGATGTACCGGCTGGTGGATGTGCCGGATCTTAAGAAGCACTTCGACCAATACCGGTCGGAGATCCTGAAGGAGCAGGGTCTGAGCGACGATCCGTTCCGCGCGAAGCAGTTCGAGAATAAGTCGCTGTCGGGGGAGTTGATCGGGTTCTTCGGCTCGGCCAACACGATGGCGGCGATGGTGGTGCTGCTGCTGATCGTGACGATCGGCTTGGGCGTGCAGCGGCGGATGGATGATCCGGCGGACGCGACGGGGATTGGGATCTTGATCATCGGCGTGCCGGCGGCGATCTGGATGATCTGGGCGGCGCGGAGCAAGACGGCGGGGGTGACGCCGGTGATTGCCGTGGCGGCGCTGGCGGCGGCGTGGCATTGGCGGGGGGCGCTGGCGCGGGAGGCGCGGCGGGTTTATTGGGCGGGCGTTGGGGCGGTGACGGTGGGGGCGCTGGCGGTGGTGGGGCACGGTCTTTATCACGGTGGATTGGTCAGCCAGACGCTGACGTTTCGGTGGCATTATTGGGTGGGGGCGATGCGGGTGTTTGCACGGCATCCGCTGGTGGGGGTGGGGCTGGAGAATTTCGGGGCGTATTACGTGGGTGTGCGGCTGCCTGAAGCGCCTGAAGAGGTGAAGGACCCGCATAACTTTCTCGTGCGGTTTTTGGCGGAGCTGGGATTGATCGGCGGGGTGCTTTGCCTGGCTTGGCTGGGGCGGTTGGCGTGGGAGTTGACTCGGCCGGTAACGCCGGTGGATGTTTTGCGAAAATCGACGGCGGGGGGCGGTGCGCCGTATGTCGGGATGCGGGCGATCTCGGCGTTTGTCTGGATCGCTGGGATCGGGCTGGCGATCAGCGTGCTGAGCGGGGTCGATTTTTCGGCGGATAAGGGATACGTGGTCTTCGAGATCCTGAAACGGTTCAGTTTGTTTGCGCTGCTGCTGGTGGGGGCTAGCGTGGGGGCGATCAAGTCGCTGCAAGCGCCGGAGCTGGATGGGCGGCCTGCGCCGGTGCTGCTGTATGCGATGCTGATTGGGCTGGCGATGTTCATGGTGCATAATCTCGTCGATTTTTCGCTGTTTGAGCCGGGGCCGATGATTGCGTTTGCCTTCCTCGCGGGGAGCGTGCTGGGGGTGCGGCAGCCGTCGGTGGCGGGGCAGAAGAAGCGGACGGCGATTGCGGCGGTGGCGCTGGGGGCGTCGATCGTGCTGTGGCTGGTAGCGGCGGGCTTTGTCTGGGCGCCGACGGCGGCGGCTGAGGATGCCGTCGGCGACGCGGGCGTGGCGCTGCGGCACGGGCGGGCGCTGGAGGCGCTGCGATTGTTGAACCAGGCGCGGGTGCATCAGCCGCTGAATGCGGATTACGCGTTTCGCGCTGCGACGGTGGCGATGGCGGGGAGCGGCACGGCCGTCAATCGCGAAGCGCTGGCGCTGCTGGATCTGGCGATTCGCGGCGATCCGATGGAGACGAAATATTATCTGGCGCGGGCGCGGTATCTGTTGCAGAGCGAAGATCGGGCGGCGCAGCGGGAGCAGATTTTGAAGGACTTTCGGCGGGCGCTGGAGCTGGATCCAAACCAGGTTTCGCTGCACGTCGAGTTCGCCGAGGCGCTGCGGGGATTGGGGACGCCTGCGGATCGGGCGGAGGCGGCTCGGGAGTATGAGACGGCGCTAAAATACAACGCGCTGTTGAAGGCGGACGAGCCGAAACGGCTTAGTGAGGCGAAGGTGGCGGAGATCAAAAAGCTGATTGAAGAACTGCGACAACCGGCGACGCAGCCGGTTACGCGATGACGGATTCGGGCATTTCGGCGTTGTGGGAGACGCTCTGGACGTCGTCGTTGTCCTCGAGGGCGTCGATGAGCTTGAGCACGCGCTGGGCGGTGTCGGCGTCGACGGGGACGGTGTTGGTGGGGAGGTAGGTGATCTCGCCGGCCTCGACGGAGATTTTGGCGTTGTCGATGGCTTCCTTGACCTTGAGATACTCGGTCGGCGACATCAGCACTTCGTATACTTCGCCCTGGTTCTTGACGTCTTCGGCGCCGGCTTCGAGCGCGACTTCGAGGAGGGCGTCTTCGGAGACGGCGTCGGCCTTGATGGTGATGATTCCCTGTTTGACGAACTGGAAGGCGACCGAGCCGGAGGCAGCGAAGTTGCCGCCACCGACTTCGAAGATCTTTCGCATTTCGGGGGCGGTGCGGGCGCGGTTGTTGGTGAGGGCCTCGACCATGATGGCGACACCGCCGGGGCCGTAGCCTTCGTAATTGATCGCTTCGTAGTTTTCGCCTCCGAGCTCGCCGGTGCCTTTTTTGATGGCGTTGGCGATGGTGTCTTTGAACATGTTGGCGGCCTTGGCCTCTTCGATGACGTAGCGGAGGGCGAGGTTGTCGCGCGGGTCGCCGCCACCTTTGGCGGCAATGGTGATCTTGCGTGCGATCTTGGACCAGACCTTGCCGCGTTTGGCGTCGTTAGCGCCCTTGGCGCGTTTTATTTTTGCCCAGTGGGAATGTCCTGCCATATCTCTATCAGTAGGCAGTAGGCGGTAGGCAGAAGGCAGAAGAAGAGAGGTTCTTTCCTGCCTACTGTCTACTGCCTACCGCCTACTCTCCTTTCATTTCCTCGCCTGCGCTGCTTCGGCGGTGGGGGCTACGTCTACGGGCTTGCCCGTTTCCTGTTGGTGCAGCTTCTGCATTAATTGAAGCCGCAGTTTTTTCAAGTCTTCGCGTTCGGAATCGACCTGGTCGAGGCGCTCCTGGGCGCGCTTCCACTGCTTGACGGCCTCGCCGCCGTGGCTGAGGCGGTAGAGGACGTCGCCCATGTGGTCGAGCACGACGGGATCGGGGCGGGTGGCGGGGCCGATCGCCTTTTCGAAGTAGATTAGGGCTTCGGCGAATTTACTGCGTTTGTAGAGAACCCAACCGAGGCTGTCGAGGAACGATTGGTTGTCCGGCTCGGCCTCGACGGCGATGCGGATCAGGTTCTCGGCTTCGGACAGGCGTTTGCCCTCGTCGGCCCAACCGTAGCCGAGGTCATTGCTGGCGGGGGCGTTGCGCGGGTCTAGGCGGATGACTTCCTCGAGCAATTGCTCTTCGGTCTGCTTCTGGTCGATGCGGCCGTAGACGTGGGCGATGTAGTAGAGAAGGTCCGGGTCGTTGGCGACGGCCTGGCGGGCGGCGTCGAGGACGCGCAGCGCCTCGGCGGGGCGTTTTTGCGCGTGGTAGATCTGCACGAGCTGTTCGACGGCCTCGCGGTTGTCGGGGTGGGTCTTGCGCTCTTCCTCGAGCTTGGTGATGTACTCCTCGAGCCGGCGGGAGTCGGAATAAAACGTGTAAAGGGCGCGGAGGATGTCGGCGCTTTGCGGTTGATCGTGGAAGAGGGCGAGCAGTTCGGCTTCGGCGGCGTCGGTGCGGCCCCCCTGCTGCATCAGGCGGGCGCGCAGCACGCGGGCGTTGACGTTGCCGGGGTCGGCGGTCAGCCACTTGGCCAGGACGTTGACCGCCTTGGCGGCTTGATCGTGCTCGAAGTAATAGCGGAAGAGCTCGATGTAGGCGTCTTCGTAGCTGGGGGTGTCGCTGATGACCTTCCAGAGCAATTGCTCGCCCTTGACGCCGTTGCCGCTGAGGCGGAGCGCGATCGCCTGCGTCAGTTGCACGTCGGGGGCCTTGTTTCCAAGCTTGATCGACTCGGCGATCTTGTCGGCGGCTTGGTCGGTTTTCCCTTTTTGGCGCAGGAGCGAGAGGCCTTCCAATTCGGCGGCCAGCGCGGCGTTGCCCTGGGCGCGGACCGTTTGCGCGAGTTTGTCCGATTCGGCGGCTTTCTGGGCATCGTCCCAGTCGGGGCGGGACCAGTATTCGCCGATGAGCGAGCGGTAGATAGGAGGGAATGCGGGCTTGATCGCGGCGCCCTGGGACAGCGCGCCGCGGGCGAGGGCGTCGCGGTTCCAGAGGTCGGCGACGCGCGAGACCCAGAAGAGGCGCGCCGCCTCCGCGGACGGCTCGACCTTGAGCTTCTGCAGCAGGGGCAGGCGCACGCGGCTGCGGCGCGAGGGTTTTAGCAGTTCGGACCACATCGGCGAGATCTGGCGGAGGGAATCGGGATTGGCGGCCAGCGCGTTGACGAGCAGACGGACGGCGCCTTCGAGGTCGTCGCGCTCGTCGTACATGGTGAAGAGGCGGCGGACGACTTCGCCGTCGTTGTCGCCGTGGCGGGCCTCGTTCATCAGGAGTGCCTCGGCGTCGGCCATGCGGCCGGCCTGCTTATAGGCGTCGCCCAGCGCGAAGAGCAGCGATTGATCGGTCGGGCGTTCCTTGCGCAACTGCGTCAGCACGGAGATGAGCTGATCTTCGTGGCCGAAGCGCTGGTAGACCTCGCGCAACAGCTTGAGCGAATCGGGACTGGCGCGGAAGCGCGTGACCAGCGACTGCGCCCGCTTTTGCGCCTCATCACCCTGGCCGGCTGAGACGAGCGTGCGCGTCAGGCGCGACTGGAAATCAAAGCTGTCGGGGGCGCGCTCGACGGCGAGTTCGTAGGCGCGGATGGCTTCGTCGTATTCCTGGTGCTTTTCGTAGAGTTCGCCGATCTGGCCGTATAGCACTTCGGGCTGACTGAGGAGGCTGAGCAACTCCGGATTGGAGTGCGACGAGACGCTGGGCCCATCGAGGCGCTTGACGAGCTTGGCGTATTGATCCAAGGCCGCACGGTCGTACCCCTTGCGCTGCAGCACGCGGGCGAGGAAGAAATCGATGACGGCGGCGGATTCGTTGTCCTCGGCGTACTCGGTCGTCTGCAATGCCAGGCGAAGGTGCGCGAGCGATTCATCTACGCGGTTCTTGATCAGGTATTGCCGGCCTAGCTTCTCGTGGAGCGGAAGGTTGTCGGGGTCGAGTTCGAGGGCCTTTTCGTACGCGGTCAGGGCCTTGTCTTGCGCGCCGTACGCCTTGCCGAGCTCTTCGTAAATCTCGGGGCTGTCGGGATCGACCGAGACAGCCTTTTCGAGCAGGTTGATTGCGGTGTTGCGGTCTCCGCGCGCCAGGGCGGCGTGGGCTTTGGCGAAATAATCGATCGCGTTCAACGGCGGGCGCTGCTGCACGGTGGTGGCCGCCGCATTGGGCTTGGCGAGTTGCAGGGGAGGCTTGATCTGATCGAGGGTGAAGTAGGCGGGATCATCGGGGTCATGGGCGGCAGCGGGACGCTGGGCCGGCGCTGTGGCGGCGGCCCCCGCCGCGATACCCCCGCGGCGCGCGGCGCAGCCGGTCCCGCCCGAAACGATCAAGCCTGCGACGACGACGACTCCGACAATGCCTTTTCGCATCATTCGATTCCCTGCTGGCCAGGCCACACGCGCGCGATTATCCGCGACCGGCGATTATACCCGCCCCGCCGCCCGCGCGCCGCCGTCAAGGGATTACTTTATTCAGCGGATAGGTGATGATCCCCGTCGCCCCGGCACGCTTGAGCCGCGGGATCAGCTCGCGCTCCTGCTTTTCTTCGAGGATCACCTCGACGGCGACCCACGCCTGATCGGCCAGGCGGCTGACCGTCGGGCTCTTCTCCGACGGCAGGAAACTGACGACCTCGGCCAGCTTGGCCTCGGGGACGTTCATCTTCAGGCCGACCTTGCTCCGCGCGTCGATCGCCCCTTTGAGGAGCATCGCGATGTTTTCCATTTTTTCGCGCTTCACGGGGTCGGACCAGGCGGCCTTGGATGCGATGAAGCGCGTCGTGCTCTTGAGCAGGGTCTCGACGATTCGCAGGTTGTTGGCCTTGAGCGAGGAGCCGGTTTCGGTGCAATCGACGATGCCGTCGAGCAGCCGCGCTTTGATTTCCGTGGTGCCCCAGGAAAACTCGACCGTCACGGGGATGTTGCGCGATTCGAAGTACCGCTGCGTCGTCTTCACCAGCTCGGTGGCGATGATTTTTCCGGCCAGGTCTTCGGGCTTTTGCACCGGCGATTCTTCGGGCACGGCCAGCACCCAGCGGATCGGGTTGTTGCTGGCGCGGGAGTATTCCAGCTCGCAGATCTCGACGACATCGGCCTCATTGCCGTTCTCGACGACCCAGTCGTAACCGGTCAGGCCGCAATCGATGATGCCGTCGACGACGTAGCGGGAAATTTCCTGGGCGCGGAAGAGGACGCCGGAGATGTTGGGATCGTCGAAGCGCGGAAAGACCGAGCGGCTGTCGATGTTGACCTTATAGCCCGCCTTGCCGAACAGCTCGACCGTCGCGCCCTGCAGCGAGCCGCTGGGCATTCCGATCCGTAACGACGTGGGGGGGAGGCGGTCCGTCATGACTTAAGCTTTCGCCTTTTTCTTCTTTCGCGAGTCGTCGCCGCTGGATTGTGCGGCCGTGCGCACGGCGGCGTAGAAGTCGTGGCATTCCTCGGCCTTGATGTGGTGCTCGACGAACTTCTGCGCTTCCTCGAGCGAGGTCTCAGGCTCCAAGATGCCTTCTTCCTTGAGGTAGTCGAGCATCTGAGTGTCGATCGGGACGGTGTGGCCTTCGAAGGCGAAGAGCATCACGTAGGCCTCGACGAACGGGTGGACGTCGGGGAGGTCGCGCAGGAACTGCCGCGCGTCGCGCTTGCTGATCGTGACCAGTCGCTCGAGGTTGAGCGTGTGCTCCTTCTCGAAGATCGCGTTGAGCGATTGCGTGATCATCGCGACGCGCTTCTCGATCTGCGGATAGCGGTTGCCGAGGAGTTCCTGGATCTCCAGGTCAGTGGCGACGCGCAGCTCGTTGAGATCGACGAACTCCTTGTCGATCGCGCGCATGGCTTCCTGGGCGCGGGTGTCGGGCATGTCGTATGACATCGCCCCTTGCACCAGGGCCTTGAGCGGCTCCTGCCGCTCCGCGGGGCCGGGCTTGTGTTCCTTGAGCAGCCGCTTGAACAGCGACCGCAACTCTTCCGCATGCTTGGTTGCACTCTTCATCTGGTGTTTTGTCCGTTGTCGGTTGTCTCAGTGGTCCGTGGGGGGTTGTTGTTGGGCGAGCGGGTCCGGTTGGTGCTGCTCGGCGGGCAGGTTGAGCGGCGGCTGCTCTTCGGGCGGCGGCGGCGGCGGGTTGGCGGCGGCCTCTTCGGCGCGCTTGCGATCGATCTCGGCGTTTTCGTCCGCCACCTTTTGCAGAAGCTCCTGCAGCGCCAGTTCCTTCTTGAGGTCTTCGTCGATGTGAAACTTGAGGAACGGGGCGATGCGCAGCGTCATCCGTTTGGTGAGCATGATGCGCATCATGCCCGCCGAGTGCTTGAGCGCGTTGAGCGCGGCGGTCTGGTGTCCGGGGGTGCCCATGACGGTGATGTAGACGTCGGCGATCGACAGGTCATCGCTGACCTTCACGCGCGTGATGCTGGGCAGGCCGACCAATCGCGGGTCGCTAAGCTCCCGTAGCATGATCATGGCGAGCTCCTGGTGGAGCGTGCTGGCGACTCGTTCGGTTCTTCGGGACATGGGAATCGTGAAACATGAAGACGTGAAACATGAAGAAAGAGATCGGGCGGGCGCGTCTCTTCATGGTTCATGTTTCACGTCTTCACGTTTTCTCCTCTCATAACATTTCAATCTGATAGTCCAACAACGTCACCTGCGGCACGGCCCTGACAAAATCGACCAGCTTGCTCAGCGCCCCCTCGACGTAGCGGGAGTCGTTCGACACCATCGCCACGCCCAGGATGCTCCGGCGGTGCTCGTCCAGCGCCCCGACCTCGGCGATCGAGACGTTATGCCCGTGGGCGATTCGATCCTTCAGGCTGAGCACCACCCGCCGCTTGTCCTTGAGGCTCATCGCGTCGGTAATCGACAGTTCGAGTTGAAGGACACCGACGTGCATGGGAATTAGTAGGCGGTAGGCAGTAGGCGGTAGGCAGAAGCATTTTTACCTGCCTACTGCCTACCGCTTACTGTCTACTTTTTTTACAACGTCCGCTCGAACTTCTCCTGGATGTAGGCCTCGTAGCGGTCGCCGACCTTGACGTCGTCGTAACCGGCGAGCTTGATGCCGCACTCGAAGCCGCTCTTGACTTCCTTCACGTCGTCCTTCACGCGCTTGAGCGTTTCGATCGTCAGGCCTTCGGTGATGATCTTGCCGTCGCGGATCAGGCGGATCTTGCTGCCGCGCTGGATGTGGCCGTCGGTGACCATGCAACCGGCGATATTGCCCAGGCGGCTGACCTTGAACACCTGGCGCACCTCGCAGTGGCCGTGCAGCTTCTCGCGGACTTCGGGGGCGAGCATGCCGGACAGCGACTTCTTGAGGTCGTCGAAGATCTCGTAGATGACGCGATAGGTCTTGACGTCAACGTGGTTCTGCTCGGCGAGAAGCCGGGCCGCATCGTCAGCGACCACGTGGAAGCCGATGATCGCCACGCGATTGTCGGCGGGCTTGGTCTTGGTCGCCATCGCGAGTTGCACGTCGCTTTCGTTGATCGCGCCGACGCCGCTGTGGATCACGCGCACCTTCACCTCGGCGGTGTTCTGGGCGGTGACGGTATTGACCAGCGTCTCCAAAGATCCCTGTACGTCGGCCTTGATGATCAGGTTGATGGTGCTGACCGCCGCCTGCGCCGCAAGCGTCGAAAGCAGATTTGCGCCGGTGACGCGGTTCATCTGTCCGAGCTGGGTCTGCCGCGAGCGGTTGGCGCGGTCTTCGGCGACCGTGCGCGCCAGGTCGATGTGGTCGAGGACGAAGAACTTGTCGCCGGAGGAGGGGAGCTCGTTCAGGCCCGCGACGATCACCGGCGTGCTCGGGCCGGCTTCCTGAATGGCCGCGCCCTTGTCGTTGAGCAGGCTGCGGATGCGGCCGTAGGCGTTGCCGCAGAGCATGACGTCGCCGACCTTGAGGGTACCGTTTTGCACGAGGACGGTTGCCGCCGAACCCAGGCCCGAGTGCATCATCGATTCGATGACGGTTCCGTTGGCCGGCGCGGTCGGGTCGGCCTTGAGCTCCATGATCTGCGATTGCAAATCGAGGATCTCGATCAGTTCCGGGATGCCCTGGCCGGTCAGGGCGCTGGTGCGGACGACTTCGGTGTCGCCGCCCCACTCGACGGGGTTGAGGCCGTTGGCGGCGAGCTGACCGAGCACCTGTTGCTCGTTGGCGTCGGGGCGATCGATCTTGTTCATCGCCACGACGATCGGCACACCGGCCGCTTTTGCGTGGTTGATCGATTCGATCGTCTGCGGCTGCACACCTTCGGCGGCCGACACGACCAGCACGACCACGTCGGTCATGTTGGCGCCGCGCGCCCGCATGCTGGTAAATGCCTGGTGGCCGGGCGTATCGATGAAGGTGACGCGCTTGGCCTTTTCGCCTTCGCCCAAAATAACCATCCACGCGGCGATGTGCTGCGTGATGCCGCCGGCCTCGCCCGCGGCGACGTTCGCCGAGCGGATCTTGTCCAGCAGGCTGGTCTTGCCGTGATCGACGTGACCGAGGATCGTGACGACTGGCGGACGGGTGACGAGATTCGCGGGGTCGCTTTCGCGGCTGGCGAATTCTTCGGCGATCTCCTGCTCGAGCGTCGTCTCGCGCTTGAGGTGCAGTTCCAAGCCGTATTCCAGCGCCATCGTCTGCGCGACTTCGAGGTCGAGCGTGGCGTTGATGTTCGAAACCACGCCCTGCCGCATCAGCTTGCCGAGCAGCTCGTTGACCTTGATGCCGATCGCGGCGGACAACGTCCGCACTGTGATCGGCTCTTCCATCTCGATCGCCTCGCCCTTTTCCTGGGCGCTCTTGGCCTGCTGGTGCGTGCCGCGATTGGTGCTGGTCTTGAGGTGGCGGGTGATCGCCTCGCGGGACTTGGTCGCCTGCTCGATGCGCTCTTTGCGCTCGATCAGGTCGGCGTCGGTGAACTCGCGGAGCTTTTCGTCTGCCTGACCGCGGCGGCCATCGGAGCCGCGGCGGCGCGTTGAGAGCGACGCGCGGGCGGCTGCCTTTTTCTTCTCTGCCTCTTCCTCATCGTCGGTGCGCTTGACGCCGCGACCAGCCTGCGGGCGCGCGGTGTTGAGGCCGGCGGCGCCGGTGGTGGGGCCGTCGCCGGGGCGCGGCCGCGGGCGCGGCGCTGCGACGACTTCGGGCTTTTCTTCACGGACGACGCGGGGCCCGGTGATCTGGGCGGGCTTGGGGACGAACGCCGCACGAGGCGGGGCTGGCGGGGCGGCTGCGCGGTTGGCGAGCGTCACGG
>JAQGHM010000124.1 GCA_028291615.1 Phycisphaerales bacterium | reverse complement strand
CGCACAAACAGTACAGCCTGCTCGGCATCAACAACCGCGACCTCCGCACATTCAAAACCGACTTAGGCACCACGCTCCGCATGGCCGAGCTGGTAGAAGACCGCAGCGTCCTCGTAAGCGAAAGCGGCATCAACACGCGCGCCGATATCACAAAGCTCGCCGAAGCCGGCGTAAGCGCGGTCCTGATCGGAGAAAGCTTGATGCGATCCCCCGACATCACCACGAAAATCCAAGACCTCTTCCACCCCCAATAAACTTTTAGCCGCTCCGCTTGACTTTGACGATCTCAGTCGAGTCGCGGAGCGCGTCCAATACCGTCCACCAACAAAAGGCCCACGAAGCAATCGCTCCGTGGGCCTCTTCAATCTTCAATCAACCCGACTACCTTACAACCCGCCAGGCTGCCCGGCGCCGCCGCCGTTCATTCCCTGCAGCCACATCTGCATGCCCGCAGCGATCAGGCTTTGCACCGTCTGCGCCGGGATATACCCATCGACCCGAATCGCCGAACCTTCGCTATCCACCGCCCACGCAAGAGGCGGCAGGTTCGGCGGCAGCTTCACACCGCCCGGCATGCCGCGCGCCGCCATCACGTCCAGTACCGTCGTCGCGATCGTGTCCAGCGGCAAGTAGAACGCACCCAGCCGGTTCTGCGGCAGGCCCGCCGACACCTTCGCCGCCACGCCTTTTCCCAGCGGATCGCTGTTGTTCTTGGCCGCCTGGATCGCCGCGCTCAGCAGCGCGTCGTCGCCGCCCGCCACCGTCACCATCTTGTCTGTGCCGACCGGGCCGCTGTAACCTGTCAGACCCTTCGGGCCGTAGAGCATCTGCAACATGAATGCCGCTTGCTGTTCCTGCGGGGTCTGCGGCTGCATGTTCACCGTCGCCGTAAACGAGTCCAGCGTCACGCCGTCCACCGTCTTGGCGGCGGGCGTCATGCTCGTCTTCACCATGTCACCGGCGCCGGTGATCTTCATGATCTCCCCCTGCGTCGCCATCATCTGCTTTTGCGCCGCGGTCAGCTTGGCAGTATCCCCCATGATCACATTGACCATCTGGATCAATCCCTGCTGTCCGATCGCGTTCGCCGGCGGCGCGACAAGACCAAAGTTCGTCTGCTTCGCCGCGCCGATATAACCCCGGAACGCGTTCAGGTAATCCAGCATCGGCTTCCCTTCCGCGCCCATCGCCGTCAGTTCCTTCTCCATCGGCGCCACGAAATCATTCAGCAGCTTCAAGTCCGTCGCCGGGTTAATCGTCATCCCGCCGTACATGAAGTACTTCCCGTCCGGCAGTCCCGCGGTGAACGACGCATCGGTGTTCTTCATCCCCGCGATTGCCTTGCCGCCGTAGCTGCCCGGCTCAAACTCCGCCATCAGCGTCGTCGAGATCCCATCCTTGGTCAGGTTGATCCCAAACGCCGCCCCGGTCGAATCGCGCAGGAAACCTTCCATCACGTCGAAGATCTGCGCCATGTACGCCTTGATCACCGGCGCGTACTTCGGATTGATGCCGCCGCCCGCCGCCAACCCCTGATCCATCATTTGCAGCATCTGCGGCTTCATCTGCTGAAACTGCGGCAGCACTTCCTTCGAGATCGCCTTCATGTTCGCGAAGACGATCAGATCCTTCGATGCCAGCTCCTTTGCCGACACGCCCCCCGCCTGCACGCCCGTCCCCTTTGCGGCCACCATCTCCTTCGAATTCGAGATCGCCGCGTACTTGCCCCAATCCTTCACATACATCGGCTGCGGGTTCCCCTGCAAACCGAACGTCGTCACGTCCCCGTCCGCCTTCGCGTTCGGCAGCGACGTCGCGAACGTCTTGTAATCCGTCACCGACACGATCGCCACGATCCGCGGCTCGCCCGCCCCCTGCTCGGGCTTCAGGACAGCCACCGCCGCCTCGCCGTTCTTGTTCAGCCCCGGTCCGAGGTTCGCCGCCGTCAGCAGCGTCCCGAGCGGATCGTTCAATTCCGGCCGAATATTCACCAGCCCCCACTGCTGGCTTAACGTCGCCACCTTGGCGCTCACGTCCTGCATGTTCTTGATCTTGAACACCACCATCGCGTCAGCGGGCACCATCGTCAGCACCTGCGCGCGAGCCGAAGTAGCGATGAACATCGCCAGCGCCACCAACGCCAACGCGAACTTACGAGCGTTTCTCATTGCCGATCTCCTTCTTCATTTTCCATTCATCCAAACGACGGGAATCAACCCGCGCCGGCACCACATCCCGGACGCGAGAAAGCAGCATAACCAGTCGCAGCAACCCGTCAAACGGCCGATTCTTACAAACCGACACAGTATTTATACCCCTCCCGCACTGGCTTGGTCGCCTCCGGCGATACATGCATTAACCAGCGCCACGTGATCTGACTTCCAAGGTTCGACTGGCTACAATACAACCCGATGCGTCTCCCCATCGTCGAATCTTCCGCCCCCCGCCCCCCCGCCTTCGACACGGGCCCGCGCTCGATCTCCGCCGTCCGCGTCCTCCGCATCAGCGTCACCGACCGCTGCAATTTCCGCTGCCTCTACTGCATGCCCGAGGAAGTCGTCCGCTGGCTCCCCAAGGAAAACATCCTCACCTTCGAGGAGATCGCCGACATCGTCAAAGCCGCGATCCAGATCCACAACATCCGCCGCTTCAAACTCACCGGCGGCGAACCGACCGTCCGTCACGGCATCGTCGAGCTCGTCCGCATCCTCCGCCAGATAGACGGAATCGAAGACCTCTCTCTCACCACCAATGGCATGCTCCTGGAGCACCTTGCCCATCCGCTGAAGGACGCCGGCCTCGACCGCGTCACCATCAGCATCGACAGCCTCCGCCCCGACCGCTTCAAACAAATCACCCGCACCGGCGACCTCGCCACCGTCCTGAGAGGCTTAGACCGCTGCCACGACGCTGATCTCACGAACACCAAGATCAACTGCGTGACGATGCGCGGCACCAACGACGACGAATTCCCAGACTTCGCCCGCCTGACTCTGACGCGTCCGCTCTCCGTAAGATTCATAGAATACATGCCCCTGGGCGACTCCGCCCTCCTCCCCACAAACACAACCACGCCGGGGGAGAGCGCCGGGAGCTACGCGACCAAAGCGCCGCCCCGGATTCTCCCGATCCTCAAAGTCCACGATTCCGAACAAGGCCCCGCAGGAGGTTGCGGCGCCCAAGATCGAGGCAACGCCCTTATCCCCGAACCCGAAGTCCGCACGCTCATCGAACAACACCTGGGCCCGCTCCTCCCGATCGACCGCGCCACAGAATCAGGCGTAGGCCCCGCCACCGTCTACAAACTCGCCAATGGCAACCCGCAAGGCCGCATCGGCTTCATCAGCGCCATGTCCGCCCCCTTCTGCGCCACCTGCAACCGCCTCCGCCTAACCGCCGACGGCACCCTCAGATCCTGCCTCTTCGAAGGCGGCGAAGTAGACATCCGCCCCATCCTCCGCACCGCGACGGACCGCGCGACGCGCCAAAACGCCCTCGCGAACGCCATGACCACCTGCGTCCGCCTGAAACCCGAAGTCCACTCCCACCACGGCAACCAGCAGATGAGTCGCATAGGCGGCTAACCCAAGTGGCACGGGCGTCTCGCCCGTGGACTCCCAGTACTCTGGGAGGCAACAGCGCAAGCGATCCTCTCTCGCGTCCCCGATCACCATGCGCCACTCACTCATCACCTTCGTCTTCCTCGCCGGCTGCGCCGCCCGTCATCCACAAGTCATCTCAACTCAATACGCACCCGAAGTCCCCACCCCCACCGCCGATAACCCCGTCGCCGCCACCCTCTGGCTCACCACCGCCCGCGATGCACTTGAACTCCACCTCCAACTCCACATCGCCCCCGGCCACCATCTCTACGCCAACACCTCCGCCCCATTCACCCCCACCACCGTCCATCTCACCTCCCCCGACCTCCTCCCTACTGGTCCTTTACAATCCCCCATCCCCGACGCCCAGGGCCACCTCACCGGCGTCGTCGAATTCCGCCAACAACTCCGCCTCGCCCCCACCGCCGCCCCCGGCACCCACGACCTCGCCTGCGACGTCACTTTCCAAGCCTGCAACCCGGAACTCTGCTGGCCCCCGCGCACTCTAACCCTCAAGACCTCCTTCACCGTCATCGAGAAAGGTTCGTCATGAAACGCGCCCTCCTACTCGCACTCTTCATCCTCCCAACGATCACCGCCTCCGCCGCCACGCTCGATTCCCTCAAACTCCTCTACATCGGCGACAAAGGCACTCCGCGCGAACAAGCTTTCACCACCTTCCTCCGCAAGCACGCCACCACCGTCGATGCCGTCGATCGCCACAACTTCGATCCAAAGACCGCCGCCCCCTACGATGTCGTCCTCCTCGACTGGCCGCAGAACGCGGAGACCCGCGACATGCACAAGCTCATCGCCCCCCTCGGTCAGCGCGAAGCATGGCACAGACCCACCGTCCTCCTCGGCAGCGCAGGCCTCAACCTCGCCGTCGCCTGGCAGATGAAAGGCGGCACCGGCTGCACCTGCATGGACCCCCTCGCCTACGGCCTCCGCGATCACGAGATCTTCGACAAGCCCATCAAGATCGAGCGGAAATTCGTCACCATACCCACGCCCGTCGATTTCCAGGACGAGATCAAGGATCCCACTGTCCAAGTCATCCCTCTCGTCAACGACATCGCCGCGCGGTGGAAAGCCGGCTGGTGCACTTACTCCTTCGACTTCGCTGACAACCCCGACGTCGAATACTTCTGCGGCGGCGTCAACCACAAGACCCCCACCGCCGCCGGCCTCTGGCGCCAGGGCAACTTCCTCCATTTCGGCTTCGAACAATCCCCCGCCGAAACCAACGCCACCGGCCAAAACCTCCTCCTCAACTCCATCGCGTACATCAGCCGCTTCACGCAAGACCGCCCGATCGCCCGCACCCCCTCCGTCTTCGCCGGCAAGATCGCCCCCAGCCGCAAAGCCGTCATCCGCCGCCTCGAAAACCCCAGGTACCCCCTCGATTGGACCAAGGATGCCCTCGCCCCCGATCTCTGGAAGCAACTTCCCAACCAATCCCTCGAAGCCTTAATCACTTGGGCCCAGGCCAACGCCAAATTCCTCCATCCCAACCCAGACAAGCAACTCGAACTAGACCCCGACCTCCAAGCCATCAACACACCCTTCGACCAACCCGAATTCTTCGACCAGCTCCAGCGTCTCTTCCAAGGCGCCCCCGAACAGCAAGCCCAAGCCAAGCGCCTCGCCGACCGCTACCTCCCCGACCTCCAAACCCCAACCGCCCAAGCGCTCGAAACATGGCTCAAAAAAAACCGCCCCTACCTCTTCCCCTCCGACTCCTCCGACTACCGCTGGTACATCGACCCCCTCGCCAAAGCCCGCACGCAACCGACAGCAACTCTGCGTGGTCTAAGTCGCGCCGACCGCCCTGGCTAATTTCTTCATGTTTCACTTTTCGCGCCTAAGGTATTCCCTCTATAACCTCCCTCCCTTGCCAGCCGATAAATCCTAAAGTAGGGTTCACCGTTATGGCACACGTACTGGTCGTTGAAGACGAGAAGGACAGCCGCGATTTCGTCGCTCAGTACCTCAAGCGCGAAGGCCACACTGTCACCACCGCCGTTGATGGGCAGACGGCCCTTCGCAAGCTCCTCAACGAGCGCGCCGACATCGTCGTCCTCGACGTCCGCATGCCCAACATGGACGGCATCGGCCTGCTCGAGATCCTCCGCTCCTACCTCCGCTGGAACACGCTGCCGGTCATCCTCTTCACCGCCCGCGCCATCCCCGAGGAACTGACCCGCGCCCGCGACATGGGCGTCGAGCACATCTTCCACAAGGCCAACTTCCAACTCGCCGAGCTCGGACAAGTCGTCATGGACATCTGCCACCCCAACGACGGCGGCACCGACACCATCGCGGGCTGAGCGCGGGTGCCTACCCGGAGCGGGCGGCGCGGGCGATTCTCACGCGGCGCCAGATCAGGTAGATCGTCAGGAGCAGCAGCCAGAGAGCGGCGGCGGCGCTGATGTAACGGGTGATTTCCCAGGTGGCCAGGCGGGCGCCGCGATCGGAACTGATGGAGACACTGACGATGGGGCCGGGGGCGCTCTGGAGGATCTGGTTTTTCTGATCGTCGTAGCCGGTCTCGACCAGGACATGGGCGATGAACGCGGCGGCGGTGGCGAGCGCACTGAGGAGGGCGCCAAGCCCGAAGGCGGGCTGGGGACGTGAGACAAAACCGAGGATTGCGATGGCAACCAGGATGGCGGTGGCGATGAGAAAAACCGCCGCGAGCCCGAGGCGATCGATGTAAAGGAGGCCCAGAAAACCATCGACGACGCCGGCGAGGAGGGCCGCGGTGATGAGCAGCGTCGCGGCGAGTCGGAAGCGGACGTCCGAGACGGACTTGACGGCGGCGGAGGCGTATTCGAGTGGCGGCGGGGGCATCGGTAGCGAAGATAGGGCGGGGTGCGTGCAAGGGCAACTTCGGATGCCATGATGAACGCTCGAAGTCCTGCCGTCGAGTTCGACCGGCAAGGCGCGGCAACGTAGGATGCAGGCGGTGGAGGTGGGTGAATGAATCATGCGGAATGGATGTTGCCGGCGGCGGGGGTGGTGGGGTTTTTCTACGGAGCTGCGCCGCTGCTCATTCTGGCTTCTCAGACGCTAGCTGCGGAGGTTGCGCTGACGCCTACACGGGTGGAGGACTTGCCGGCGGGGGCACGGGAGTCGTTGCGGCAGTTACTCGAGGCGTTTTGGGCCCAGGGATTTGAGGTCGTGTCGAACTGCCGGGTGCCCGATGCGGTGCCCGGGGTGCTGGGCGTGCAAGTGCTATTGGTGCAGCCGGAATCGCGGGATATCGGGTATGGGATTTTCAGTTCCACGATGGTGGGCGCGCTGCGGGCGTGGATGGTGACGATCCGGACGCGGTTTGCGGATGGGACGCAGATCATCACGTCGAGCTCGACGCAGGCGGGGGTGTTTCCGGCGAACCCCGCCGCGGATGTCATTCACGCGAACTGGATCAAAGATCCGGCACGGTTGTATCGGATTCATCGAGCGCGACTGGTGGCGTCGGGGCGAGCGGGGGAGCCGCGGATGCTGCCTGCGCCCGAGCAGGCGGTTGAATATCAACAGGACGAGTGGCGCGAGGAGATCGCGCGGTTGATTCGGACGGGTTACTACCGCCCTCCGGGCGGCGGGGGCAAGTGTGGTATGACGTTGAAGGGAGCGTATGTGATGACGTGGCGGTTGCTTTGGCCGGTGAAGCAGTTGCGGCAGTTGCGGCGGCGGATGCGGGCGTGGCGGGTGATTCGGGGATTGGGGGTTTGAGGGGATTGATCGGCGGTGAGATTTCGTGATGCGACGACCCAGAATTCACGCGAGGATTTCCTTTACGACTCGGCCGCTCACGTCGGTCAGGCGGTAATCTCTTCCGCTGTATCTGTAGGTTAGTTTTTCGTGGTCGAGGCCCATGAGGTGGAGGATGGTGGCGTGGAGGTCGTGGAGGTGGACTTTGTCTTTTATGGCGTGCCAGCCGTAATCATCCGTCGCGCCGTGGACGATGCCGGGTTTGATGCCTGCGCCGGCTAGCCACATGGTGAAGCCGAAGGGGTGGTGCTCGCGGCCGTCGGTGCCTTCGGCGGTGGGGGTGCGGCCGAACTCGCCGCCCCAGATTACTAATGTGTCTTCGAGGAGGCCGCGGGATTTCAGGTCTTTTAAGAGACCGGCGATCGGTTTGTCGGTGGTGGCGCAGTTGTTGGTTAGTTCGGTTCTCAGGCTGCCGTGTTGGTCCCAGAGTTGGCAGCTCGAGCGTTTGGCGGTGGTGGTGTGGTAGACCTGGATCATGCGCACGCCGCGCTCGGCGAGGCGGGCGGCCATCAGGCATTGGCGGCCGAAGATGTCGGTCATTCCTTCGCCGATGCCGTAGAGGGATTTGGTGGCCGCGGATTCGTCTTCGATGTTGAAGGCGGCGGGGGCTTGGGCTTGCATGCGGAAGGCGAGTTCGAAGGATTCGATTCGGGCGGAGAGGCGGGAATCTTCGGCGCGCTTTTCCCGGTGATGTTCGTTGAGGGATTTCAGGAGGTCCAGCTCGTCGCGCTGGTCTTTCGTGGAGAAGGTCGAGTTCTTCAGATTGTCGATCGGGTTCTTCAGATCTGAGACGAGTGTGCCTTGGTAAGCGGCGGGAAGAAAGCTGCTGGACCAGAGCGGGGCACCTTGTGCAGGTTGCGCGGGGGAAATGACGACGAAGCCGGGCAGGCTCTGGTTCTCAGTGCCCAAGCCGTACAGGAGCCATGAACCCAGGCTAGGGCGGCTAAAGGCTTGTTCGCCGGTGTTCATCTGCAGGCATGCGCCGTTATGGTTGATGTTGTCAGCGACCATAGAGCGGATGACGCAGAGGTCGTCGATGACCGAGGCGGTGTGAGGAAGGAGCTCGGAGACGTCGGTGCCGGATTGGCCATGCTTTTTGAACTTCCAGGGCGAAGACAAAAGGTTTCCGGTTTTGGTGCGGACGAGCTTGGGCATTGCAAACGGGAGGGGTTTGCCGTGATCGCGGGTTAGGAGGGGTTTGGGATCGAAGAGGTCAACGTGACTCGGGCCGCCGGACATGAAGAGGAAGATGACTCGTTTGGCTTTTGGGGCGTAATGGGGGAGGGGATTGCCGATTGCGGATTGCGAATTGCCGATTGGAATTGCGCGGGATTCCGTGGCGAAGAGGTTGGCAAGGGCGAGGGTGCCGAAGCCGCTGGCGAAGGATTTGAGGGTTTGTCTTCTGGTGAGGGGCATGGGAAGCTCGAATCAAATGGGCCGCAAAGACGCTAAGAGCGCAAAGAACAGTGGGGGAAGTTTGGGGTTCAGCGTACCTTCGTTTTGAATTCCTTTGCGCTCTTGGCGTCTTTGCGGCGAATTTATTTTTCGCTCAATCCAAGTAGAACAGTTCGTTGGAGCAGAGCAGTGCGTGACAGTATTGTTCCCACCCGTTATTCGCGCGCTGCGTGACGTAGTTCTGCCCGAGTTGGCTTTCTTCTGCGGTCGGCGATCTGGAAAAGAGCGTTTCATAAAGCCAGGTGATGCGATCCGGCGCGGTGGCGGATTGGGCTGCTAGTTTTTTGGCTCGGGCGGTGGTGAACGGGTGATTCATCAGGAAGAGCGCTTGCGGCGCAACGGTGGAGTCGATGCGGCGGTCAATGATGGCAGTGGGGTCGGCGGCATCGAAGAGCATTCGATAACCGGTGCGGTCGGACCGGATGGTCATCAGGTAAAGGGTGCGGCGCGGGTTGTTTAGGTCCTTCAAGCCGGGGCCGTTAAGGGGAGTGGGATCGAGTTCGTTGGTAACGGCGAGCATGGTGTCGCGAATGGCTTCGGCGTCGAGGCGACGGCGGTTCATTCGGCAGAGCAGAAGGTTGTCGGGATCTGCAGATTGCGGATTGAGGGAAGATTGCTGGTAGGTGCGGCTCAGCATGATCCGCCGGTGCATGGATTTGATCGACCAGTTGGATTTGATGAATTCGCTTGCCAGGTAGTCGAGGAGCTCAGGGTGCGTTGGCGGCGTGCCTAGTTTCCCGAAGTTGTTCGGCGTTCGCACAATCCCTTCGCCGAAGTGCCATTGCCAGAGGCGGTTCGCCATGACCCGAGCGGTCAGGGGGTTAGCGGGGCTCGCGACCCAGTTGGCGAGTTCTACGCGACCGGAGCTTTTGGTAATGGTGGGTTGCCTGTCGGCCGGCGTGAGGAGCGTGGGGAAGTGGCGCGGGACCAGTTCGCCCAAGCGATCATAACGGCCGCGGATGTGTACTTTGACGTCGTGGACGCCAGCTTGGGGGCTGCCGGGGACGCCCCCTTCCTGGAGGCCGTGGGTGGCAGGGAGCGCAGTGGCAAGCTGTGCGCGGAGGGTGGCGATGCGCGGGTCGGCGGTGACCTGATCGAAGTGCCAGGGCGTGCTGGTGGCGAAGGGATCGGCGAGGGTTTCGTCGACGAGATCGTGAGCGGGTTGTGCGGCGTCAGTAGAGGTGATTTTGAGATCGATGAGGGTCGTGTCGCACGAGTATTCGGCGCGGGGGAGGATGAGGAGCTCAATGCGGTCGCCTTGAGCGAGATTGATGGGCCCCGCGGTAAGGTCAGCCTTCTTGCCGTTGTCGATAGCGCCGGCAGCGAGGATCTTCGCACTCTCGCCCGAACGATGAATGAGACGATAGGCGATGCCGTCGCCGCAGTTGGGGTCGGCGTCGGCGAGGTGCGCGGTTAGGTTGACGGTGGTCGCGGCGGCGACATCAAAGACCGCAGCAACGCCACCGGTTGGCGACGGGTGGACGGCAACGCTGCGCGGGGGCATCTTGATGGTCACGAAGGCGACCGCTTTACCGGTGGTGTTGAAGGTCGCGGAAGGGGTGTCTTGTTTGGTGGCAGGCTTAAGGGCAAGGAGGCCCGGGATGTTGTGGACGTCGCGGGCGGGCTCGCGCATCGGGGTAAACGATTGCCGGGTGAATTCGGTCGGCTGCGGGGCCTTTTCGATCTCGGCGAGTTGGGCTTTGAGCTTATCGCGCCGCGCGAGTTCTTCGGGGGACGCGAGTGGAATCTTGAGCATGTTGGGCCCGTTGGTCTTCGGCCCGACGTCGGGAAGGATGTGGCTTGAGAAGAAGATGCCGGCGAGGCCGTAGTAGTCGGTGGTAGGGATCGGATCAACTTTGTGATCGTGGCAGCGCGCGCAGGCCAGGGTAAGGCCCAGGAACGCACGGCCGGTGAGATCGATCTGGTCGTCGACGATGTCGGTGAGGAGCTTTTCCTTGTCAGCGTCACCGCCGCCCCAGTTGCCGATGGCGTAGACCGCGGTAGCGATCAGTCCTGAGTGCTGAGTGCTGAGTCCTGAGCTGGGGAGGAGGTCGCCGGCGATTTGTTGTCTTACGAATTGATCGTACGGAAGGTCTTGGTTGAACGCGTTGACGACGTAGTCGCGATAGCGCCAGGCTTCGGCGCAGTCCATCGGGCCGCCTGTGCCTCGGGCGTCGAACGAGTCGGTGTAGCGAACGAGGTCAAGCCAATAGCGGGCGTAGCGCTGGCCATATGCGGGGGAGGCGAGGAGACGGTCGATAACCTTGGCGTAGGCGGTGGGGGAGGCATCGGTGAGAAACCCTTCGACGTCAGCGATGGTGGGAGGCAGGCCGGTAAGGTCATAGGTGGCGCGACGAATCAGCGTGCGCTTGTCGGCGGCCGCGCTGGGCGCGAGAGACTTTTCTTCAAGCTTGGCGAGGATGAATTGATCGATCGCGCCAACGGGCCAGGATTTGTTTTTGCACTCGGGCGGCGCGGGCGCGGTGACGGGCGTGAACGGCCAACGCTTACGCGCGGCGGCGATCTCATCAACGGCAGCAAGCGAGGAATCGGTGCGGGGATCAGGCGCACCCGCTTTGATCCACGTGACAAGGTCGGCGACCTGCGACTCTGTCAGTTGCTCCTTCGGCGGCATCTGGAGATCGGCATTCTTATACCGGACAGCCTCGATAAGGAGACTTTTGTCAGGCTTGCCGGGAAGGATGGCGGGGCCGGTCTTGCCGCCTTTTAGCAGGCCGGCGCGGGTGTCGAGGCGGAGCTCCCCTTTGGTTTTCTCAGGGCCATGACATTTGTAGCAGTGGTCGGCGAGGAGGGGCCGGATGTGGGATTCGAAGAAATCGGTCTGCTCATCGGCGCGTGCGGTGGAAGTGATAAGCACCGTCAGCAGGAGAATTGAAATGGCGATTTGCCGCATGGGTTGAACTGCATCTTAAGTTACCGATAGCTACTTTCGCAGTTGCCACTGTTCGTCGAAAAATCCCGCCTCGACGATGTTGCCCGGGGCTTTGGGGGTGACCGGCGTATCAACGTCGATGATCGCGTAGTCAGGCAGCTTGGGCGTTTGCCTCGCGTTATTAAGGTAGTCGAAGTCGCGGAAGGTGAAGCCACTGTTGAGGACGACATAACGCTGGGGGTTGAGGGGATTGGGGAAGATCAGGGCGGGCATGTGATGGGCGGCGTCGAAGGATTTGTCGCCGACGATCAGCTTGCCGTCCTTCCATTGGATGGGAAGTTTGTCGGCGATTTTGGCGAGGGTTTTGTTGATGGTGGGGTCGCCGAAGAAGATCAGGTTGTTGTCACGGATCTCGGCATCGGTGACGGCGGTGTCGAACTCGACCTGGGCTTCGCCGCGAAATTGTTTTTGCCAGTGGGCGATGGCGTGGTCGCATTCGCTGGCGGCCCAGACGGCGGTCTTGTCGTTCTCGGGTTTGCCAGTGGGTTTGACGATGAGGAATGCGTCCATAAAGGCGTCGTCGATGGGGCCTTGGAGGCCATGCCTCTTATGCAGGGGCATCAGCGGATCGACTGGAATCGACCAACCAGCGCTGGTCTTCTGCGCGAACACGTGCAGGCCCCTCTCTTTGTTCGAAGTGGCTTCCAGCTTCCGCCCATCGATTGTGATGGTGACCTTGCTGTCCGGTGCGAATTTTCCCGCGGTGGCGGGGACGTCCAGGATCAGGGACGAGACGTTCGCGGTCTTCACCTCGATCGCATCGGGGCTGGTGAGCAGCGCATCCACGCGAGCGCGTTCCCAGTGTTTTTCGAGTCCGGTCAGCTCGACCCAGAACATGCGGTTGTAGCGGAGCGTCCAAGTGGTGAAGCGGATGTGGTCGGGCGTGGGGTTGCGACCGATGGCGCAGATCTCGGCGAGACGCTTGTCAAGCTGCTTACGAGTCTCAGGCTCATACTTATGCCCGGTCTTTGGACCAATCAGCCGCTCCATCTTGAGTCCCTCGGCGGCCATCGCCTTTTCCATCATGTCGCTCGCCTGCTTTTGACCGTCGATCTCGCCGGCGTAGGCAACAGTCGGGAGCATGGCAATGTTGGCGGCGGAGTCGGTGCAGTCATACAAGTGCCAAAGCGATTTCTGCCAAGGCTTCATCGCTTCCACTTCTTCGGGTTTGATATGAAGGAATTCGCGCGCCTCGCTAAAGCCCGCGCCCGGGCTGGCAGCCGCGAATAAATCCGTGTAGTGGACAGCGAACTGCCACGCAGCCGCCCCGCCCATGGAGAAGCCGATATCGACCAAACGGTTCTCATCCACGGGATAACGTTTCTTCACGTCTTCCAGCGCTTCCAGCAGATCGATCTCCCCAGCAAACTTATTGGCGCAGCAATAGCGCCCGTAGAGGTTGACAACAAAGTGATCCGGGGCCGACTCCCCCTTGCCGCGGATGAACTTCAATTCCATCAAATCCTCACCGCGGCCATGGCACCAGAAGTCAAAGCGGTGCCTGGTGGCCTTGTCATCAGGGTTGTACGTAGGCGGAATCGTCAGCACGTACGGCTGAACGGATTTGTCGATGCGCGACACGTAACCGCGCGGGCCACTTATGTTCACCCATTTAACCTGCCCGACATGGAGCTGGGCAAGCCGGTCGTCGGCTTCAGCGAGCGCGGCACGGGCGGACTTCATGTCGATCGGCTCGTGGTAGATGAGCGGGTAGCGCAGGGCATTGTGGTAGATCTGGATGTCCGGAAGAAGGGCGAGGAGCGCGGGCTTGCTCTCAAGCGTAAGCCGGAGCATGCGGATCTCTTTGTCCAGGTGAGCGATGGCGCCTTCAAGCTCGGCCTTGTCGACGGCCGGCAATTCCTTGCCGATTGGCGGGATCGGTTTGATCGCCTCCTGCGCGCGGGCGAGGGGAGCCAGAGAAAGGATGAGTGCGATGAAAAGCGACTTCACGCGGCGGCCTCCTGTGTTGGATGGACGACGTTATAGCCGCGAACAAAGAGAAGAGGAATTACCCGCGAATGGACGCAAATGCACGCGAATGAAGAAATTGAATTTATTCGCGTCCATTCGCGTCCATTCGCGGTCCAACTTCTCCGCTTGGCCATTACCGCCCCTTGGGGTATCGTGCCCGGCCCAATGGCTACCCCTGAATCAAACAAGGTCATCTATTCGATGACTGGCGTCTCCAAGCGGTACGAGAAGAAGGTCATTCTCGAGAACATCTTCCTCTCTTATTTCTACGGCGCGAAGATCGGCGTCCTCGGCCTCAACGGCTCGGGCAAATCGTCGCTGCTCAAGATCCTGGCAGGGGTGGACAAGAACTTCGAGGGAACGATCCAGGTCTCGCCCGGCTACACGATCGGCTACCTCCAGCAGGAGCCGCAGCTCGATCCAAACGCCACCGTCCGGCAGATCGTCGAGGAGGGGGTCAAGCCAGTGACGGATCTGCTGAAGGAATTCGACGCCATCAATGAGAAGCTAGCCGAAGACTTGTCGCCCGAAGAGATGGACAAGGTTCTGGAAAAACAGGGGAAGATCCAGGAGAAGCTGGATCACGTGGGGGCGTGGGACATCGATTCGCAATTGCAGCAGGCCATGGATGCCCTGCGCTGCCCGCCCGAGGATGCCAAAATCGGACCGCTCTCCGGCGGTGAAAAACGGCGCGTCGCCCTCTGCAGGCTCTTATTGCAGAAGCCGGACATTTTGATTCTGGACGAGCCGACCAACCACCTTGATGCCGAGTCGGTCGGTTGGCTTGAGCATCACCTGCAGAAGTATGAGGGGACGATCATCGCCGTGACGCACGATCGTTACTTTCTGGATAACGTCGCAGGGTGGATTCTGGAGCTCGATCGCGGGCAGGGGTTTCCGTACAAGGGGAATTACACGAGTTGGCTCGAGCAGAAGAAGAAGCGCCTTGAGGTGGAGGAGAAAATCGAATCCGCCCGGCAGAAGACGCTGGCTCATGAACTCGAATGGGTGCGCAAGAGCCCGACAGCCCGCATGGCCAAGAGCAAGGCCCGCCTGGCGGCGTACGACAAGATGGTGGCGCAGGATTCAAAGCAGAAGGAACAGGAGATCGAGATCTTCATACCGCCGGGCCCGCGACTGGGCCGGCAAGTGATCGAGGCAAATGGGTTGTCGAAAGCCTTCGGCGACACGGTGCTGTTTGAAAATTTGTCGTTCTCGCTACCGCCCAACGGAATCGTCGGCATCATCGGCCCCAACGGCGCGGGAAAAACCACGCTCTTTCGCATCATCACGGGCCTGGAAAAACCCGACAGCGGCACGATTAAGTTAGGCGACGCGGTGAAGCTCGGATACGTCGAGCAATCCCGCGAGAGCCTGCAGGATGAATGGGCGGTCTGGCAGGCAATGGGCGATGGGGAGGAAGCGTTTAAGATCGGCGGGCAGGGACCGATGGTCAACGCGCGGGCATACGCCGCCCGCTTCACCTTTACCGGCACCGATCAGCAAAAGAAAGTCGGCGTGCTCTCCGGCGGTGAACGCAACCGCGTCCATCTCGCGCGCATGCTGCGGATGGGGGCAAACGTGCTGCTGCTTGACGAACCGACGAACGACCTCGACATCAACACGATCCGGGCTCTGGAAGAGGGATTGGAAAATTTCGCCGGCTGCGCGGTAATCATCAGCCACGACCGCTGGTTTCTGGATCGCGTGGCAACGCACATCCTGTCATTCGAGGGGGACAGCCAGGTGGTCTTCTTCGAAGGCAACTTCCAGGAGTACGAGAAGAACAAGAAGCAGCGGCTTGGGGTGGACGCGGATCAGCCGCACCGGATTAAGTACCGGCGGCTGACGAAGTAAGGGCGTTTCTTTTCAGTTAACGTCCATCCGTCCAGCGGGTAGAATGCTGCAACGATGCAGTACTGCTTACGGTGGATGATCGGGGGGACAATTTTGACCGGGCTCGCCCTTTGCGCGGGCGTGGTCGAGGCTGCTGGCCCCGCGGTGCCGCTGGAGCATGCCAAGTTCTTCGAGTCGCGAGTTTGGCCGCTTTTAGTGGAGAATTGCCAGTCGTGTCACGGCGAGAAGAAGCAGAAGGGTGGCCTGCGGCTGGATTCGGCAGCGGCACTTTCGAAGGGCGGGAAAAACGGGGCAGTGGTAATGGCGGGACGGCCGGAGGAATCCAAGCTGATCCAGGCGGTTTCCTATAAGGACAAGGATCTGCAGATGCCGCCCGAGGAGGAGGGGCGGTTGTCAGCGGCGCAGGTGGAGATTCTGACCCAATGGGTGGCGATGGGGGCGCCTTGGGGGAAGGAAACCACAGCCACTGAAGTCGCAATGCCCCTAAAAGGGAAAAAACGAGTTATCACAGACGCGGATCGAACGTTTTGGTCGTTCCAGCCACCTCGGGATTATCCGGCCCCGGTGGTTCACGATAACGGGTGGTGCGCCAACGATGTGGATCGGTTTCTATTCGCGAAGCTGGTGGCGGAGGGGCTGACACCCGCGCCGCAGGCGGACAAGGTCACGCTCGTTCGGCGGGCTTATTTTGACCTCATGGGTTGCCCCCCACGCCAGAGGAAGTGGCGGCGTTTGTTAATGATCGCTCTGCCGATGCTTGGGAGAAATTGATCGATCGGTTGCTGGCGTCGCCACGATATGGCGAACGAATGGCGCGGCATTGGCTGGACGTGGTGCGCTATGCGGAGTCGGACGGATACCGGCAGGATGCGTACCGGGCGAACGTCTGGCCCTACCGCGACTACGTGATCCGATCCTTCAACGAGGACAAGCCGTACGACCGCTTCGTCACCGAGCAGCTAGCGGGGGATGAGCTAGCGCCAAGCGATCCGAATGCGCTGATCGGGACGGCGTTCCTGCGGCACGGAATCTACGAGTACAACCAGCGCGACGTGAAGACGCACTGGAAGAACATTGTGGACGAGGTGACGGATGTGACGTCGGATGCGTTCCTGGGCCTGTCAATGGGGTGCGCCAAGTGCCACGATCATAAGTTCGATCCGATCCTGCAGAGCGATTACTACCGATTTGAGGCGTTCTTCACCCCCCTGCTACCGGTCCAGGACGGGCTCTTGGCAACTTCTGAAGAGAAGGCGAAGTACGACGAGGCCCTGGCGAAATGGAAAGAAAAAACGGCGGATCTGCGCGCGGAGCTCGATGCAATCGAGCAGCCTTACATCGAAAAATCCGCGAAGGCTGCGATCATCAAGTTTCCAGAAGACATCCAGGAGATAATCAACAAGCCCGCGGAGAAACGCACGCCTTACGAGGAGCAAATTGCGACGCTGTCGTTGCGGCAGGTGTATGACAAGACCGAGAGCGGCGATGCGAAGGTGACGGGGCCTGAAAAGGAAAAGCACCTGGAACTGGTGCGAAAGCTGGCGGCGTTTGACAACATCAAGCCCAAGCCGCTGCCGACCTCGCTGCTGGTCACGGATGTAGGCACGGTTGCGCCGCCTACGGTCATTCCAAGTGATAAGGAGGGGCGGGACGTGGGCGTCGGATATCCGGTGGTGCTGGATGGGCAGCCGCTGAAAGTGCCGGCAACGCAGCCAACGGAGGTATCAACCGGTCGGCGGACGGCGCTGGCGAAGTGGCTGATGCAGCCGAATCATCCGCTGACGACGCGGGTGATGGTGAACCGGATCTGGCAGTATCACTTCGGGCGCGGGCTGGTGGGGACGTCGAGCGATTTTGGAAAACTGGGCGATCGGCCTACGCATCCGGAATTGCTGGATTATCTGGCGGTGCGATTCGCAAAAGACAACTGGCAGATGAAGGGGTTGCACAAGCTGATCATGATGTCGGCGGCGTATCGCCAGTCGTCGTCGATCGCGATGCCCGCGGAGGCAAAGGCGAAGGATCCGGACGACAAGTGGCTTTGGAAATATCCGCCGCGACGACTTGATGCGGAGCAGATTCGTGATTCGATGCTGCTGGTGAGCGGGGAGCTGAAGCCGGAGATGTACGGTCCAAGCGTGGACCCGGCGACGCCTCGGCGATCGATTTATACGAAGGTGATCCGGAACAATCGGGACCCCCTGCTGGAGGCGTTCGATGCGCCCGACACGTACGGGAGCGCGGCGGATCGAAATCGGACGACGACATCGACCCAGGCGTTGTTGCTCATCAACGGCGACGCGCCGCTGAAGCGCGCGGAGATGTTCGCGGCGCGATTGCGGGGGATGAATTTAAAAGACGCGGGGGAGACGGTGGATGCGGCTTGGCGACTGGCGTATGGGCGAGGGCCTGATGCCAGGGAGCGCGGGGCGGCGGTCGCATTCTTGGAGAAGAGCACGGGCAAGGGAGTAACCTTGCCCATGGCACCCATCTCAGTCGATGAGCGGCCGATGGTGAAGAGCATGCCGCAGCTCGGAAGCCAGGCGATTTACGTGCGCAATGGGCGGGTGGATGACATGCTGCGTCTCGCGTCGCCGGCCGGGATGCCGGTCGAAGATTTCACGATTGAGGCGTACGTGCTGCTGGATTCGTTGTATGACGATGCTTCGGTGCGGGTGATCGCTTCGCAGTGGGATGGGAAGAACGATCATCCGGGTTGGGCGCTGGGAGTGACCAGCACGCGATCGCGGTTTGAGCCGCAGAACCTGATCCTGCAGCTCGCATGCGATCCGAAGAAGCCGGGCGGCGGATACGAGGTCATTCATTCGGATTTCCGTGTCGAGCTGCACAAGACATATTACGTGGCCGTAGCAGTGCGGATGAAGGAGACGGGTGAGGCGGGAGTGACGTTCTACCTGAAGGATATGACGGACATGGACGCGGGCCTGAAGAGCGTGGCGGTGAAGCATGTCGTCACCGGCTCATATGCAAATAAGTCGGCGCTCGTGATTGGCGGCCGCGACAGCAAGCCGGCCCATGGGTGGGATGGCCTGATCGATGAGGTGCGGATTTCACGCAAGGCGCTGGCAAAGGATGAGTTGTTGTTCAGCGAGGGACGGCCAGCGAGTGGCATGCTGTGCGGGCACTGGGTGTTTGAGGATCAGCCGGGGTTGTTCAAGGATTCGGCAGGGGTGCAGGCGGACCTGGTGAAGTTAGCGGGCGCGAAGAGCGAATCAACGGCGGTTGTGAAGAATGATGCAGCGCTCGTAGACCTGTGTCACGTGTTGTTGAATTCGAATCGATTTTTGTACTTGGAATGAGCTGGCACGGGCGCGATGCCCGTGATACGTCAATGAACAATCGCACTTCGATTCCCGGGTTGCCGCATCATCAGCGGGCGCGTTCGCGCCGCGAGTTTCTCGCGCGGGCGGGTGGAGGGTTTGGCGCGGTCGCGGCGTCGGCGATGCTGGGACAAGGAGCGCTGGGGGATACGTTATCGAAACTGCAGGCGCCAGTGGCGGATCCTCTGAATCCATTGACGGCGAAGCGGCCTCACTATGCACCGACGGCTAAGAACGTGATCTTCGTGTTCCTCGAGGGCGGCCCGAGTCACCTCGATCTTTTCGATCCCAAGCCGCTGCTCAATAAGCTCGCCGGAAAGCCGATGCCGGATTCGTTTGGAACGTTGATCACGGCGATGGGAGAGAGTCGCTCGCCTCTGCTGGCGTGCAAGCGGACGTGGAAGCGTTGCGGGCAATCCGGTCTTTGGATGAGCGACTGGATTCCGAATCATCATGAGATCGCGGATGACATCGCGGTGCTGCGGTCCTGCGTGAGCGATGGGCTCAATCATTCGGGCGGCGTGAGCCAGATGAACACGGGGTCGATCCTGGCGGGGCGGCCTTCTCTTGGGGCATGGGTGACATATGGGCTTGGCACCGAGAACCAGAACATGCCGGCGTTTTGCGTGATGACGGATGCGAACCAGCAGGTGACCAACGGGCCGCGAAATTGGGGCGCAGGTTTCATGCCGGCGGTGTATCAGGGGACGAAGTTGAACGGGGAATCGCCCTCGCCGATTTCGAACTTGATGACGCCTGCGAGCGTTGGGGAGGATCGGCAGCATTCTAAACTGGCGCTGCTGGAGACGTTGAATCAGGCGCACGAACAGTCGCATCCGGACCTGTCCGAGCTGGATGCCCGGATTCGCTCGTACGAGCTGGCCTTCCGCATGCAGGCGCAAGCACCAGAGGCGGTGGATCTGACCCACGAGACGGATGCGACCAAGGCGCTCTACGGCATGGATCAAAAGCAGACGGCGACGATGGGAAGAATGTGTCTGCTGGCGCGGCGGATGGTCGAACGTGGGGTGCGCTTCGTGCAGCTTTACAGCGGCGCGGGTTCGAAATGGGACGCCCACGCGAAGATCGAGAAGAACCACACGGAACTGTGCGCGCAGATGGATCAGCCGGTGGTGGGGTTAATCAAGGATCTGAAGTCGCGCGGGCTCTTGGATGAGACGCTGGTGATCTGGGGTGGAGAGTTCGGGCGCACGCCGATGAGCGAGAAGGGGGACGGGCGCGACCACAACCCGACAGGGTTCACGATGTGGATGGCCGGCGGCGGGGTGAAGGGCGGGCGGACGATCGGCGCGACGGATGACTTGGGATTGCGGGCGGTGGAGGATCGGCTTCACGTGCATGACATTCACGCGACAGTGCTGCACATGCTGGGGCTCGATCACACGAAGCTGACGTATTTTCACAAGGGCAGGCCGGAGCGGGCGACTGTGAACGAGGGAGAGATTTACCGGCGGATTACGTTAGGATGATCCGGGCGCCGCATTGGAGCGATCGGTTTTATCCCCATGGTTCGAACTCCTCACCGCATTGCCTTTGTCTTGATTGTGACGGGCGTAGGGGCGTCGGCGGCGGTCTGGGCGGAAGATCCGAAGCCTGAGACGGCAGAGGGACCTTCGCTTCACGAGCCGATCAATTTTTCCGCGCCACGGGAGTTTCCGTTATTGACGGGAGACTGGGGCGGAGCGCGGCGGCGGTTGGCGGAGCAGGGTCTGACGTTCGACGTCGTCACGATCGCGGATGTCACGAAGAACTTACACGGGGGGCTGGGGACGGCAGGGTCTACCTGGCGGCGATTGACGGAGGCCACGTTTGCGCTGGATACCAAGCCGTTATTTGGGATCGAGGGGGGAACGTTTTTTGCGAACTTTCAGAGTGCGGACGGCGCGAATCCCTCGGACAAGTTGATCGGCGACGTGCAGGGAATCGATGGGCTGGACGGCGTGCCAGGGGCGCCGCACCAGAATCGGACGCAACTCGCGCAGTTGTGGTATCAGCAGACGGCGTTTGACGGGCTGTTGCGGGTGAAGGTGGGGAAGGTGGATGCGAACAACGAGTTCGATCACTCGGAGACGGCGGCGGAATTTCTGCATCAGTCAACGGGGTCGAGCGCAACGCTGTTTACGCTGCCTACTTATCCTGATCCAGCCACAAGCGTAAACGTGTTCGTAAAGCCTTTGAAAGAATTGCAGATCGGGTTTGGGCTTTATGACGGGTCTTATGCGGAGGGGGTGCGGACAGGTTCGACGGGGCCGCGGACGTTTTTCCGCAGCGCCGAGGATTTGTTCCTGATCTCCGAGGTGGATTGGTCGTGGACCGCGGGGCGGAATGCGCTGCCGGGGCGGCTTGGCGTAGGCGGATGGTACAGCACGAACCGATTTGCAAAATTGGACGGCGGGCGGGCGACGGGAACGGGTGCGCCTTATGCGCTATTGGATCAGGCGGTATGGCGGGCGAACCCGAAGGATGACAAGGACGGGCGAGGCGTTGGGCTATTCCTGATGTATGGGTATGCAGATCCGGCGATTCTCTTATATGACCATAATCTAGGTGGGGGCGTAGCTTGGACGGGGCCAATTGAGGGGCGGCCTGATGATGTCGTGGGGGCGGGAGTGCAGGCGGTGCATTTCAGTCACGCCTATCGGGCGCGGAGCGAGTTTGAGGCGAGTTACGAGTTATTTTATCGCCTGCAGGTGACGCCCTGGCTGGCGGTTAAACCGGATCTGCAATACATCGCGAATCCAGGCGGCCGGGGAACACCTGATGCGATCGCGCTGACGGTGCGGCTGGAGGTGCACTTTTGATATCGAGCAGCTTCCGCGAGACTTGGAAAATGAGTGCGGTGGGGATCGAACCCACGACCTACGGATTAAAAGTCCGTTGCTCTACCAACTGAGCTACGCACTCGCGTGTCTCATGGGGCTTTTGGCCGCCGGATGAGGGTTTGAGACTATATGATGTGGGGGGGGTTTGCTCAATAGCGGTGATTTTGCCCTCTTGCAGCGATTTCTTCGATCACCCAGCGGGACATCCCGTAAGATGTGGAGCACGCCAATCGGGGATTTGTCGGCCGGAGGTGCGATGTCGCCACGTATTCGTTCAAAAGGCCGGTTGCTGGCGCTTGCCATGTTGCCGGTTTTAATTGCGCCGGTGGCGAGTCTGGCGACGGACATCCACGGCGTCCAGCCAGCGGCGCTTGATCAGCCTCGGGTAAATGCCATTGTAAGTTTGTCGAGCGGTGGAGATCCATTGTGGGCGGACTTTGGCGGGCAAAAGGCATTTAACATCCAGGCGTTTTACGATACGGGGGCATCAGGCGTGCTGATTTCGGCGAACACGGCGGCATCGCTGGGGACGCTTGGGAATCCGGGCGTGCCGCAGCAGTTGTACAACGGAAAACCAGTTGTTTATGAGGACGTCGGCGTGGCAGGCTCGGATCGATTTAATGTTTCGGCGCCATTGAACATCTCAATCGCGCCGTTTCATCCGAACATCGATGAGAAGGTGGGGATCGCGGAAGGGGACTTCAATTCCAGCGGGAATCCACCTTCGTTTCAGGGGATAGATCTCAGCTATTACAACCACACGTTTACCAACGTTCGGACGCAGGTCGGACAACTGTCGAAGGACCCGGCCAATCAAGATCCATTTCTGGACGACCTGGACGTTTTCGGCATCCCGACCATGAAGGGGAAGGTCGTGGTGATGGATCCGAAACCGGTGGATGCGCTTGATACGATGCGGACGTATACCTACGCGCCGGGGACGGCTTACAACGCCAGTCAGCCGGATTCAAATCCCGGAATTCCCAAGACGACGCGGACCGTGAAACTCTCTTACGGTTCGTTCGATAAATACAGCCAGACCGGGACGGTAGATGCGAACGACAAGCTGGTTCAAATTCCGCCGGCGCAGGTTGCGAATTACGCCCCCGCACTGGAACACAATCCCTTCATCGGGCCCAACCCGGTGAACCCGACGGGCGATACGACGCCGCCGGTAAAGATTGGCTACAACGGGCGTTCCACGACGGGGTCTTTCTTGCTGGATACGGGGGCGGCAGCGTCGATCATCTCGGTCAGCAAAGCACAGGCACTGGGAATAACAGTCAATGACTCGGACCCAAATAATCCAATTTTGATTGGCGTTCCGGCAGATCAGCAGTTTCAGCTCACGATCGGTGGGGTGGGCGGCACGAAGAAGGTAGCGGGATTTTACCTCTCGTCGCTTCTCGTGCGGACGATGGAGGGAAACGCTGCCAACGACAACGATCCGAAGCATTTTCGATTCACCGACGCGCCGGTGCTGGTGAGCAATATCACGGTGGCGAATCCGAACAATGCCGCCGACACGCTGACGCTGGATGGGATCTTCGGGATGAATTTCCTCGTCGCCAGCGCGTACGTGAGCGAAGGCGGGCCGGGGGGATTGCCGACGATTGGCGCACTGACACAGGGTGCGTTTGATTGGGCGGTATTCGATGAGCCGAACGGGCTGCTGAAGCTGCGGCCGCGGTTGGCGGGGGATGCGAATCGGGATGGGACGGTGGACTTTCTAGACCTGGCGGCCCTAGCGCAAAACTACAACGGAAAGTCGGGTACCGACGATCCCTGGACAGGCGGCGATTTCAATGGCGATGGCATTGTCGATTTTCTCGACTTGGCGGCGATGGCCCAACATTATAACACCAGCGATCTCAGTGCCGGCGACATGATCGAGCTACACCAGTTCGACCTCGGCTTCGGCGCCGCCGCGGCGGGAGTGCCCGAGCCGGCTTCGGGTTTGGTCGTCCTTCTCGGGGGTTGCGTCATGGTGTGCGGCCGGCGGCGCGCGAGAAAGTAATCCGGGTCCTCCACGCGGTTCCCAACGCCGGACACGCGCCCTAAGATCGATCCACTTATGGCGCTCACCCGCGATCGCTGTCTTTGCCTGCGCAAGGTGGAATACAGTGAAACTTCACAGATCGTCACGCTCTTCGGGCGCGAGCATGGGCTCATGCGCCTGATCGCCAAGGGTGCGCACCGGCGCACCAAGGCGGGGGCGAGCAAGTTCGATGGCGGGCTGGATCTGTTGGATCTGGGGGACGCGGTTTTTTCGCTTCGGCTTGAGAAAGATCTGGCAACGCTGACCGAGTGGTCGCTCCGCGATGGCCACCTCGAGTTGCGGTCGAGCTTGCGAGCGTTGTATCTGGGGCAATATGCGGCGGAGCTTTGCGGACTGCTCATCGAAGAGCACGATCCCCATCCGCAGCTTTTCGATCGACTTGAACAGACGCTGAAGGACCTGGCGACGCCGCGGCAGGAGGAAGTGTTTCTCGCGTTTCAACTCGATCTGTTTCGGGAGGCGGGATACTTGCCGGATCTTTCGGCGTGCGCGAACTGCCGCGCGCCGCTCACGGATCGGCTGACCTGGTCGTTTTCACCTTCGCGGAGCGGGATCGTCTGCCGGGAATGCGAGGGCGTCGCGCACGACAGGATTGCGCTCGACGTGCGGCTGCTCTCGATGGTGGGCCTAATCCTGCGGCTTCCGCGGCAGAACGGTTCGCTGCTTCGATTACCGCGGTTGACGCGACATCAAACCGATCCGCTCAATCGCATCTTTGCCGAGCACATGCAGCACACACTGGGGCGGCGGCTACGGTTGCTCAAGCATGTGTTGCGATGATGGGTGGGCCTACTTCGGAGGCTTATCTGCATAGTCGGGGATTTTGAAATTAACCGCTTTGGCTTCGGCGGCGTAACGAGACTCCATTTGCTGGCGCATCGCCGCAGCGGATGGGTCGCCGTAGAGATTCTTGATCTCGTAAGGGTCTTTCTGGAGATCGAAGAGCTCAGTCCAATCATCGTGGCCGGGGTATTTGATGAGCTTGGCGGTGTCGGTGCGCACGGCGGTGACGGTGGGGATGGCGTAGCCGCGCTCGAAGAAGTATTCGTAGAAGAAAGCGCTTCGCCAGTCGGGGGCGGGTTTGCCTTCGAGCAGCGGTCGCCAGCTTCGGCCCTGCATGGAGGGCGGAATAGCAACATCCGCGAAGCCCAGAAGTGTGGGGGCGAGATCGATGTTGAGCGCCATCTGGTCGATCACGCGCCCGGCGGTGACGCCCTTCGGATATCGAACAATCAGCGGAATCCGCATTGATTCGTCGTAAGCGCTGCGCTTGTCGCCCAGCGTGTGCTCGCCCATGTAGTAGCCGTTGTCGCTGGCGAATATGACAACGGTGTTTTCGGCGAGCTTCAAGTCGTCGAGGGTCATAAGGAGTCGGCCGAGGCAATCGTCAGCGGCGGAGATGGTGCGGAAGTAGTTGAGCTGGGCGAGCTTTCGCGCGGCAGGAGCGGGTTTGGCGGGCGCTTTCCTTGCAGGAGGTTCATCTGCACAGTCTGCGGCTCCGGGTTTGGCGGGAGCGATCGAGGACTTGTAGGGCGGGACGGCGTCGAGGTTGGGGACGGGTCGCAGCGTTTCGCCTTCGAAGCGGTTGGCCGCCCGCTCGGGCGGGGTGCGCGGACCGTGTGGAGATTTGAAGCCGACGACCATATCGAAGGGCCGGTCGGCGTGATCCTTGATGAACTGGATCGCGAAGTCGGTCGTCACGTCATCCACCCAGCCTTTCGTGGGCGCGATCTTCCCGTTGACGTTGAATGGGCAGTCTTCGTACTTCCCCTGGCCGATGAAGCTGGCGATGACGTCGAAGCCTGGGCGCTCGAACTGCTGGCCGTGATGGAATTTTCCGAAATAGCCCGTGGCGTAGCCACTCTTGCGAAGGATGGAGGCGTGGTTGACGCTGTCGAGCGGCATCGGGCTGTGGTTGTTAGCGACGCCGTTGAGGTGACTGTACTGCGAGGTGAGAAAGTTGGACCGGCTGGGGGCGCAGAGCGAGTTGATGACGAAGGCATTGCGAAATCGCACGCCTTCGCGCGCAAGGCGATCCATGTTCGGGGTCTGGAGCCAGGGGAATCGACCCTTATCGCCCTGCTCCTTTTGCACGCAGGACATGGCGTCCCAGCGCTGGTCGTCGGTGTATACGAAAAGGAAATTGAGTTTGCCGGTTGTCTCGACGGCGATCGCTCGAACTGACGTCAGGAGCAGAATTGCCGCCCAAAGCCATGCCGTGCGGTGCATCATCATCGGCTCCTTCGAAGACAGGTGGGGCAAGTGCCAAAGCGTAGACGATTTACGCCGCCGTGACAAAAATACCTAACCCATTACAATCCCCTCCCATGAGCAGGATGCTTCTCGCCTTTGCGTTGGGGTGCATGTCGCTTGCCGCGACCGCCCAGACGTCCCCCGCGCCGCAGACCCAGCCCGGCCAACCGCGCACCATCGAACTGCGTGACGGGCGGTACTGGGAACCCGTCGCCAGCCCCGCCACCGCGCCGACAACTGACGAAACACTCGACCGCGCCGGTCGACTCGTCGAATCAAACAACAACGCCGCCGCCAAGAAGGTGCTGGTCAACTGGCTCAAGCGCGAAACGGCCTCGCCCCTGCGCGACCGCGCACTCTTTCTGCTGGGATTGGCCAACTATCGGTATGGCGATCGCGTGGCGTCGTTCTACAACTTTGATGAGTTGATGGACAAGTACACCGACAGCAAATACTTCTATCCCGCACTGGAGAAACAGTATCAGATTGCGGACGCATTTTTGGCCGGCTACAAGCGCCGCTTCATTGGGTTCCCGCTTTTGTCGGCCCAGGATGAAGGGGTTGAGATGCTCTTTAGAATCCAACAGCGCTCGCCCGGCTCGCCACTGGCGGAAAAGGCGCTGAAGCGCACCGCCGATTACTATTACGCCAACGCGGAATACGACTTGGCGGTTGACGCCTACACCGCATTCATCGACCGCTACAAGCGAAGCCCCGAAATTCCGCAGGCGCGGTTGAAGAAAGCATTTGCCGAGCTGGCCCAGTTTCACGGAACGAAGTTCGATCCGACGCCGGTGATCAACGCCCGCACATCGCTGGAAGAACTGGCGATCGATTACCCAGACCTCGCCCGCCAGGAAAATGTCGAGGCGGTGGTGGAGCGAATCGACTCCGCCTTGGCACGCAAGGTTTACCAGAACGCCCACTTCTACCTGCGAACGCACGAGACCCGCGCCGCGGCCTTCACGTTCAAATACCTAATCAAAAATTACCCCGATAGCGTCGAAGCCGGCCGCGCGAAGGTTGAGCTCGCCCGCCTGCCAGAGTCGGTCAAGGATGGACTAACTCCGTCGAGCAAACCCGCCGAGCTCCAAATGGGACCGAAGTAAATCGATGACCTCCGGAGAACAAATGACTCACCGGCCGCTCCCATTCATCCTTCTCGCTTCATCCTTCATCCTGCTCACCGGATGTGGTTACCAGCACAACGGCTCATTCGACGGCGCATCGTCCGGTCAGTCCGCTTATAAATGGTCATCCCTTTACCGCGAGGACATCTCAACCGTCGCCATCCCCATCTTCGCAAATAAAGATTTTCGGCGAGGGGTGGAGTTCAACCTCACCAGTGCGGTGATCAAGCAGTTGGAGGCTCACTCCCCCTACCGCGTCGCCCCGCGCGATCGGGCGGATACCATTCTCGAAGGCGAGATCGTCTCCATCGGCCTCAGCACGCTCAGCCGCGACACCCGCGTCGCCATCCCCCAGGAGCAGCTCTACCTCGTCACCATCAATTTCCGCTGGAAGGACCTTCGGTCCGGCCGCATCCTCCTGGAGCGGCGGAACTACCAGCAAACCGCCCCGTTTTACGGGACGCTTGGCGAGGGCGAGCCAACCGGCAGTCAGAGCGCCGTCGAACGCCTAGCTCTCGGAATCGTGCAGGAGATGCAGGCGGACTGGTAATTAATGCTTCCGCCCGCTTCCTTCCGGCCGATCAATCCGCACTTTTATCCCATGGCGGCGTATGACTTGCTGTAAAGCCGCCGATAGGGAAGGTGGAAATCGCCGCCCCCCTCCCCTTATCATCTGGTGTCTGTCGAGTATGATCGCTTGCCGGTAAGCCGATAGTTACCGGGCCGAACTGTATGAGCGGCGCATTTCGCGCGTTCCGCGCGCGCGTCTGAGGAAACCACTATGTCCGAACAACAACGCCCCGAACGCCCCCCCCGAAAGAACGGCCGCCCCCAACCCGGGCCAAACGGCGCAGCCGGGGGCGGCATGCGCTTCGGCCGCGGGCTCTTCGGTTGGGTGCTATTCATTGGCCTCGCCGTGATGCTCTTCATCGTGCTGCAGAGCAACAAGAAGTCTGCCCAGGACATCAGCATGTCCGAGCTGGAAGTTCAAGCCAACAACGGCACGATCGCCGAGCTCATCATTGACAATGAGACGATCCGCGGCCGCTTCACCAAGCCCGTGCAGGTGGGGAACAATGCCAACGCCACGCAGTTCCGTTGCGAAGTGCCCGCGGCGCAGGTGAGTTCCTCCTGGTACATGACGTGGGTGCAGGAGTTGTCGCGCAAGAGCAACAACGCATCGCTCCGCGCCGAGAACAACGCCAACCTCGTCGTAAATCTCCTGCTGCCGCTCATCCCCTGGCTGCTCATCTTCGCCTTCATCTGGTTCTTCGTCTTCCGCCAGCTTCGCAATTCGGCGGGCGCGGGCGGCATGCTGGGCAACTTCGGCCGCAGCAAGCACCGCATCACCTCCAAGGAACATACGAACGTCACCTTCGACGACGTCGCCGGCATCGAAGAAGCCAAGGACGAGGTGATGGAAATCGTCGAGTTCCTCAAGAACCCGAAAAAGTTCCAGCGCTTAGGCGGCCGCATCCCGCGCGGCGTACTGCTCGTCGGCGAACCCGGCACCGGTAAAACCCTGCTCGCCAAGGCAATCGCCGGCGAAGCCGACGTCCCGTTCTTCAGCATCAGCGGTTCAGACTTCGTCGAGATGTTCGTCGGCGTCGGCGCCAGCCGCGTTCGCGATCTCTTCAAGCAAGCCAAAGACAATAGCCCCTGCATCATCTTCCTCGACGAAATCGACGCCGTCGGCCGCCGGCGCGGCAGCGGCTTCAGCTCAGGGGGCCACGACGAGCGTGAACAGACGCTCAACGCGATCCTCGTCGAGATGGATGGTTTCGATACCAACGATCAAGTCATCGTCGTCGCCAGCACCAATCGCGTGGACGTGCTCGACCCCGCCCTTACCCGGCCGGGTCGCTTCGACCGCCAGGTCTACGTCCCATTGCCCGACGTGAAGGGCCGCTTGGAGATCCTCAAGGTTCACGCCCGCAAAGTGAAGCTTGGACCCAAGGTGGACATGCTCCGCATCGCCAAGGCGACGCCCGGCTTCAGCGGCGCCGATCTGGCCGCGATCATCAATGAAGCCGCCCTGCACGCCACGCTCGCCGGCAAGGAATTCATCGAGATGGACGACCTCGAAGAATCGCGCGACAAAGTGCGATTCGGCCGGGCCCAGAAGTCGCGCGTCATGGACGAAAAAGAAAAAGCCGCCACCGCCTATCACGAGGCCGGTCACGCGGTCGTGCAATATCTCGAGCCCGACGCCGACCCATTGCACAAGGTCACCGTCATCCCCCGCGGCCGCTCGCTCGGCTCAACCATGAGCCTGCCGGAAAAAGACCGTCACAACTACAGCCGAAAATGGTGCATCGCCTATCTGAAAACCCTCTTCGGTGGCCGTATCGCCGAGGAGATGTTCACCAGCGACATCAACACCGGCGCGTCGATGGACATCAAGCAGGCAACCGGCGTCGCCCGCAAGATGGTCATGGACTGGGGCATGAACGACCGCCTCGGCTTCGTCTTCTACGGCGACGACGAGAACAATCCCAACGCCGGCCTGGTCCCCCAGAAGGAGTATTCGCAGGAGACCGCGAAGATGATCGATGAGGAGGTCAAGAAATTGATCGACGACCTCTACGATCAGACGCGCGAGCTGCTGCGGATCAACCGCGACCGCGTCGAGGCCGTCGCCAAAGCATTGATCCAGTACGAGACGCTGGACAACAACGACATCGACCGGATCATGAAGGGCGACAAGCTCTCCAAACCGACGATGAGCGAGCTCCTGGAAAAAGAGCAGCGCGGCGGCACCACTATCCAACCCGGTCCCGACGCCACCCAACCCGACGTCCAACCCGGACTAGGCGGTGGTCCGATCCCGAACCCCGCGTAACCCAAAACAGCCCTTGCCAGACCTCCAAGCCCAGGGATTCACAATCCCTGGGCTTTTTTATTGGGAAGTTTCGATGGGCGGCGCGCAACTATCCCCATGATGCGAAGCCTCTTCCGCTCTCTCGGATTCCCCATCCTCGCCTCTCTCATCTCCCTGTCCGCCGCGGCAGAACCCGCCCCTCTGCCTCAAAAGCCGTCACAGCTCTTCCAGGAAACCCAAGTCTGGACGGTTCACCTTCGCTTCACCCCAGGGCAGTGGGAAGCGATGGAACCCAAAGGTGGCGGCATGCGTGGAGGTTTCAGAGGCGGTCCGGGCGGCGGACTATCAATGATCCTCGCGCCAACCTTCATGAAGGACGGCGATCAGGATCATGATGGAAAACTCTCAGCCAAAGAATTCCACGACCTCGGCGACAAGTGGTTCGCGGAGTGGGACAAGCGCCAGACCGGCAAGCTCGCCGCCGATCAACTTCGCGAGGGACTCGACGCGACACTGATGGCCGGTTTCGCACGGGGCATGGGCAACCGCCTGCAAGCCGCCGAGGGGCATCGCAACGGCTTGGCCGGCGCATCCGGCATCGATTTTCAATACGTCCACGCCGACATGGAATTTGAAGGCCAGACGATCAAGGACATCGGCGTCCGCTACAAGGGGAACGGCACGTGGATGCAGTCACAGGGACAACTCAAGCGCTCGCTTAAACTGGACTTGAATCATTACGTCAAAGGCCAAAAGGTCGCCGGTGCCACCAAGCTCAACTTCCACAGCAACGTCACCGACGCCGGCTTCATGAACGAGGTCCTCTCGCACCGCCTCTACCGCGACGCCGGCGTCCCCGCGCCGCGCACCGCCTACGCCCGCGTCTACCTGACCGTGCCCGGAAAGCACGATCACGCCTACGTCGGCCTCTACTCGATCGTCGAAGACATCGACAAATCGTTCGCCAGGGAACAACTGAACGCGAAGGACGGCGCGATCTTCAAGCCCGTCACGCCAAACCTCTTCGCAGACCTCGGCGACGACTGGGCCAATTACAAACAGACCTACGATCCAAAGACGGAACTGACCGATCAGCAGGCCAAGCGTCTGATCGCCTTCACCAAGCTGGTAAGTCATGCCGACGACGCCGAGTTCGCCGCCAAACTAAGCGACTACGTCGACCTAGACGAAACCGCCCGCTACATGGCCGTCACCGTCTGGCTCTCAACGCTCGACAGCATTTTGGGCATGGGGCAAAACTTTTACGTCTTCCTCGATCCCACGACGAACAAATTCCAGTTCCTCCCCTGGGATCTCGATCACTCGTTCGGCCAGTTCGGCATGCAGGGCAACCAGGAGCCGCGCGAGGGACTCAGCATCCACCGCCCGTGGCGCGGCGACAATCGCTTCCTGGAACGTCTTTTCAAAGTAGAGGCGTTTAAGAAAACCTATCTCGCCAGGATGGACGAATTCAACAAGACGATCTTCGCGCCGCAGCGCTTTCACAAGCAGGTGGACGCGATCGCCGCCGCCATTCGGCCCGCCGTTAGCGACGAATCGCCCGAAATGTTGAAGCGCTTCGACAAGGTCGTCGCCGGCGAAGCGGTCGAGCCCGCCGCGCGATTCGGTGGCCGCGGCGGCATGGCCGGAGCGAACCCAATCAAAAAATTTGTCGATGCCCGTGCCAAGTCGGTCATCGATCAGGTCGCCGGTAAATCCGAAGGCCAGACGCTCGCCGGTGGTTTTGGCGGTGGCGGTGGCGGTGGCGGTGGCGGCGGTGGGCGCGGCGGCGGAATGGGCGGTCCGGGCGGTGGACCAGGCCAGATGGTGGCGATGTTGTTCATGAACGCGCTGGATGCCAACAAGGACGCCCAACTCACCCGCGAGGAACTGGCCAGTGGCTTCGACAAATGGTTCCTCGCCTGGAACATCGACAAGAGCGGCAACCTCACCGAAGAGCAGCTCCGCGCCGGAATCGACAAGGACATTCAGCCTTCCCGCGGCGGCGGCATCGGCGCTGGCATTCGCGACCTGTTTCGCGGCCCGCGCCAAGCTCGCTGAGCACAAGGGCGCGTTCCCGAGTCTTTCATTTTCTGATATGAAACCGGGCTGGAGTAATCAATGAACCAGCCTGCTCGCGCCCTCCCCCTGCTGCTCTGCTTTCTACTCGTCGCCCCCCTTTCGCGCGCCGCCGACGACACCGAGGACGCCGCCGCATCCAAAACCGCCGCCAAGAACAAGGGCAAGCTCGTCGCCACCGAGTTCTGCCCCTACGGCACGATCGGTTCGCCGGTCGGCATCTCCGTCGATGACCGCGGCCGTGTGTTCGTCACCGAGAGCAACCGCCGCACCAAGGCCGAGCTCGACATCCGCCAGCACTGGGATTTCCTCGTCGGCGCGCTCGCGTCCACCAGCGTCGAGGACAAGCGCAACTTCATCCACGAAAACTACCATCAGGGCGGCGCCGGCGACGCCAACCACGACGGCGTCCAGGATTGGAAAGACCTGCTCACCATCACCGAGCGCATCAACCTCCTCGTTGACACCGACGGCGACGGCAAGTTCGACAAAAAGAGCGTCTTCGCCGAAGGATTCAACACCGAGATCACCGGCGTCGCCGGCGGCGTGCTCGCGTTCGGCGACAGCGTCTACACCACCATCCAGCCTGACTTCTGGAAGCTGAACGATACCACCGGCACGGGCGTCGCCGACCAGCGCGTCTCGCTCTCGCACGGTCACGGCATCCACATCGGTTTTGGCGGCCACGACATGCACGGGCCGACCGTCGGCCCCGACGGGCGCATCTACTGGTCGCAGGGGGACAAGGGGTACAACCTCACGTCCAGGGAAGGCCGGCACATCGTCCGGCAGTATGAGGGCGCGGTGTTTCGCGTCGACCCCGACGGCTCAAACCTGGAAGAATTCGCCCACGGCCTGCGCAACCCGCAGGAACTCGCGTTCGACGATTACGGCAACCTCTTCTCCGTGGACAACGACGCCGACATCGCCGACCGCGAGCGCTTCGTCTACATCACGGAAAAATCCGATTCCGCGTGGCGCGCCACGTACCAATACCGCAACCGAAAGATCCCCGGCATCAGCGACGGCGGCTACAACCCCTGGATGGCCGAAGATCTCTGGAAACCCAAATTCGAGACCCAGGCCGCCTACCTTACGCCGCCGCTTTCGAACTATTCCGATGGCCCCTGCGGGTTCAAGTTCAATCCCGGCACCGCCCTGTCGGACGAGTACAAAAACCACTTCTTCCTCACGCAATTCCCCAAGAAAGTGCTCACCACGTTTAAAGCCGAGCCGGACGGCGCGGCGTTCAAAATGGTCGAGGAAAAGCTCGCCTTCTCCGGCCTGATGATGACCGGCATCGCCTTCGGCCCCGACGGCTCGCTCTACACCGCCGATTGGGGCGAGAACGCCTGGACTCCGCACGACAAAGGCCGGGTTGTGAAGATCGACGTCCCCGGCACGACCCGTTCCGCGCTGCGCGTGGAAACGCAGCGGCTGCTAAGCGAGGGAATGGCCAAGCGCCCGCTCGAAGAGACCACCGCCTACCTCTCGCACGCCGATCAGCGGATCCGCCTCCGCGCGCAGTTCGAGCTGGTCTCCCGGGGAAAGGAAGGCGCAGCGTCGTTACTTGGCGCTGCGCGAAAGAACGAATCTCAGCTCGCGCGAATCCACGCCATCTGGGGACTCGGCCAACTCGCGCGAAGGGCTTCGGCGGATGCGGACACTTCTTCGATTCACTCCGCGCTGATCGAGCTCCTCAAGGACGCCGACGCCGAGATCCGCGTCCAATCCGCCAAGGTGCTCGCCGATGCGCACGTCGCCCAAGCCGCCGACGCCATTAAGTCACTCCTCGCCGACCCGAGCCCGCGCGTCCGCCTGCTTGCCGGCATTGCCCTATCCAATGTCGCCCGGCCAACCGACTTCGCCGCCGCCGTCACCCTCATCACCGGCAACAAGACCAAGGACCCGTTCATCCGTCACGCGGGCATCACGATTCTCACCGCCGCGTGCTCTAGCGATGCCGCGCCGCTCGCCACTCTCGCGACTCATCCCGACCGCCAGCTTCGTCTGGCCGCAATCGTCGCCCTCCGCCGTCTGCAAAGCCCGCTGGTCGAGAAGTTCCTCGACGGCAAGGACGAATGGGTGCTCGCCGAAGCCGCCCGCGCGATCCACGACGACACCTCGATTCCCGCCGCCCTGCCCGCGCTCGCCAAGCTGCTCGAGCGCCCAACGCTCACCAACGAGCCGCTCCTGCGCCGCGCGATCAACGCCAACCTCCGCATCGGCGACGCTGCGGCAGCCGCGCGCTTAGCCGCCTTCGCCACCGGAAACGCCGCCGCCAACTTCCGCGTCGACGCCCTCGACGCCCTCGCGTGGTTCGCCAATACCCCCAAGCTCGACCGAGTCGAAGGGCGATATCGCGTTCTGCCCAATCGCGACGAACGGCTAGCGCAATCGGCGCTCGATCCAGCGATCACCCATCTGCTCAACGATCCGTCGCACGCGATTCGCAACGCCACCGTGCAGGCCATCAAGCAGCTTCATTTCGACGCCGCCCGCGATCGCCTCGCCCAACTCGCGCTCGATCCGGCGCAGCCGCCGACCGTCCGCGCCCCGGCCCTGGGCGCGATTTACGCCCTGAAGTCGCCGCAGACGCGCGAGGCGGTGAACGTCGCCCTGAGGTCCGATGACGCCCGCCTGCGCGCCGCCGCACTGAGCGTCCTCGCCCAGCTCGATCCCGACAAACCAGCCACGCTCGCGACGCTCAAGGCCGCGCTCGACGGTCATTCAATCGTCGAACAGCAAGGCGCGCTGGCCGCGCTGACCCATCTGAAATCCAAAGAAGCCGACGCCCTGCTCGCCTCTTGGGCCGACCAGCTCTTCGCCCACAAAGTTCCCGCCCCCCTGCAACTCGACGTCCTCGAAGCCGCGACCGCCAGCACGGACAAGCCGCTCGCGCAGAAACTGAAAAAGTACCTCGCCGCCAAGCCCAAGGACGACCCGCTGGCGCCCCACATCGAAGCCCTCGAAGGCGGCGACGCCTACGAAGGGGAGATCATCTTCAAGTCCGGCCAATGCTCCCAGTGCCATATTGTCAATAACAGCGGCGGCAACGTCGGCCCCGACCTCTCCCACGTCGCCTCCCGCCTGCCGCGCCTCAAGCTCCTCGAATCCATCGTCTACCCCCAAGGCGAAATCGCCCCCGGCTACGCCACGATCAGCGTCACCACCAAGGACGGCGAAACATTCACCGGCACCGTCCAATCCGAAACCCCCACGGAAATCGTCCTGAAAGACCCCGAAGGCCAACTGCAGAAGATCAAAACCTCCGACATCGAATCCCGCACTGCCCCATCAACCGCCATGCCCCCAATGGCCGAAGTCCTAAAGCCGCGCGAGATTCGGGATGTCGTCGAATACCTGACCACATTGAAGTAATTGAATATTCTCGATGTCCGATTCTCACCCCAGCGTCGTCGTCATTGCAGGCCCCAACGGCTCCGGCAAATCTACAGCGGCACCGGCACTCCTCGGGGGCCTGTTAGGGGTAGGTGAGTTCGTCAATGCAGATGTAATTGCTCAGGGCCTTTCCGCTTTCAACCCCGAGAGGGCCGCGATCGCGGCCGGACGGATCATGCTCGCGCGAATCAAAGAATTGGGGGTCGCTCACGAGAGCTTCGCATTTGAAACGACGCTCGCCAGTCGAACCTTTGCACCATGGCTCGCTAGCCTCGTCGCCGAAGGATATGATTTCCACCTCATCTACCTGTGGCTGCCCTCTGCTGAAATGGCCGTCGAACGGGTTGCACAGAGGGTTCAGGAGGGAGGCCATCACGTCCCTGAAGAAGTCGTCCGTCGAAGGTACAAGAAAGGACTTGGAAACTTTTTTTCACTTTACCAGCCGATTGCGACCCAGTGGCGCGTCTATAATACTGCCCAGAGTCAGCGCCCCCGGCTCGTCGCAAGCGGACATGGGCTTGAGGATGAAGTTATCGATCCGAAGACTTGGCAGACAATACAGGAACAGTTGTGATCAGTAGACCGCAAAAGAGTATCCGCGAACTATTCGAGGAAGGAACGCCAATCGACGACGCGTTGGCGCGCGGTGTCGCGGACGCCATTCGTCGCCACAAAAAGCTCGGCAACTCCATCGTCATCTGGCGCGATGGCCAGATCGTTCACGTGCCCGCCGACCAGATTCAGGTGCCCGAGGCCGAAGACGACTCGCGCCCGCAGTCGTAACCGCTGATTCCGCGCCTGCCGCCGCGTCTAATCGAACCGACGCGGCTTTCGACGCGCTCCATGTCGCACGGTTAGAATTCGTACGACGTGCGCCTCTTCCAAGACGCGGTAGTAAACGACGTACGGCGGCACCGGCATGGATCGAATTATCCCCTCGGGGTATTTGCTCGATTGGTGAACCTTGTAGCGGTACGGGAGAATGTCCAGCGCTTCGATCGATTCAAAGAGCCGCCCGATCATTTCGGACGCATTCTGCGGCGAGTCCCGCTCGATGAATTGGTGAATTTCCACCAGTTCCGACGACGCCGTTTTCGTGATTCTGACGTCGTAACGGCGTGGCATAAGCGGACGATCCCAGACCCTATTTCCCCAGATACTTGGCGCGAAACTCGGCTGCGAATTCCTTAAAAGACCGATCCTCACCGCCATCGAACTCCCCCTCCGCCTGATCGATAGCCGCGCACGTTTCTTCGTCCAGGTCTTCGGGAGCCGGGTCAAGCATGAGACGGGCAAGGCCAGCTTCGACCACTTCGGTTGCAGATGCGAATTGCCCGGACTTCACCAGTTCATCGACAAACTTCTCGAGCTCAGGTTTGGTGACTTGAAACTGCATGCCTTCATTCTATCCCGCGCTGTCCCCCATGCAATCCGTCCCCATCCACGCTACAATCTTCCATTCACGATTACCGCGCCCGTCCGCACCGCCGAGTGAAAGGAAGTACCCCCCAGTGGCCCAGGCCGACATCATCATCGCCGACGACAAGCTCCTCTCGCAGGCCGTCGACGTCTACAACCTCATCTTCCGCCCCAAGCGCGAGGCGGACTTCTTCAAGCGCCGCTTCATGGGCCGCTACAACGCACTGACGCTCCTCGCCCGAATGGACGGCAAACCCGTCGGCTTCTGGATCGGCTTCGAGCTCAAGCCCGGCATGTTTTACCACTGGCTCGGCGGCGTCATCTCCGAGCTCCGCCGCCACGGCGTCGGCCGCCAGCTCCAAGAGGCCCAGCAGGCCTGGGCGAAGGACCACGGCTACGAATTCGTCCGCTGCGAGTGCATGAACCACCAGCGCGAGTTCATCCACTTCGCCGTCAGCCTCGGCTACGACATGGTCGGCATCCGATGGGACTCCACCCACGCCGACAACCTGGTCGTGTTCGAGAAAAACCTTATCGAATAGAAGCGGGAATCGAGAAGTCAGAAGCGAGAAAAAGCTAAATCTCGCTTTTCGCTACTCGCTTCTCGCTTCTTCCTCCCATGCCTTACTCCCAGATCGATATCTCCGAGGTCGGCCCGCCCGAATACCCGCTCATCGCCGTCCTCCGCGACACGATCTTCGGCGAGTTCGGACACCGCTACGCCGCACGATTCGAAGACCAGGTACAGGATCGCCGCGACGTCCTCGCCCTCATCGCCCACCTCGAAGGAAACCCCGTCGGCTACAAGATCGGCTACCACGACAAGCCCGGCCTCTACTACTCCTGGTCCGGCGGCGTCCTCAAGGATTATCGCAGCCAGGGCGTCGCCCGCCGCATGCAGGATTGGCAACACGCCTGGCTCCGCGCCCGCGGCTACCGCATGGTCCATTTCAGCTCGTTCAACAAGTTCCGCCCAATGTTGCTGTTCGGCCTGGATACCGGATTCATTCCCACAGGCGTCGATCTCTCCCCCGAAGGCGAACTGTCCATCCGCTTCCGAAAGGACCTGACGCTGCCCGACCGCCCGCGCAACGAGAAGCGACCGCCCACCACCAACGCGATGAGCGACCGCGATCATCGCGTCAACGTCGCCCACAACGACGTCGTGCTGATTCGCCAATATCTCGCTCTGAACTTCAACATCATCGGGATGATTCACGACGATACCGCGACCCAAGTTATGCTCGAGCGACCCCTTTCCCTCTGAGCCTATTCCGCTTCGGAAATCAGCCGGGCGTCAGCCACCCCTGACGTATCGAGCGTCGCCGCCGTGTGCGATCCCGTTGGCAATGGCGGATAAACCCCGTGATCCGCCTCCCAGGTCAACCGCCGCTCCCACCCCGCGATCCAGATGGTCGCCAAGATGAAGCAGATCGCCCCCGGAACTTTCAGCGATCTAACCGTCTCCACGTTTTGATATCGACGTGTGACCGACCTAACGTAATGGCGGCAATGATCCCCACCGATTTCGACCTCTGGCTCCGCAACCCCCATCGTCCCCCGCTCGTCATGGGCGTGCTCAACGTCACGCCCGATAGTTTTTCCGACGGTGGCCGCTACGCTGACCCCGCCGCCGCTGTCGCCCACGCCAAATCCATGTTCGACGCCGGCGCCGATTTACTGGACGTAGGCGGCGAATCCACCCGCCCCGGTTCCGCCCGCACCGCGGTCGACGAACAGATCAGCCGCGTGCTCCCCGTCATCCAAATCCTCCGCCGCGACCTGGGCGACCGCTGCCTCCTCTCGATCGACACCACCCGCGCCCCCGTCGCCCGCGCCGCCCTCGACGCCGGCGCATCCATCATCAATGACATCTCCGCAGCCCGCGACGACGACCAGATGCTGCCCCTCGCCGCCCAGCGCGCCTGCCCGATCATCCTCATGCACATGCAGGGAACCCCCGCCACGATGCAGAAGAACCCGACTTATCGGAACGTCGTCGATGACGTCGCCGCCCACCTGCGCCAACGCCTCGCCGCCGCCCAAGCCGCCGGCGTCCCCGAGCACCGCATCCTCCTCGATCCCGGCATCGGCTTCGGGAAGGCCGTCAACCATAACCTTGAGCTTCTCCGCCGCCTGGGCGAGTTCGCCGCCCTGGGCCGTCCCCTGGTCCTGGGCACCAGCCGCAAGGGGTTCCTCGCCCGCATCACCGGCGAAACCGACCCCCGCGACCGCCTCTTCTCCACCGCCGCCTCGGTCGCCTGGTGCGTCGCCAACCAAGCCGCCATCGTCCGTGTCCATGATGTTGGGCCGATGGCCATGGTCGTTCGTGTCATCCGCGCCATACAGGCCGGCTTGGACGCCTGATTTAAACTTTCAAACGGCGCTTGCGGAGGGATGGAAACTTGGCCGATACAAGATTAAACCAGCCAACCTGCGGTCGCGATTGTCCAATGCCTTCGATCATTTGTTATATTCCACGTGAACTCGCGTGAACGACCAGTTTTTCAACTTCTCCGACTTCCTCCGCGCGATCAGCAGCTATCCGTGGTGGCAGGTCCTCATTGAGCTTCTGATCATCGGATCTGTCGTTTACTGGGTCATAAGCTTTCTCCAGGGGACGCGCGGAGCGCGATTGCTCAAGGGGATCGTCGTTCTGCTGATCACGATCTACGTCGTCGTCCGCCTCTTGGCAGGACGCTTCGGCCTGCAACGCATCGAATTCCTCTACGGCCGCTTCCTTCTCGCCGCCGGCTTCGCGATCGTGGTCGTCTTCCAACCCGAACTCCGCCGCGCCTTAATGCGACTCGGCGAGACGCGCCTCTTCCGCGGCTTCTCCACGCAATTGAACGACGACATCGACGCCTTGGTCGAGTCCGCCACCTTCCTCTCCCGTCGCAAGATCGGGGCGGTGGTGGCTATCGAGCGCGACGTCGGCCTAGGCGGTATTGCCGAGACCGGCACCCGCCTCAACGCCGAGTTAACCGCCGAACTCCTCAACACCATCTTCTGGCCCAACTCACCCCTGCACGACCTAGGAGTCGTCGTCTCCAATGGTCGCATCACCTACGCCGGCGTCCAGTTCCCCCTCGCCGAATCCGGCGATCTTGAAAAGGAACTCGGCTCGCGTCACCGCGCCGCCGTCGGCATGAGCCAGGAAACCGACGCCGTTGTCCTGGTCGTCTCCGAAGAGACCGGCGACATCTCCATCGCCGAGCGCGGCCAGCTTCTCCGCAAGCTCACCCCCGAAACCCTCCGCGGCCTGCTGTCCGAGCTGTTAGGCAGGGCCGAGTCTCCCCGCACCTTTCGCAAGGCCGCCGCGTAGTAGTATTAATTCGCCATGACCGTCGTTCTGATTCACTGGTAGATTCATGCCCGACCCGTCGATCAAACCCGCCGCCTCCCCCGCGATCAAAAAGTCGCGCCCGCTCGACTACGCCCCCCCGCTTACGGCGATCGAACGATTCAGCCGCTATTTCCCGTCCGGCGGACAATTCGTCAATTTCCTGAAGAACCTGATCTGGGTGGTCCCGCTCACACTCCTGATCTGGATCTACGCCGAGCGCGAGCAGACCGTCACCCTCTCGACCGAACCCGTTTCCATCGACGTCCGCACCAACGACCACAATCGCATCGTTAACCTCCGCCTTCCGCGCGATAAAAACATCATCGTCGAGCTATCAGGCCCGCGCATGCAGCTCGATCGCGTCCGTGAGCTGCTCCGCCCTAAACCCGATGGCGATGCCGCCGTTCAGATCTACGTCGATCCGCAAATCGTTCCCGGCGTCCAGCAGCTCCTGACCCTCAGCCAGATCAACAACCTCCCGGTCTTCAAAAACAACGGCATTACCGTCAAGAGCGCCCAGCCCCCCTACCTGTCGGTCGAGATCGACAGCTACGAGCGGCGCAACGTGCCGGTCAAGGCGCCGCCGGAAATCGCCGGCATGCTCTCCGACCAGACCCGCTTCGTCCCCGACATGGTGGAAATACGTGCCCCAAAACTGGAACTGGAGAAGGCCGAAGCCGAGGGGAGCCTCTTCGTCTACGCCAACCTGCCCAAGCGGGAAGAACTAAAGACCAAGACCGGCCTTTACGCGGTCGAAAACGTCCCGGTTTACTGGCCCAAGCAGCGGGAGAATGTCTCCCTCATGCCCCTGACCGTCAGCGCTAAGCTGGACATCAAGCAGCGCGATGCGGAGTACACCATCCCTTCGGTGCCAATCGTCAAACAATCGACGGCAGATTTTGATCAACGCTACATCCTGGATTACGTTACCGGCAGCACCATCACCAACGTCGGCGTCACCGGCCCAATGGAGCAGATCGAGCTGATCAAGAAGGGCGAACTCAAGGTCAAAGCCCGTCTCGACATCTCCGATTTGCTCGATTACAAGGTCGGCGCTCAGGATCGAAGGCCCCTGCAATGGGAGCTCCCTCCCGGCGTCTCCCTGACCAAGGAGACCAAAGACAGGTCGAACTGGGCATTCAGAATCCTCGATCGCGACCGCTAATCGCGCCCGCCTTTCCCTCTCCCGCCCGCCCCCCTAAAATCCCGGCATGGTACGTCCTGAACGAACTGCCAGCGATGGCGGTTTTTGCTGTATCGAGCTTACGGGTGCAAGTCCCGTCGCGGTAAGCGCCGCAGCGCCGCGTAGCAGGCCCCGGGCGCGGGAAGAGAT
>JAQGHM010000117.1 GCA_028291615.1 Phycisphaerales bacterium | reverse complement strand
CTCACCGCTGGCGCGGCAGCGCGACGGGCCACGCGGGACATCATCCGGGCGCATGGTGGAATTTACAGAAAAGATGTTGCATTACTGCGGAAAGACATCCGCGAACGGTCCATTGGCCCCCGGGAGCGGTCCATTCGGTCCAGTGAACGGGGGACAGAATCCTGCGGTGGAGGCGCGGGGGGGACGCGGGGCTAGCTACAGATAGGATAGGTTGGTAGGCTGCCTCACGAAGCACAATTCCAAAATCGAAGGATGGGCACTTAGGTGGGACTCACAACACTTCGCGGCGAGGACAAATGCACATAGGGTTTGTGGAAATACGCAATTTCAGAAAGCTTCAGTCGGTTCGCATTGACTTTAGCAACACGACGACCCTACTCGTTGGGGCGAACAACAGCGGAAAGACGTCCGCGATGCTCGCGCTCCATCATTTTTTGGTTGACCACGCGGATTTCAGTACAAACGATTTTACGCTTCCACGTTGGACTGCCGTTAATGAGATTGGAACTGCGTGGGAGCTTCCTAACAAAGAAGACAATACCAAGAACCTCGCGCTCTCCGATTGGGATCTCCTGTTGCCGTCGCTGGACGTGTGGCTGGAAGTTGGGGATCACGAACTTCACTACGTGCGCGATTTGCTACCGACGCTGGATTGGGCCGGCGGCTTGATCGGTGTACGTTTGCGGTTTGAACCTAAGGACGTTAACGCGCTTCGGAACGAGTATTTGACGGCGCGAAATGCCGCATTGGAGACAAGGCAACTCGGCGCGAAAGCGAAGAATAATGGCGAATACACGCTTACGCTCTGGCCGAACGACATGCGCACATTTTTGGACCGTGAATTGGGGGAACTGTTCACCGTGCGCACCTACCTTCTCGACCCCGCGAAGCAGACCGCTCCCCTGCACGGAGTTGCATCTCCGCAACCTCTCCCGATTGAAAGTGACCCGATCGATACAAACCCGTTGCATCGCCTGATCCGCATCGACAACATTTCGGCACAACGTGGGCTCGCTCCCACCGGACCCACGATGCAGGATATGGAAAGTAGTGATGCCCGCCCGTCGCGCGGCGGACGGCTCTCCGAACAACTCCGCAGCTATTATTCAAAGCACTTAGACCCATCAAAGAATCCTGAACCTGCCGATCTCGACGCGCTCCAAGCAATTGAAAGCGCTCAGAAGGCTTTCGATGGCCGGCTTGAAATCGGATTTGCCAAAGCGATTGCTGAGCTCGAAGATCTCAACTATCCAGGCGTTGTAAATCCACAGCTGAAGCTTGCAACACGACTCCGGCCAACCGATGGGCTTGGACACCAGGCCGCCGTGCAGTATGTGGTGGTCGCCGAAACCGGGAGAATTCTCCCCACGCCGCTAAGGCTCCCCGAAGAATACAACGGTCTGGGCTATCAGAATCTGATCTCGATGGTGTTCCAACTAATGGCCTTTCGTGACGCTAGGATGTGCGTGGGAAAGGCGGGCAAATCGGCGTCGAACGTGAATACCGACGGCGCCGCGCTACGTCCGCTACACCTCGTACTCATCGAAGAGCCCGAGGCCCATCTGCATTGCCAAGTGCAGCAAATCTTCGTGCGAAAGGCGTACGATGTCCTTCGGAATCACGAGAACTTGAGGGATGATGTCGCCTTGCAAACGCAGTTGGTGGTGAGTACGCACTCCAGCCACGTGGCGCATGAGGTTGATTTTTCCTGCCTGCGTTATTTCCGCCGGCTTCCTGCAGCAAAGGGCTGCGAAGTCCCCTGTACGGCCGTCATCAACCTCTCGAATGTCTTTGGAGACCTTGACGACACGAAGCGGTTCGTGAAGCGCTATTTACTTACGACTCATGCGGACCTCTTCTTCGCAGATGCGGCGATCCTCGTTGAAGGGCCCGCAGAACGCCTCCTCGTCCCACATTTTATCAAGAAACACTTTCCACACTTGGATCGGTGCTATATCTCCCTCCTCGAAATTGGCGGCAGCCATGCGCACCGGCTTCGGCCCCTCATCGAAGAGCTCGGCTTGACAACATTGATCATCACTGACTTGGACTCGGCCGAAGCTGCCGGTCACCACGAGGCAACCGCTCCGAAGCGAACAGCAAATCAGATTACACGGAACACCACGTTGGTGGATTGGCACCCTAAGGTGAAGTCTGTAGATGATCTGCTCGATCTCGCCGACGATAAGAAGGTCTTGGCTTATGAAGAGCAAGGGTTTCTCATTCGGATTGCATATCAGATACCCATCACCGTTACGCCCGACGGCGGTGCCCCTACCGAGGCGCTAGCGACTACGCTTGAGGACTCCCTAGTCTTCGAAAATTTAGCGATGTTCAAGGCATTGGATCTCAAGGGCCCTATCAACAAAGTACGTAAGCTAATTGAAGCCAATCCACAGCCGACTGCTTTAAGCGAAGCGTTGAACACGACCCTTGCTCGTTTCGCGAAGGCAGAATTCGCGCTCGATCTACTTTTGCTGAAGGAACCTAAAGAACTCAGTGTGCCACGCTACATTCACGACGGCTTGTCGTGGTTGCAAACCCAGCTCGATAACAAGAAGTCAGAAGTGCTAGCAACAGCCCTTCAAACGCAGCCGTAAAGGAGCGAGAGCATGCCGGCCCACGCCCCTATGCGTGACGAAAACACCGATGACCACATCGACGATCACGTCGATGACGAGATCGCGACCTACCTCGATATCGACAGGCCAAGAAGCTTTTTCTTATTCGCCGGTGCTGGCTCCGGAAAGACGGGCTCGCTTGTCACGGCGCTCCGAAGCGTGCGAAAACAGAGCGGCGCACGGCTTCGACTAGCAGGAAGGCGGATCGGCGTAATTACGTACACCAATGCCGCCTGTGACGAGATCATCCGCCGTCTCGATCACGACCCCCTTTTTGGGGTATCGACCATTCACAGCTTCGTGTGGGATCTTATCCAGGGATTCAACACGGACATCCGGGTCTGGCTCACTGCCAATCTCCCCAAAGAGATCGCCGAACTCCAAGAAGAAATTCGTAAAGGACGGCCGGGCACGAAAGCTGCCCTGGAGCGGCCGCGAAAGCTGCGTGCAAAGCAAAAGCGTCTTGAATCACTCCCGTCGATACGGCGATTTATCTACAGCCCCACCGGCGAGAACCAGACTCGCGACTCGTTAAACCATTCAGAAGTGATCAAGATCTGCGCTGACTTTCTGGAACGAAAGGTGCTGCTGCAGAAGCTCTTGATCGATCGCTTTCCGATTCTACTGATTGACGAGAGTCAGGACACTAACAAGCTGTTGATGGGATCGCTTCTCACAGTTCAGAAAGCCAATCCAGATCAATTCGGACTTGGCCTGTTCGGTGATATGATGCAGCGCATCTACGCAGACGGCAAAGTTGATTTAGATACAGATCTGCCCGGTGATTGGGCAAAGCCTTCGAAGGTGATGAACCACCGTTGCCCACACCGCGTGGTGCGACTCATTAATAAGATTCGTGCATCTGTCGATCATCAGGTGCAGCACGCGCGCTCGGACGCCCGGGAAGGATGGGCACGCTTATTTATTGCAGTTAATAGTGCGGATAGGGCATTAACGGAAAATCGGGTGCGGGCACGCATGGTGACGACCACAGTGGACCCACTCTGGGAACAGTTGGATCAGGTGAAAACCCTGATTCTCGAACACCATATGGCGGCGGCTCGGTTGATGTTTTTTGACATGTTCGAGCCGCTATATAAAGTTGAATCTTTTCGAACAGCGTTACTTGATGGATCGCTCCCGTGCCTACGACTGTTCTCCGAACTCGTCTTGCCATCCTTAAAGGCGAAACGGGCTGGCTCTGAGTTTTCTGCAGCGGCTTTGGTGCGAAAGTGGTCACCGCTGCTGCGGGAAGATTCCTTAAAAGCTGCAGGTGCAGACCAGCGTGTTCAACTCGCGGCTGCTAGTGCGGGCCTCACCGCTTTAGTCAACATGTGTTCGGGCGCAGATTGCCCAACTTTTCGGGACGTACTGCGGCGCGTCGCGGCGCACAAACTCTTTGATATTCCGGAAACACTGGATCCATTCTGTACAGTTGAGCCCGCGGAGATCTCGGAAGACGGCGAATCGGACGAAGACGGTGAGGGGTCTGGAACACCGCTAGCCGCAATTCGGAACTTTCTGGAGACGCGGTTCGGCCAGATAGAGCCGTACGCGCTATACGTCGGCGATAAAAGCGCTTTTGGCACGCACCAAGGGGTAAAGGGTTTAGAATTTCCACGTGTGCTCGTAGTAATGGATGACGCGACGATGCGTGGCTTCTCGTTCGGCTACGACAAGCTATTCGGGGCAAAGGCGAAGACTAAGTCGGATTCCGAAAATGAACGAGCGGGAACCGAGACAGGAATCGATCGGACTCGTCGGCTGTTCTACGTTACGTGCAGCCGGGCCAAAGAGAGCCTCGCGATCATCGCGTACACATCGGACACCGCGAAAGTGAAAAGACACGCGCTGGAACAAGGCTGGTTCGACGAGAACGAGATCGAGGTCATGGCGTAGTTTCGCCGGCTCGGCCTTCAACGCCGATTTTCGCTAGAGCACCCGCGCATCTTTGGCTTTGTCGAATGTCGCAGTCCGATTAACGTCCGGCACCTCGTCGAGTGCGCCCGCGCCAAAGTCTGGCTACCTTGTGAGAAAATGCTGGTCGCGACGCGTGGACACCGATCGTCGTTTTATTATCTGTGTCCATCCTCTACATGTGTGGCCAACCTTCTTCCTCTTCATCCTACCGGCAGCACGGCGCGGAGTCTGGCGATTACTTTGGGGAGGGCGCTTAAGGCGGCGTTGATTTCTTCATCCGTGGTGTAGCGGGAGAGGCTGAAGCGGATGGCGCCGTGGGCGTATTTGGGGTTGATTTTCATGGCTTGGAGGACGTGGCTGGGTTCGAGGCTGCCGCTGCTGCAGGCTGCGCCGGCGCTGGCGCAGATGCCTTGTTCGCTTAGGAGGAGGAGGATGGCTTCGGCTTCCAGGCGCTCGAAGCCTATGTTGGTGGTGTTGGGGAGTCTGTTGTTGGGGTCGCCGTTGATTTGGGTTTGGTCCATGGTGGTTAGGATGGATTGTTCTAATCGGTCGCGCATGGCGGCGAGTTTTTTGGGGGTGATCCACGGAACAAGCTCCGTGGGCTTTGGCGGATGGTCATCGGAATTTAACCAGAGTTGGGCGAGTTGTGCGGCTTTACCCATGCCGACGATGCCGGGGACGTTTTCGGTGCCGCCTCGGCGGGCGCGTTCCTGGGGGCCGCCGATGATGAGGGGTTTGATGCGGAGGCCGCGGCGTAAAAAAAGGCTTGCGACCCCTTTTGGGCCGTGGAATTTGTGGCTGGCGAAAGACATGGCGTCGAAGCCGAGCGCGGTGACGTCTACCGGGAGTTTGCCGATGGCTTGGGTGGCGTCGCAGTGGTAGGGGATTTTTTTCTGTTTGCAGAGTTGGGCGATTTCGTGGACGGGGAAAAGGACGCCGGTTTCGTTGTTGGCCCCGAGGGTGGAGACGAGGGCGGTGTCTTCGGTGAGCTCGGTGCTTAGGCGATCGAGGTCTAGAGCGCCGCTGATGTCTACCGGGATCTCTACGATTTGTGCGCCTTCTTTGGCGAGCTGGGCGCAGAGCTCGCGGGTGGCGGAGTGTTCTACCGTGGTCGTGATGATTTTCTTGCGCGGCGAGCGCGTGGCGAGGAGGCCTCGGAGGGCGGTGTTGATGGATTCGGTGCCGCCGCCGGTGAAGAGGAGCTGGGTGTCGGGGCAGTTGATGAGCGCGGCGATCTGGGCGCGGGCCTCGTCTATGGCTTGGCGGGCGCGCTGGCCGAAGCGGTGGACGCTGGAGGGGTTGCCGTAGAACTCGGTGAGGTAGGGGAGCATGGCGGCGACGACCTCGGGGGCGGGTTGGGTGGTCGCGTTGTTGTCGAGGTAGGCGAGGAGCATGGATGATAGTAGTCAGTAGATAGTAGTCAGTAGACAGGAGGGGGAGAAGACCAGTCTTGGGGATCACAAAGACCACGAGCAAGGGAGTACCCTTGCCCATGCCACCCGGCGTAGGAGCTGAGGGAATCGCTGAAATGTTTGAGGGAGTTGATCGTCTTTGATGGGGCCCCCTCGTGTGATCGCGCGCATTTTAGCGGGTGAGCGGGGGAGCAATTTGCTGGAAAGGTTAGAGTATGTCGTCGCGTGAAGGGTTTTCGAAGGGATTCGAGACGTTGGAAGATCGCCGGTTGATGAGCGCGGGGGATTTGGACCCGACGTTTGGCAACGGCGGTAAATATGTGCCGGCGGCGGACCCGGGGCCGGGGTATTTGGCGCCGGCGGATTTCGTGGTGCAGCCGGATGGGAAGATCCTGTATGCGGGGTATGGTCTGTTTGACGTGGCGTCGGTGGTGCGGCTGAACGCGAACGGGACGCTGGATACAACATTTGGGGATAAGGGGTATGCGAAGAGCGGGTTTGGGCCGTACACGTCGGCTGCGACGTCGATCGCGGTGGGGCCGGGCGGTCGGATCGCGGTGGGTGGGACGGCTGGGCCTTATACCAATGAGATTCCGAACCAGGCGACGCTGGTGGTTTACAAAGCGAACGGGCAGTTGGATACGGCGTTCGACGGGGATGGGATCATCAATGCGCCGCAATTTCCGCGCGGGTTTCGGGATGTGATCTTCCAGGCGGACGGGAAGATCATCGTGGTGGGGTCGTCGCTGGTGCGGTACAACGCGAACGGCACGATCGACAAGGCGTTTGGCGGCGGGGACGGGATCGTGGACAAGGGTGGGAAGAAGTTGCTGATCGACGCGAATGGAAAGATCGTGCTGCTGGGGGATTATGCGATCTTCCGGTTTAATGCGGACGGCTCGCTGGATGCGAGCTTTGATGGCGATGGCGTGCTGCCCAACGTGAAGGGGACGGACATCGCGTTTGCGCCCGATGGGGACATCCTGGTGGTGGGGAACGGGCCAACGGCGGATCTGTTGTCGCGATTTAACTCCAATGGCTCGATTGACCTGGCGTTTGGGTCGCGCGGGAACCTGAACGTGACGGGCGGGCGGCAACTGGCGGTGACGGCGGGCGACATTTACGTCGGGAGCACGTACACGGACCTGGTGCTGCCGTATAACGATTTCCAGATCCGGGCGATCACGCAGAATGGGCAATACGATGCGAATTTCCAGCGGATTTGGACGGATTTCCAATGGAGCAACGATGCGCTGGTGGGTGTGGCGCTGCAGAGCGGGAAGTTGATCGCGTTTGGTTCGACGGAGCATTATTTCTCGCCTAGCGATCGGATTTTTCAGGTGGCTCTGGCGCGGTACGACCTGGGTGCGCCGACGACGCCACCGCCGGCGACGCAGACGCCGTATGGCGGATCGCCGCAGCTTTTGCCGGGCCCGATTGGGATTGGGACATTTGATGATGGCGGCGAGGGCGTGTCGTACCACGATACGGACGCGACGAACTACGGCGGGAGCAAGGTGCGGCCGGGGACGGGCGTCGATCTGAAGACGACCGGGAATGGGATTCATCCGCTGATCCTGGAGATGGTGCGGGCGGGCGAATGGCTTGAATACACGGTGCTGGCGACGGTGAGCGGGAACTATGACATCGGGTTCCAGGTCTCGCACAAACAGCGGGGCGGGACGTTCCACCTGGAGGTGGATGGGAAGAACGTGACCGGGACACTGACGGTTCCGCAGACGGGAGACTGGATGACGTTTGCATCGGTCGTGAAGAGCGGCGTGGCGATTACGGCGGGGACGCATGTGGTGAGATTGGCGTTTGATACCAATGGTGATTTGAACAGCGTTGGGAACTTCGACAACTTTAGTTTCAGCCAGTCTGGGCCGGCGAATCCGCAGCAGCCGTTCCGCGGGAATCCGTACAACGATTCGCAGCGGATCGAGTCGGAGGATTACGACTTCGGCGGCGAAGGGATCGCCTATCACGACGCGGATATGGCCAACCTGCTCGGCGCGCACTGGCGTGATGACGCGGTGGATATCGAGACGACGGCAGATGTCGATGGCGCGTATAACGTGGGCTCGTTGCGGCCGGGCGAGTGGCTGGAATATACTATGAATTTCCTGCAGACCGGGCCGTTCAACCTGAACGTGCGCGCGGCTTCACAGGGAAATAGTGGCACGTTCCGGGTGATGATCGACGGGCAGAGCGTGGGGACGTTCAGCACGAGCGATACGGGCGGCTGGCAGAGTTGGAAGACGCTGACGAAGACGGGCGTGAATGTCAGTCAGGGACAGCACGTGGTGCGGTTTCAGATGGATACGGCCGGGGCGAGCGGGTATACCGTTAACCTGAATTGGTTCCAGTTTACGAAGGCTTGAGCCTGTAATTGAGATGCGAAGTAAAGGCCCGGAGCGATGGCGCTTCCGGGCCTTTTTGTTGCGCGCCGGTGCGGTGAAGCGGACATATCGGGCGTTTCAATTTTCAATGTTTCCGAAAGTTCGATAGCGATTCGCATGCGACTGGGCGGGTCAATACAATCCGCCGAGGAAGCAAATCGAATGGGAAATCGCATCACGTCTTCGCTGGCGAGTTTGACCGAGTGCATCGCGCCGCAGTTGCAGGCGGTGGATCGACTGTTCACGCTGGAGCTGGAGTCGCGGCTGGAATGTGTGAACGTGCTGGTGCGGCACGTGAGCCGGTTTCGGGGGAAGATGCTGCGGCCTTGCCTGGTGCTGCTGGCGGGGCGGGCATGCGGGGCGGACGCGCTCACCGATGCGCACGTGACGATCGCGACGGTGGTCGAGATGGTGCACATGGCCACGCTGGTGCACGACGACGTGCTGGACGAGGCGGAGCTGCGGCGGAAGGGGGCGACTCTCAATCACCTGCGGGGGAATGAGGCGGCGGTTTTGCTGGGGGATTATTTGATCAGTCATTCGTATCACCTCTGCTCCAGTTTGAACGATCAGTTTGCCAGCCGATTGATTGCGCGGACTACGAATGAGGTTTGCGAGGGGGAGTTGCTGCAGATTCATCATCGCAACAACCTCGATCTGGATGAGGAGACGTACTTCGAGATGATCGAACGGAAGACGGCGGCGCTCTGCGCGAGCTGCTGCCTGCTGGGGGCGAAATTGTCGGGGGCGAGCGAGGGGGTGGTCGCGCGGCTGGAGGTTTACGGGCGGTCGCTGGGGATCGCGTTTCAGATTCAGGATGACATCCTGGATATAGTGGGGGATGCCTCGACGGTGGGAAAGACACTGGGGATCGACATCGAGAAGGGGAAGATGACGCTGCCGATGATTCACTTCATGCGGACTGCGCCGCGCGAGCACCGGCAATTGCTGCGGACGCTGCTGGAAAGCCGCGAGGCGGACAAGGGGGAGAAGATCCGGAATTTGATTTTGCCGAGCGGGTCGATCCAGTATGCGCGCGATGCGGCGCGCGGGCAGGTTGAGCGGGCACGGTCGGCGATCGCGGGGCTGCCGGAGAGCGCGGAGCGGCAGGTACTGGATGTGATGGCGGAGTTTGTGATTGAGCGAGGAATGTGAAGACATGAAAAAGTGAAACATGAAACGTGAAACATGACGAGAGGAGCGCGTTGTCCCTCCGCCTTTATGTTCCACGTCTTCATGTTTCAGTCCTGTTTCACGTCCAGCCCGCTTTTCAAAATGGGGCTGCCGCCTTATCCTCGGGCTTATGCGATTGGGACTGATTATTACCGCGGCACTGGTTTACCTGGTGGTGCTGGGGTGCGTGATTTTTCCGGCCCGGAGCACGGGGGAGACGCCCAACGGGAGCGATGCGCGGCCGTTTCGGGCGGTCAACACAGGGGCGCCGCTGACGGGGCTGCCGTACAAGGGGATCGCGATGCAGATCCAGCGGACCGACTGGATTGATGAGTACAAGAAGTCGGTTGACGAGATCGCGGGGACGGGTGCGGATACGGTGCTGTTCGTGATCGACGCGCGGCAGGAGAACGGGTCGTCGAATCGAATTTACCTCGACATGCGGATGACGCCGACGCCGGAGAAATTGGCGGATCTGATCAAGCACGCGAAGGATCGCAAGCTGCGGGTGATCCTGATGCCGATCGTGCTGCTCGATTCGCCTATTGGCAACGAGTGGCGCGGGACGATCAAGCCGCTGGACTGGGAGGATTGGTTTAGCTCGTATCGGGACATGATCACGCACTTCGCCTACATCGCTGAGGACAATCATGCGGATGTGCTGGTGGTCGGATCGGAGCTGGTGAGCACGCAGGATAAACTGAGCCAGTGGACGCGGACGATCGGGGCGGTGCGCAAGGCATTTAAGGGGCAGATCACGTACTCGTCGAACTGGGACAATTACACGCAGGTGCCGTTCTGGAACCAGCTCGACCTGATCTCGATGAACAGTTACTGGAAGCTGGGGAAGGACAAGAACGCCAGCGTGGGGGAGATCGCCGAGAATTGGCGAATGATCCAGAAGGACGTGCTGGCGTTTACGCAGAAGCAGGGGAAGCCGCTCATGTTTTCCGAGGTCGGCTGGTGCAGCCTGGAGAATGCGGCGAGTGAGCCGTGGGACTATACGCGGACAGAACTTGGCGTGGATTTGAACCTCCAGAAGCGGCTGTACGAGGGGTTCTTCAAGGCGTGGTACGGGAACCCGGGGCTGGGCGGGTTCATGGTCTGGAACTGGGAGCCGGGGGATGGCGGGTCGGGGGATAAGGGGTATACGCCGGAGAATAAGCCGGCGGAGAAGGTGTTGAGGGATTGGTTTGCGAAGCCTTGGGGGAAATAGCCCCGCTCGTCAGGCGACATGCTGGCTGGTAGAATCTCACATCATGGCCATTCCCAAGATCGTCAAGCGCTACACGCCTGAGGAATATTACGCGCTGGAGCGGCCGGCGGATTACAAGAGCGACTACTACCAAGGGGAGATCTTCGCCATGGCGGGGGGGACGGCGCGGCACAGTTTGATCACATCCAACATCGCCGGCGAGGTGCGGCAACGTCTGAAGGGAAAGCCTTGCCGTGCATACGAGTCAAACCTGCGCATGGCGGTGCTGGCGACGGGATTGCGGACGTATCCTGACGTGGCCGTCTACTGTGGGCCGTTGATCTTCGACAAGGCAGACAATGCAGGCGAGACGGCAGTCAATCCTACGGTGCTGTTTGAAGTGTTGTCGAAATCGACCGAGGCGTACGACCGGGGATTGAAATCCGAGAACTACCGCAGGGTCGAGTCGCTGCGGGCGTACGTGCTGGTGTCGCAGGACGCCCCGCACGCCGAGATCTACGAGCGGCAGGCGGGCGGGAGTTGGTTGCTCCGCGAGGTCAATACGGTCGAAGCGGTGCTGTCGATCCCGGCATTGGAAATCGACCTCCCGCTGGCCGAGGTATACGACGGGATACCGTTTCCTCCACCTGCTGAGACGCCCGCTGAGCCCCTCAGCTAACCTCTTGCCGCCGATCGTTGCCAATCGGCTTCTCTTCCGTATCATCACGGGACTCGTCAGGCGGCCGGGGTTGTTCCCGTATCTTTATGGGTTCCCGGTGGTGTGCCGGCGGGCTTCTCGCTTCCGATTTCTGGATTCTGACTTCTTTTCCCCATGGAATACATCGAGACTCGATATCGTACGCACACGTGTGGGCAGCTTCGCAAGGCGGACGTGCCGAAGGTGGTTCGGCTGGCGGGGTGGGTACATTCTTACCGCGATCATGGCGGGCTGGTCTTCATCGACCTGCGGGACCGGGATGGGCTGACGCAACTTGTGTTCGACCCGGACTCGTGCGGCAAGGAAATTCACGAGAAGGCCCGCTTCCTGCGCTCGGAGTGGGTAATCAGCGTGTCGGGGGAAGTCGAGCCGCGCGGGGAGGGGCTGACCAATCCGAAGCTGGCGACGGGTGAGATTGAGGTGCGGGTGCGGTCGATGGAGGTGCTGAGCGAGTCACCGACGCCGCCGTTCACGCCTGATGAGCGCGAGGTGGTGAACGAGGAGCGGCGGCTGCAGTATCGGTATCTCGACCTGCGGCGGGGGGCGATGCAGGAGACGCTGCGCACGCGCTACCGCGTGACCAAGATCATGCGGGATGTGCTGGGGGAGGCGGGGTTCTGGGAGATCGAGACGCCGTTTTTGACGCGCTCGACGCCGGAGGGGGCGCGGGATTTCATCGTGCCGGCGCGGACTGCGCCGGGGATGTTTTATGCGCTGCCGCAGTCGCCGCAGTTGTTCAAGCAACTTTTAATGGTGAGCGGGTGCGACAAGTACATGCAGATCGTGCGCTGCTTCCGCGATGAAGACCCGCGGGCGGATCGGCAGGCGGAATTTACGCAGCTCGACGTGGAGATGGCGTTCATCGATCGCGAAGATGTCATCACGGTGATCGAGGGACTTCTGCGGCGGATCTGGAAGGAGATCTTGAACGTCGAGATCCCGAACCCGGTTCCGCACATGGAATATGACGAGGCGATGGGAACGTATGGCTCGGATCGTCCGGACCTGCGCTTTGGGATGAAGCTGGTGGACATCACGGACTTGGCTCATCAGACGGAGTTTGCCGTCTTCAAGAACGCGCCGCTGGTGAAGTGCATCGTCGTGCCGGGCGGCTCGAAGCTGACCCGCAAGGAGACTGACGCGCTGGCGGAATGGGCGAAGGGATTCGGGGCCAAGGGGCTGGCGGTGACCAAGGTGCTCAACGTCGAACAGGCGTTGAAGGAGAAGGTCATCCAGTCGGAGGCTGAAGCCAAGAGCGGCGCGATTCCCGCGGGCGATGGGCTTCACCTTTATACTGGCGTGGCGAAGTTTCTCGCTTCGATCGCGCCGCAAATCGTCGAGCGCGTGGGGGCCAAGCATGGGGACCTGCTTTGCTTCGGGGCCGATTCGCCAAAGGTGGTGCACAAGGTTTTGGGCGAGTTGCGTCTGAAGATGGCGAAGGATCTGCAGCTCAAGCCGAGCCAGGAGTTCGCCTGGGTGTGGGTTGTCAACTTCCCGCTCTTCGAGCACGACATGGAAGAGAACCGCTACGTCGCGACGCATCACCCGTTCACCGCGCCGCTCGATGAAGACGTCGCGAAGATGGACAGCGGCGACCGCGCCACCATCGAATCGATCAAGAGCAAGGCGTACGACATCGTCGTCAACGGCAGCGAGATCGGCGGCGGCTCGATCCGTATCCACCGGATGGACGTGCAGCAGAAGGTATTCGGGTTGCTCGGGATTACGCCGGAGCAGCAGAAGAATAAGTTCGGCTTTCTGCTCGATGCGCTGCAGTACGGCGCGCCGCCGCATGGCGGGCTGGCGCTGGGGCTGGACCGCATGATCATGCTGTTGCGAAATTTGTCGAACATTCGCGACGTGATCGCGTTCCCCAAGACGCAGACGGGGCATGACGTCATGTGCCAGGCGCCGAACACGATCGACGAGCGGCAGTTGAAGGAGACGCACATCAAGGTGGTGATGCCGGTGGCGCCGCCGGCGAAACCGACTGGAGCTTAAAGTCACACCGCCATCGGGACGATAAAATTATGTTAGCTTACGCTTACTTTTGTCTTTCTTGCCGGGGTCTCCGCGGTTAACTTGTCGGGATGCGCAACGAGGACAACGGCAGCCGTGTCGTGAACGACGTTCATTCGCGCCTGAACCCGACGCGCGTCGCGGGCATCGTGCGGCCGCGCAACGTCGATGAATTAAGGGACGCGGTGACGACGGCGGTGGAACGGGAAATAAAGGTGTGCATTTGCGGCGGGCGTCACGCGATGGGCGGGCAGCAGTTCGCGGCCGGCGCCTTGCTGATCGACACTGCGGGGATGAATCACCTGGTCGGGTTTGACGCCGAGCGGGTATCGATCACGATGGAGGCGGGGGCGGATTGGCCAGCGGTAATTCGGGCGACCCATGCCGCACAATTCGGTTCGCAGATGACCTGGGGAATCCGGCAGAAGCAGACGGGGGCGGATACGTTGACCTTGGGAGGCTCGGTTGCGGCGAACGTGCACGGCCGCGGGCTGCTCTTAGGTCCGATCGTCGAGGACGTGGAGGCGCTGACGCTGGTGACACCGGACGGGGCGCTCGTCACGTGTTCGCGGGAAGAGCGGGCGGAATTGTTTTCACTGGTCGTGGGTGGATATGGGCTGTTCGGGGCGGTGGCGACGGTGACGCTTCGTCTGGCGCGGCGGCGGAAATTGCGACGACGGGTCGATATTCTCGACATCGATGAGGCGGTGTCGGCTGTCCGCCGGCGCGTGGCCGAGGGTTGCGTGTACGGCGATTTTCAGTACGCGATCGATCCGACGGATGCTTCGTTCCTGCGGCGCGGCGTGCTGGCATGCTATGAGTCGGTGGCGGATGACGTTTCGGTCTCGGACGAATCAGCCGACCTTTCCCGCGAAGACTGGTTGCGGCTGTTGCAACTGGCGCACACGGATAAGCGGCGGGCGTTCGCGTCGTATTCGGCACACTATCTCGAAACCCACGGCCGGGTCTATTGGTCGGACACGATGCAACTGAGCACGTACATTCCAAGCTACGACCAGTTTCTAAAGGTCACCGGTTCCGATGCGCAAGGCGCGGGGACGGACGAATCGCTGATTCTCGGGGAATTGTTCGTACCGCCGGACGCGCTGATCGGGTTTCTCGAGCGATCGCGCGCGGTGCTGCGCGAAACGGGGATCGAGGACATCTACGGAACGATTCGCCTGGTGGGGCGCGAGCAGACGACGTTTTTACGCTGGGCTCGGTCGGATTACGCGTGCGTCATCTTCAACCTTCGAACGAGGCACGACGGCGCGGGGATCGAACGATCGGCGCGGACGTTTCGAAAGCTGCACGATGCGGCGATCGGTTTGGGGGGCGGCTTCTATCTCACCTATCATCGCTTCGCGACGCGGGAACAGGTTGAGGCGTGCTATCCCAATTTTGCAGAGTTCCTGCGGCTTAAGCGGGATTACGACCCGGGTGAACGGTTCGACAGCGCGTGGTATCGGCATTATCGCGGGATGTTCGCGTGATCTTCGCGGAGACATTTTGCAGATCAGGGGCGGCGGGTGGCGGAGATGCGGAAGGGTGAGCTGGCGAACCGAAGGAAGGCGCGGTCATTCCGGGCGGCGTGCTTGTTCGTCGCGAACTTTCCTGATTGCGAGCAATTGCATCAACGAATCCTGATCTTTTGGCCGCCGGATGTGCTGTTTGATTCTGATCAGGTCTTCAAGCACGTCTGCGATCTGCTCAAGTATGCTCTTGTCGGTGGAGTCTGCCATATTCTCGAAGTCTCAGGGCGTCACGGCGGGCTTTGTCGGACCGACGAATGCGCTCCGTGGGCGTCAGTTCCAAAATCGCCCGAATAAGCGAGAGGTCAATCCCGTTTTCATCCTGTTCACCGTACCAGTGCGGGTCCTGCATCCGTTTCAGATATTCCTCGGCGGTCATGATCGATGAATTGTAGCATGTTCGTCTTGAGAATTCTCACGCCTTTGCTTGCGTCGCATTCACGGTTCCGCTATCACAAACCGTGAATCAGACGCCTGCCAGCCAGCCGCATTTTTCGACGAGCTTGATGAGCATGATCCGCACGAAAATTGTCGCCACGATGGGGCCCGCGGTGGCGGAGGTGGCGACGCTGCTGGAACTCTTTCGGGCGGGGGTGGACATTTGCCGGCTTAATTTCTCGCACGGGACGCTGGACGATCACCTGCTGATGCTGCGCAAGATTCGCGAGGCGGCGGCGATGCACGATCAGCCGGTGGGAATTTTGGGCGATCTCTGCGGGCCCAAGATCCGGCTGGGGAAGGTGATCGAAGTCGAGGGGAAGGGCGGGATGCCGATCGAGGTCGGCGATGAGCTGACCCTGCAGCGGGCGCCGATCGACGGGGCGAATGGCGTGGTTTCCACGATCTTTCCGCAGATGGTGGATGACGTGCAAATCGGCCACCGCGTGCTGATCGAGGATGGGCTGCTGCGATTCATCTGCATTGAGAAGAATTACAATCATCTCGTCCTAAAATGCACGGATGGCGGGGTGCTGAAGAGCGCCAAGGGGATCAACCTGCCGGACACGGTGGTGAACACGCCTGCGATTACTGAGAAGGACTGGCGCGACGCGGACTGGGCGGTGGAGAACGATCTGGATTACCTGGCGCTCTCCTTCGTGCGCTCGGCGGAGGACTTGTCGCTGCTCCGCCAGCATCTGGTGAACAAGGTCAGCGATATCCACCTGATCGCCAAGATCGAGAAGCCCGAGGCGGTGCGGAACATCGACGCGATCATCGACAACTGCGACGGGCTGATGGTCGCGCGCGGCGACCTGGGCGTGGAGATGGACGTGGCGCAGGTGCCGATCATCCAGAAGGATTTGATCCGCCGCTGTCAGTTGGCGGGGAAGCCGGTAATCGTCGCGACGCAGATGTTGCAGAGCATGATCGAGGAATCTTCGCCGACGCGGGCGGAGGTGAGCGACGTCGCCAACGCGATCTTTGACGGGACCGATGCGGTGATGCTTTCGGGGGAGACCAGCGTCGGAAAGTTCCCGGTGCAGACGGTGCGGACGATGGCGCACATTGCCGAGATCACCGAGGCGTACCTGGCGACGATCCCGCCCAAGGCCGAGCCTCAGCTTACGATCAAGACGCTGCCGCTCTCGGCGGCGATGGCGAAGGGGGTCTGGCAGATCGTGCAGGACATGGAATTGAAGCTGGTCTGCGTCTGGAGCCAGACCGGCTCGACGGCGCGGCTGTTTTCGAAATATCGCATGAGCGTGCCGATCGTGGCGCTGTCGAGCGATCACCGGGCGCTGCGGCGGATGGCGCTGCATTATGGCGTGATCCCGCAGGAGATGCCGCCGCCCGAACACTTTAACGGGCTGATCGCATGGGTGGACAACTTCGTGCGGGGGAAGAAGATGGCGAAGACGGGAGACCGGATCGTGATCGTAGCCGGACTGTCGATGACTGCGCCGGGGACGGTGAACAACCTGGTGATTCAGACGGTTGGCGAAGAGGTGCCCAAAGGCGACAAGGATTTTCCGCGGCTGGCGCACCGAATGGAGCGAGGATGATGGCGAATTGCCGATTGCGGATGGCCAATTGTTTCAGGCGCGAGGCGCTGTGCGTTGCGGCGGGCGCGGCAGCGCTGGGGGTCGGCCTTATCCCCGGGTGCATCACCAAGCCGCAGAATCCCTCGGCGACGCAGCCAGCCACCGCGCTGGACCCCGCGACGACGCAGCCGTCCTATTGGCTGAACCAGCCGGCGGCGGCGCAGGTACAGGGGCGCGACTACGAGCGCGTGCTCGAGGCGTGCCGGCAGACGGCGCGAGGATACCTGTTCACGCTGGATCGCGTCGATTACCGCGCGGGGGAAATCACGACCGCGCCGCAGGTTTCCAAGCAGTGGTTCGAGCCGTGGCGGCCGGACACTGGGACGGCGTATCAGATTTTCGCCAACTCGCTCGGAGCCATTCGCCGCACGCTGAGCTTTGAGGTGGCGCGGAACCCGGACGAGACTTACACGATCACGCCCAAGGTGCTGGTCGAGCGCGAGGTGATCCTCGAGCGGCGGGTGACGGACGTATCGCAATATCGCCTGGCCTTCTCCGGCCCGGGCACGAAGATCCAGCCGCGCGAAGCGGTGACGCTCGATCCGGAAACATATCCCGACGTGCCGATCAAATACTGGTACCCCACCAGCCGCGACACGGAGATGGAACGGCAGGTGGCGGCCCGTTTGCGCCGCGCACTGGAGAAGAGCCAAGCCATTGCCAGCGGTGGCGGCGGCACAGGTTCGATCGTCGAGACTGGGACAGCTTCGGCGCCGCTGCAACCGGATGGCGTGATCAGCGGATTGGGGCCGGACGGCACGCTTTATATTAACGTCGGCGCTGGGGAGAAGGTGGTGCCGGGGATGACGTTTGAGATATACGATGGCCGCGCCACGCTGCCGACGCTGGCGGCGTATGCGGAGCACAACCCGGGCTCGAAGGGATGGGTCGAGGTGGTGTCGGTCGGGAACGGCAGCAGCACGTGCAAGGTGGTTAAGCCGGATGGAAATACACCGCCGCGCGCGGGCGATCAGATCTTCAACTTCATCTTCGCGCGCGGGCGGGAGAATCATTTCAGCGTCGCGGGCGATATGTCGCTCGCGGGCCGGGATACGCTGACGGCGCTGATCACGCGGTGGAACGGCATGGTCGATCCGCTGGTGGGGCCGCGCACGGATTATCTCATCCTGGGGAGTCCGCCGAAGGAAGATGCCGCGCGGCGTGCATACGAAACTGCCCGCGGGCAGGCGGAACAATTGAAGGTGCCGATCGTCAGCGAAGATCGGTTCAACCTGTTGATCCGCTATTACAATCCATGGCAGCGGTGAACGACGGCTGAGTCGCGGCTGACGTTCGCCGCGCGAAGACTTGCACGCTCGGGGCGGGGGCGGTGACAATGCGACGTCAGGAGGAATTTCGATGCCCG
>JAQGHM010000091.1 GCA_028291615.1 Phycisphaerales bacterium | reverse complement strand
TGATCAGCGCCTGCGCCAGCCCGATGCGGCGGGCCATGCCCTTGGAATACTCGCGCAGCTTGCGCTTGCGGCTGGGCCCGTCGAGGCCGACCTTGTCCAGCAGCAGCGGGACGCGCTTCTTGAGCTCGCGGCGCGGGATCTTGAACAGCTTGCCGTAGAAGTGCAGCGTTTCCTCGCCGTTGAGGAACTTGTAGAGGTACGATTCCTCGGGGAGGAAGCCGATCCGCTCGTTGATGACGTTGTTCCCCGCGGGCTGGCCCAGCAGGTGGGCAGACCCGCGCGTGGGAAAGATCAGCCCCAGCAGGAGCTTGATCGTGGTGGACTTGCCGGACCCGTTGGGCCCGAGCAAACCAAAAACCTCACCGCGCGGGATGGTGAGGTTGAGGTCGTCGAGCGCGGTGACTTTGTCCCGGCCCCAGAAGTCCTTGTAGACTTTGGTCAGGCCCTGGGTGTGGACGGCGGCGCCGTTGGATGGGTTCATGTGTGCGACAGAGGGTAAAAGGTTCGCGGAAAAAGGCAAAGGCGGCGGCGCTTACGATCAAGCGTATGCCGGGTTTTGCGTTCAGTGTCTTCCCGATACTTTTACGGCCGTCGACTTAGCGGCTGCTGTTGCTGCTGCTGCTACTGCTGCCCATGGGCTTGAACACCCGGGGCTTGGTGCGGGCGCGGCGGCGCTTTTTCTCGCTGGGCTTCTCGTAGTAGGCGATGCGCTTGATGTCCTTGGTCAGACCTTCCTTTTCGCACATCTTCTTGAAGCGCCGGAGCATTTGTTCGGCGGTCTCATTGCCGCGCGACTTCACTTTGATCATGAACGCGATCCTTTCGGGAACGTTGAGCGATTAATTCGAGAGCGGTCCGCAAGCGCCTTTGCCTGATCGGCCGGAACGCTTTAGTGTAACGAGGTTTGCGGGATCTTCAAGGCTAACGATTTCACCGCCAACACGCGGAAGTTGCAGGGAAAACCAGAGGTTAAATGCTGACAGAGCATCAGATTACGTTCCGAGTGCGCTATCCGGAGACCGACGGCATGGGGGTCGTGCATCACAGCCGCTATTTTCAATATCTGGAGATGGGGCGGATCGAACTGCTCCGCGCGAGTGGGATTTCTTACGCTCAGCTTGAGATGGAGGGGATCCTGTTCGTGGTCGTCAAAGTCGAGTGCCGGTACAAGGCCCCCGCCCGATTTGACGATGAGCTGACCCTGACGACGCGCGTGGCGCGCAAGACGCACGTGCGGATCGATCATCAGTATCTGCTGAAGCGCGGCGAGACGGTAATCGCCGAAGCGGCGACGACGATCGCATGCGTGGACCGGCAGGGGGCGTTGCGGGTGATTCCGGAAGAAGCGATCGGAACTTAACTGGCCGCCTTGGTCTTCCGCGCCGTCTTCGTCTCCTTGCGCGGCGGTTCTTTCTTGAACTCCGCCTGCGCCGCTTCGAGCAACTCGCGCGCCTGGGCTCGCGTGGTGTCGGTGATCCGGTGGCCGCCGATCATTTCCGCCAATTCCTGCAGGCGGACGTCGCCCTCCATCGGGCGGACGGTGGTCGTCGTCTGGTTGCCGATCACTTCCTTGCGCACCGTCAAATGCCGATCGGCGTAGCTGGCGATCTGTGGGAGGTGCGTGATGCAGAGCACCTGGTGGTGGGTCGCCAGGCTGCGCAGCTTGGAGCCGATGACCGACCCGAGGCGCCCGCCTACGTTGGCGTCGATCTCGTCGAACACCAGAACCGAGATGCGATCGGATGACGCCAAAATCCCCTTGAGCGCCAGCATGATGCGCGAAAGCTCGCCCCCCGACGCAATCTTGCGCAGCGGTTGCGGCGGTTGACCTGGATTGGTCTGAACCAGAAACTCCAGTGCGTCAAATCCCGACGCGCTGGCAGCTTCAGCGGCAAGATGACTGACCGATATCGAAAACCGCGCCTTCTCCATCCCCAGTTCCGCTAGCGCCTTCTCCACCTGCGGGAAAAGCCGCTTGGCCGCCCCTTGCCTCTTCGCGGAAAGCTCATTTCCCAGCTCCGTCAACCGCTTGGTCAGCGGCGCGACTTCCTGGTTCATCGTGCTCAAATCTTCTGACGCATTCTCCAATTCTTCGATCTTCTGCGCAATCTCCGCTCGATATGCCAGCGTATCTTGCACCGTGTCGTTGTACTTATTCAGAATCCGATTGACGGTGTTCAACCGGTCTTCGACTTCGACCAATTCGCCGGGATCGAGATCCAGCTTGTCGAGATAGCGCGAGAGGTCGAACGCGGCCTCTTCAAGTTGCAGGGTGGCGTCGCGGACCGCGCCGGCGATCGGCTTGGCGCCCGGGTCCACTTCGGACAGTTCCGACAGCACCGCCGCCATCATCTTCAACCGCTCGAGCACCGAGCCATCCGCCTCGTACAGCGCCCCGTGTACGCTCGACGCATCCTTTTTGATCTTCTCAAGGTTCTTCAGCACCGACGCCCGAGCGCCCAGCTCCGTGTATTCGTCGGCATCGAGCGCGGCCCCGTCAATCTCCTCGGCCTGGAATCGGTACAACTCCAACTGCTGCTCGCGTAGAGTCCGATTCGTCGAGAGCTCCGCCAGCCGCGACTTAATTGCCTGTAGCCGATCGAACACGTCCCGATACTGCTGCCGCAACGGCCACAGCTCGCCGAACTGGTCCAGCACGTCGAGCTGATTCGAGGGTTTGAGCAGGTATTGGTGGTCGTGCTGGCCATGGACGTCGATGAGCAGGTCGGCGACCTGCTTCAGCATGCCGAGCGTGATCGGATTGCCGTTGAGCGAAACCGACGACCGCCCCGACGCGTAAAGCCGCCGCGTCAGCAGCAACTCGCCCCCCTCAGCCACGACCGCAATGTCGGTCACGCGCTCGATCTCGCGCTGCGTCTCCTTCGCCGCGACGTCAAAAACGCCGGACACGCGTCCCTCGTCCACGCCCGCGCGCAGCATCTCCGCCGGGCTGCGCAGGCCCAGCAGCACTTCGACGGCGCCGATCACCAGCGACTTTCCCGCGCCCGTGGCCCCGGTAAAGCAATTCAGCCCCCGGTGCAGTTCGATGCGCGCGTCGGCGATGACGGCGAGATTGCTGATGTGGAGTTCGCGAAGCATTGAAGAGGAAGGATGAATGATGAAGGCGGAAGGATGAAAAAGGCGGAGAAATCCTCTGATTCATCCTTCATCCTTCCACCTTCATCCTTTGATTTAGCTTACTTTGCTGCCCGGCGCCGTCGGCTCAGATGGAGATACGAAGATCACGCGATTGGTCGTTGGATCGGTCGCCGCCAGGAGCATGCCCTGGCTGATCTCGCCGCGCATCGTGCGCGGGGCGAGGTTGGCGACGACGACGATCTGCTTGCCCACCAGTTGCTCGGGTTGATAGTGCTGGCGCAAGCCGGCGCAGATCTGCCGCCGCTCGGTGCCCAGGTCGATTTGCAGCACGAGCAGCTTGTCGGCATTGGGGTGCGCCTTGCACTCGACGATCGTCGCCACACGCAGTTCGAGCTTGGCGAAGTCGTCGTATTGGATCACGTTTGGATTGGGAGTCGTCGGGGTTTCCATGTGTTCTCTTTCGTTTCAGTTTGGAAGACAAACAGTCTATGCGTCAGAGGTTCGATCGCCAAGAGTAACTGACTGCGACACGACGACGCACTGCGGCACTAACGTCGCACTGTTCTGGCCGTTATGACAGGCAAAGCGACTCCCGGATATAGCGGTCAGGGAAAATCGGTGAATGCTCGCGGCCGCTTTCTGCAGATTCGGGGCGGTTCTGCTTTCGTCACGGCCATTGGCACAATGATTGCGAAAGGTAGGGCGTCACTAACCAAGGAGAACCAATGGTTCGCAAGCTCGCAACGACGTTGTTCATGTCCGCCGCCCTGATCGGTCTGCCCGCCTTCACCGGTGGCTGCGACCGCGAAGTTGCCCATGAGAAGACCGTGACGGATGGGCCGAGCGGCACCAAGGTCAAGGAAGAAACCGTGACCAAGAAGGCCGACGGCACGACCGAGACCAAGACCGAAACGAAGAAGGTTCCGAATCCGTAATCAGCGCCTCGATGCCTGTTGGGAAAAAAGTTGTAAGCACGCCGGGGCCGGAACTTGTCTGGCCCCGGCGTTCTATTGCGCCAGGCCGTGGCGGAAGAGCGTGAGGAGAATCTTATACCCCGCGCGGACCGTCCCCCAGAGCGTGCCGGTGATCTTGCTGTACCCGATCCGAGGCCGGTAGTCGACCGCCACCTCCGCCGTGCGCAGACGATGCCGAGCGGCCTTGATCTGCATCTCGACCGTCCATCCGAAATCCGGATCCGACATCTGCAGAGTTTCGAGCGCACGCCATGAAATAGCCCGAAAAGGCCCGAGATCCGTATAAGTTTTGTTGAAGAACAATCGCATCAGGAAGCACGCCAGCTTGTTCCCGAAAATCGCCTGCGGCAGCAACGCCCCGGCCGGCTGAGTCTTCAGCATGCGCGAGCCCAGGACGAAATCCGCCTCCCCGTCGATGATCGGATCCACCAGCAGCGGCAACTGTTCGGGATGATCGGAAAAATCCGCATCGACAAAGACGACAATCTCCGGCCGCTGATCCTCGGAAAGCGCGGCGAGATGGGCGAGTGCGGCAAGACAGGCCGAGCCATACCCCTGCCGCGCAGCGGGGATAACCGTCGCCCCAAACTTAGCGGCAACGGTGGCGGTGTAATCCGTCGAATTATTGTCCGCCACGATAACGCGCTCGACATATTCCTTCGGCAAAGCATCGATCACCCGGCCTATGGAACCTTCCTCGTTCCAGGCAGGGATCACCACAGCGATGCGCGGGATTCGCTTCGAAGGTCTTTTGGGCTGGGCAGCAGGTAGGGAAACGACGGGAAGCATCACTCCTCTAAAAACGTTTGGGGCGCAGAAGTATTCCCGGGATGCTATCATTACAGCGAAAGCCAGATCAAATGGGAATTTAGCCATGTCTACAGTCGTATCCTATCCGCATATCGAAAAGCCGCCCGGCGAGCCTGCCCGCCTCACCCGCATAAAGCGTGTGCGCGTCGCCCAACTGGTGATGGATTACCTCGCGTACGGCTGGTCGCCAGAAGAAATGTGCCGGCAACACCCTTATCTCACCATCGCCGAGGCGCACGCGGCGATGCTCTATTACTGGGATCATCCTGACGAAATTCAAAACGAAGTGCGCGAGGAAGATGCCCAACACGCAGACGACCTGAAGCGGGGGCATCAATCGCCCTTCTTCCAGCGGATGAAAGCCAAGGGGCTGCTCTAATCACGTCTCGCATGCCTTGGGTGGCATGGGTGGCATGGGCAAACTTGTTTGCCCGTGGTGTTGATTTCACAAAGACCACGGGCAACGGAGTACCGTTGCCCATGCCACACAGACTACTCATTCTGGGTTTGTCAAAGCTCCGCCGTCACCAGACTCGCCAGTTCAGATCGCTCGCTCTTCGCCAGCGTGATATGCCCGACGATCGACTTCCCCTTCAGCCGTTCCACCAGATACGACAGCCCGTTGGATGAACTATCCAAATACGGATTATCGATCTGACTCGCATCGCCTGTCAGCACCAGCTTGGTTCCTTCGCCCACTCGGCTTGCAATCGTCTTTACCTCGTGCGGCGTAAGGTTCTGCGCCTCATCCACGATCATGAACTGGTGCGGAATCGAGCGGCCGCGGATGTAGGTCAGGGGTTCCAAGACGACCTGTCCCGATTCCATAAGCTGCTTGATCCGTTGTTCGACGGTCGAGAGCGACGCGGCGTGGCCGCCTTGCCCTTCGCCATTGCCCGAGCCGGCCAGGCGGTTTGACAGCAAATAGCCCATGTTATCGAAGATCGGCTGCATCCAGGCGGTCAGCTTTTCGTCCTTATCGCCGGGGAGATAGCCAATGTCCCGACCCAGCGGCATGATCGGACGCGCAACCAGCAACTTCTGGTAGACCTGCTCGTTAAGCACCTTGGTCATCCCCGCCGCGATCGCCAAAAGTGTTTTTCCCGTTCCGGCCGAGCCGATCAGTGAGACGAGTTTGACCGAATCGTCGAGCAGCAGGTCCAACGCCATCGTCTGCTGAACGTTCCGCGACATGATGCCGAAAACCGGCCCGCGCCGCGCCCGCACTGGTACCAGCGCGTTCAGATCCGACCGGTATCGCGAGAGCGCCGTGTGCGATTCGTCGGCTTGGTCTTTCAGAAGGACGTACTCGTTCGCATACATCTTCTCGAGCGGCAGGCGGAGCGTCTTTTCCTGAAAAAGGGTATCGATCGCGTCGCCGGGGACCACCGCCTCCTGAAAGCCGGTGTACAGGCGTTCGAAATCCACCCGCTGGGCTTGGAAGTCCTGCGTGACGATCCCCATCGTGTCGGACTTGATGCGGGCGTTGATGTCCTTGGAGACGAAAACCACCCGTTTGCCCTGCTGCTTAAGCGAATGAGCGGTGCAGATGATGCGGTTGTCGGGCGTGTTGGCGGTCAGCCCCGGGCAGAGCTTCTGGTCTTCCTCCAACACCACGCGGACGCGCCCGCCGGTCTCCTTGACATCCACCCCTTCGGCGAGGCTTCCCTGAGCCCGCAGGCGGTCGAGGTGGCGGATCACCGTGCGGGCGTTTCGGCCCAGGTCGTCGTTGTTGGCCTTGAAGCTGTCGAGCTCTTCAATGACGTCGAACGGGATGATCACCTCGTTGTCGGCGAAGAGGAAGATCGCGTTCGGGTTGTGCAGCAGCACGTTGGTATCGACCACGAAGGTCTTCGCGTGGCCGTTATTGGACATCTTTTTGGACATGAGGTGAGAGATCCGGTGAATGATTCGCGGTCAATGGTCGATCCAACGTCAGTAGCCCCTAAGGGGCCGACGTTATAGAGTACCAAGCAAATTATGTCACTGTACCCGCTCAAGTTTAAACCGCGCCTGGTGGAAAAGATCTGGGGGGGCCGCAAGCTGCAAAGCGTTCTCGGCAAACCGCTTCCAGAGGGGAAGCCGATCGGCGAAAGCTGGGAACTATACGATTTCCCGCCCGGCGTGGTCGATCAGGGGGGGCAGTGGGTCAGCAGTGAGATCGCCAACGGGCCCTTAGCAGGGCGGACGCTTCACCAGCTCATCGAGGAATACGGCCCAGCCTTGCACGGTAACGTCCCGCTGCTCGATGGGCGGCAATTCCCCATTCTCGTCAAGTATCTTGACGCCCGCGAGGACCTATCGCTGCAGGTGCATCCAACGCGGGAATACGCCAATGCCCACCGTGGCTCGCACCTCAAGACCGAGGCTTGGTACGTCCTGCAGAACGATCCCGGCGCCAAGCTCTACCGCGGCCTCAAGCCGGGCGTCAGGCGCGAGCAATTCCGCTCCGCCATCGCTGGCGGATCAGTATTGGAGACCGTAAACGCCGTCGCCGTCAAACCCGGCCAATGCTTCTTCCTCCCCAGCGGTACCGTGCACGCGCTGGGCGAGGGCATTCTGGTCGCCGAGGTGCAAACGCCCAGCGATACAACTTTCCGCATCTTCGATTTTGACCGCCTCGAAAATGGAAAGCCGCGCAAGATGCATGTGGAAGAGGCCATGCAGTGCATCGATTTTGACAAACAGGACGAACCCGAGCAAAAGCGCGCCCACACCGCTGGCTTCTTCACCACCGTCACCCGCTTGGTCACCAGCGAGTTCTTCAAGGTGGAAAAGGTGCGGTTCGTCGAGGGGGTTGAAGAAGCCGTCCCCTACGATCAACCCGTGGTCTGGATGATGCTCGAAGGGAGCGCCGAAGTGCGGGTGGGCGGCGTCAAAGAGCCGACCCGCTTCGGCCGGGGCGAAACCGTGCTGCTGCCGGCTCGGATGAAGGATCCGGTCATTAAAACGCTTTCCGACTGCGTCTGGCTGGAAGTCACCTTTCCCACCGCCGGCAGTGGGGAATTAACGTGAACCTTGGCGGGTTATAGAATTAAACTTGCACACGTATCGGGTGTGGTAATATAGTGAAGCGTAGATCATTTCCAGGGGGATCCATGTCAGGTGCCGCGAGCAAACGCTCCACCGCCGGAGGATTTCAATGAGGCAGTTTCGAGTTGGGGACAGTCGGCCCAAGGCGTTTACGCTGGTCGAGTTGCTCGTCGTTATCGGGATCATCGCGCTGCTGATTTCGATCCTGCTTCCCTCCTTGAGCAAGGCCCGGGAGAACGCCGTCCGCGTGCAGTGTTCTAGCAACTTGCGGCAGTGGGGACTCGGGCTGTCACAGTATTTCGTCAACAATAAGGGCTACTTTCCCTACAACGGCCCCGCGATTTTACCAAATTGGCCAGATCGGGGATGGGACACATCTTGGAACAATACGTGTGTGCAGCAATTCTTCGAACAATACCTGATCAAAAACGGCACGGTAAACGAACGTCAGAAGGATAATGTTCTTTATTGCCCGAGCCAGGAGTGGCACCGAGCGCAAGGGAACGACAATTCGGGCACGGGGGGTTTGATCGGATACTTCTACCTGCCGCATCGTGAGGTGCCGACTCCGCCACTTCCGAACCAAATGATCTATAATCCAAGTGGATTCACTGATGGTCTTGAATGGGTGAACAAGAAGAGACCCAGTGGAAAGTACAAGAGCGCCCCCATTGCCAGCGACATGTTGCAGTTCGATGGCAGTGTCAATTCCTGGTCAAAAGCCAGCAGCCACATAAAGCGCGAGGTGCCGACGGGCGGAAACTTCCTGTTCGAAGATGGCCATGTCACATGGTATCCCCAGGTAAAAGACCTGTCTCGGCCCAACCAATGGTCCATCGACCTGGGCGCGACGCAGGGTGGTTGGCAGTGCAACTACCGGATCTTCGATCCAGACATTCCCAACAACAGGTGATCGCGCCGTGGCCAAGGCAAGCTGAAATCTCCCAGCTCTCATACCCAACCCGTCCCCCTTCGGGTAAGTATGACGGCGTGAAAGAACGCATCCAGAAAGTGCTGGCGAACGCCGGCGTCGATTCCCGCCGCAACGTTGAGCAGATGGTCCTGGACGGCCGAATCTCCGTCAACGGCCGCACCCTCCATAAGCTGCCCGTCCTGGTTGATCCGGAGACCGACCAAGTCGAGGTGGACGGCGAGCGCATCCGCCTGCGCGATCGCGTGTCGGGCAAGCGCTATTACGTCGTCTTGAATAAACCCAAGGGCGTCTACAGCACCAACGTGGCGCAGGGCGAGCAGGTCCGCGCTATCGATCTTCTCGGCAAGATCTTCCCCGGCCGCCTCTACCCCGTCGGGCAACTGGACGCCGACGCCAAGGGATTGCTGCTGATGACCAACGACGGCGACCTGACCAATCGCCTGACCCACCCGCGTTACGGCGTTCCCAAAACTTACCGCGCGGTGGTGGACGGCTCAGTCGATGCTCGGCAGATCGAGCAACTCGAAAAGGGGATCTGGCTGGGCGACAAACAGGGGAAGGGGTTCAAGACCGGGCGAAGCAACATCCGCGTGATCAAGCGAATGGCGGAGAAGAGCATCCTGGAAATTACGCTGCGCGAAGGGCGCAACCGCGAGGTGCGGCGGATGCTCGCGGGGGTGGGGCACAAGGTGAAGGACCTGACGCGCGTGAAATTCGGTCCGCTGACGTTGGAAGGGCTGACGCCCGGTTCATTCCGAGAGCTGACCCCGCGCGAGGTGAAGGAACTGCAGCGCATTGCCCGCGGCGATCGCGCGACCAAGGCCGAAGAGAAGGACTGATTGCTCGCCCGATCAGCTTGCGTCTCAGTTGCTCTTTCTCCACAGGTACATCCCCACCGTGCCAAATCCCGTGAAGCGCGAGCGGCCGTTGCTGTACTTGGCGCCGACGTCCATGATCGACTTCTTGTAAGCATCGAGGGCGGGGTTGTTGCTTATCTTTGCAAAACCGCGGATGCCGACGACCACGCACACGTTCGTCGAGTTCTGCGACCAACCGGGCAGGTTTCGTTCGACCGTGCAGGGGATGCCGTTCTTGGTCAGGAATTCCGCCGCCTTCTCGGCCATCTCCTTGTCCGGGTAGCTCTGGATGATCGCGTAGTTCAAGCCGCTCTGCCGGTGCGCGTCGTCGGTGAAGAACGTCGCCGGGGGGCGCGGGTCGTTGAACGATTGCTGCGGGTTGCGCGTGCCGGTCGAAACCGTGTTCGCTAGGCGCGGCGCTGCGCCTTCGACCGCATCGTTGGTGCCGCCGGAATTTTCACTCCGCCGCTGAACGTTCATCACGCCCGGCGTCGCTGGGCGCTGCTTGAGCTGCTGCGTGCTGGTGCTCGCAATGGCCGGCGAGGGTCCGCGGGTGAGGCCCTTGCCGATCAGCACGGCCACCGCCAGCGCGATGAAGACGCCGAACCCGCCGATGAGCGCACTGGTGTAGGACATCCGCAGGCTGATCAACTGCCGATCCGGATCGACCGAGACCGCCACCGGCTGTGCGCGTGGCGCAGATGTGGCGGGCTCCGGCGATGGCACGTCGATCGACGACGTTAGCGGCGGCATTACCACGGGTGCTTGGCGCACGGGAGGTTCCTCAACGTAATTAGTGGTTTCGAAATCCGCCTCGGCAGGCTGCGGCGTCTCGACGGCGACAGGCGCGCCTTTGGCGTCCCCCCCGCCGTTATTGGACTTGAACCACCATTTCGGAGTCGGGATTCCGCCCCCACTGCCGCCGGATGAACCGTTGCGGCCCCCGCCGGCGAACTTGGTCTTGTTCATTACCTCGAACAGGGCGGTGGCGTGCTTACCCTTGGCCATCCTTGACCTCTCTCTTTCGCGAATTGGACGAAATCCCGACGGCTCCGCCATCAGGCGAGGCGACGTGCGACCGATAAACTCAGCCGCGCGGTGCCTCTGGCACGCTGCAAAATACGATTCAGTCCGAATTAGGTCAAGCCGATAGGAAGGATGATGACGTTTTCTTAACCGAGGCGTCAACAACTGCGTCACCCGCCGCCGGTGGCACGTCCGGAAAATATATCGTAGATCAACATGACGGCGTTGATCCGTCCACTTGAGCGCAGCGTGCGGCGGGGGAAATCGCCGCGCGCGACCTTTGTGCCTGGAGCTTCGATGATGAAGCGCCCCGTAATGAACCCGAGCTTTCTGGACGACGAGCAGCCTCGGAAGCGAGGCCCGTCGCGGTGGCGTCGCATCCTGGCGCTCCTGGTTCGCCTGGTCAAGCTCCTCTTCACCAATGTGCTGCGGCGCAAGGAGGCGGCCGTACGCGATGACGTGGGCACGCCCTTTTCTCGCTTCATCCGGGGGCTGCTTTACCGCCTGATGCTTGTCCCCACGGTGCTGGCTGTCCTCGTCGGCGTGCTGGTCGTCACCGCGACCCATCCGAAGGCAGCGCCTGCCGTGGTGGACCCGGTCAGCCGCGGCGTCTACTATGACCCGATCGAGCTGCTCTCGCTCGACAACACCAAGCTCGAAGGTTGGCTGGTCCCCGTGCTCGACGCCCATCGCCTGATCATCGAACGGGAAGACGTGCTCCACCGCAGGTACGCCGCCGTCGTGCTGGTGCACGATTTCGGCGCCTCGCGCCAGCAGGTGCTCCCGCTGATCTCCCCGCTCCACGACGCGGGATACGTCGTCCTGGCGATCAACCTCCGCGGTCGCGGTCCCAGCGCCAGCACCGGCTCGACGTTTGGCCTCAACGAAGCGCAGGACGTCCGCGCCGCCGTCGAATTGCTCCGCCGCCGCTTCCCCTACGTAGACCCCGACGCGATCGGCGTGCTCGGGATCGGCACCGGCGCCAACGCCGCGCTTATCGCCGCCGAACAGGACCCGCGCATCAGCGCCCTGGTCCTCGACCACCCGCTGCGGCAGTTCCAGGACGTGCTGAATGAACGGATCGGCCCGCGCCACCCGTGGTTGACCTGGGTGCGCCCGTTCTGCAAGTGGACGTTCGAGATCGCGTACAAGGTCAATGGCGACGATCTGGACCTCTCCCGTTTTTCGGAATTGATGAAGCAGAAGCCGGTGCTGATGTTCGACGAGGACGGCGAAACGATGAGCTGCGTCAAGCCCGCCCGCATCGACCAGATCGTCGGCTTTCTCAAGAAGCGGTTGGTCGTCCATAAGAGAGCCGTCAGCAAATTGCTCGGCCGGCCCGAGCTTAACGTTCGCGTCGATAAGGTGGAGGAGGCGCCAGCGCCCGCTGCCGCGCCGACGCAGACGCGGACCCCCGCGAATGGCAACGAACCTTCCTGGCCGCCCCAGCACTCCGCGAAGGACCTGGTGGAAGGCTCGACCCAAATCAACCGGTAATGTGAGGCTCGCGGGCGGGGTGTTAAGCTGGGCGGGTGAAAATTCGCGATCGGTGGGAACCGTGCATTCTCGTGCAAATTCGTGCATCGGTTTGGGTTCGTTTTGCGCCGGCGCGCGATTGTTGAGGAAGAAGGAACGGGAGGGAGAGGGGAGGGAAGGACTGTCGTATTGGCAGGTGGCTTCGTTCTGCAGATTTTGCAGGGTGGCGTGGTTTGGGGCGCTTTGGCGGGGTTTGGCGCGCTTTGGCGGGGTTTCGGTTGTGCGGCGGTGCGCCGGCGCACGGGAAGGAACGCCAAATAGCCAAGTAGCCAAACAGCCAGGGGGAAGTGAGATTGGCGGAGCGAAGTGGCTTTGTTTTGCGCCGGCGCGCGCGGGGTTGTGGCGCGGTGTTGCGCGGGACGGGGTGATGGCGCGGTGGATTGTGGTGTGGCGAATTGAGTTGGAAGCCCCCATGATTTCGTCCCCTTTTCTGTCGATGCGATTTTATCAGGAATAGGGTCAAAATGCCAGGAAAATGGCTGGGATTTGTGGGTTTTAACAATCGAATGAATCCGGGGCGGCGCTTCGGGGCGCGTAGCTTCCCGACGCTCTGCCCCGGCGTGATGTTGTCTTCTTGTGTTTCGGGGTGGAGGAAAGCCGCGTCGCTTTCGATTGATCACGGCTCACGCGAATTCGATGTCGCCTACGCGGTGCTTTGCTGCGCCGGCGACTGACAGCTCGGCCAAGGGTTTTTTGCCGTCCCAACTGTTCCAGAGGACGATTCGCTGGCGGTCGGAGGATACGCCGGCGACCAAGTCGGCGGCGGCGGCGAGGGTTCGCAGGCCGCGGTGGCTGCTTAGGTAGGTTGTTACCACTTCGTCGTCCAGGCCTACGCAGTAGACTACGCCGGAATCGCTCGCCAGCAGGAGGCGGTTGGAGCCCAGCCAGGGGAGCAGGGCTGCTGCGGTTACGCGGCCGCTGCGGCGCTGTTGCGCTACTGGCGCGAGGGAGGCGCGGTCGAGGAGGCTGACGGTGCCGTCTTCCTGCACCACGACGGCGCGAGCGCCGTCCACGAAGAGGGCGATCACTTCGGAGTCGGCGGGCATCGCGACGTTGGTTCGCGTGCCGTCTTTCGAGACGATCGTCAGCGAGTGTCCGACGGAGAGGATCAGTCGGCGCTCGTCCAGCATGGTCAGGTTGCGAATGCCGCTGGTGCGAATTGAGATCGACGCGCCCGTCTGCGGCGAGGGCATGCTGGGCGGCAGGGGGGGCGGGTTGTTGGCGCCGCGGAGTTCTGTCGGTCGAATTACGCGGCTTGGCGCTGCGAACTCGCCGAATTTCCAGGCGACCACGCCCGCGTCGCCATGGCATCCCCAGATTTGTCCGTCCCAGGTGATGGCGCGGGAAAAGCCCAAGGGTGAGTCGATCGAGGCATCGGCATATTCCTGCGTGCCCTTCGATTCGGGATCGTAAACGATCACGCCCGACCGCGCGCCGACCAGCAGGACTTCTTTTCCGTCCACCCGCGCCGGCTGCACGCTGCGCAGCGGGCCGAGTGTCAGGGGTAACGCTACCATTTCCATCGTCGCCGGGGTGGCGCGGCCGTCGATCTTGATGAGCGAGTTCCCGGCTACTGCCCAGAGACATGAGCTTGACTGCGACTTCCCCGCCGCCAGCAGCAGCGTCTGCAGCATCAACCCTTGATCCGCTGGGCTGATCTGTCGCAGCACGTCCGCCGGTGCGAGTTCGGGCGCGGCCTCGCGCAATTCGCGGAACTGCTTGAGTAACTTTGAAGCGCGTTCGAAATGCTCCACCTGCCCGGCCACGCGGCGCTCGGCCAGCGTGCGCTCCATTTCCTCGACCTTCTGCGAGCGAAAACTGGGAGACTCAAATGCAACATCGAACGGCGGCAGGATCTCCAAGCCTGCGGAAAAGGCAATCGACTTCGCCGCATCGCGCAGCGCCTCGACCATCGGCTGCTTTAGTTCGCTTTCCACCCATTCCGCCGCCGTGTGCCGCCCCGCCACCTTGCCTGCCGCCGCGCGCAAGGCCGGCGCGAAATGCGCTACCACCGCCTCGGTCGTTACTGCCTGCCCCCGCCCGAGGAAGACCTCTTCCAGCATCCGCCGCTCCGACGGATCGGCCAAGGCCGTCATGCTGCACGTGAACGCGCAGTGCAGCTTGTGGCCGTCAGCGGTTACCAGGTCGTCCAGGTTCCATCGCACCCGCACCGGGCCGGGGCGTAGTTCGATCCGTCCGTTTTCCCGACGCGCCAGTTCGTTGTTCATCAGCAGGGGCATAAGCAAACCTCCCGCAAGTATACGCCGCGTCCGCCCGTCATGGCACGTGCGCAGTTCCTGAGGTCGCCGATTGTACCGCACCCTCCACATGGGCGGGGATATAAAAGAAGGCGATCCCTAGAATGGCATACAACGCCAGCAGCAGCACCCCTTCGAACCAATTGCTCTCCCCGTTCATGCAGAGCACGATGACGATTCCCACCGTCAGCACCACCGCCACGACCTCCATTGGCGTAAAAACCAGGTTCAGCGGCCGTGCCGGTACCATCTGCCCCATCGCGTTCTTCACCTCGGCCGGCGATATCCCCGTCGCATGGAAGATCCAGCTTACGAACACCAGGAACGGCACCGCGAACAAGGCAATCTGAATGCTCGATTGGTACGAGATCGTCATCGCGGTATCCATGTCGTCGCGCATCGCCATCAGGATCGCCGTCGAATGCTCAGCGGCGTTGCCGATGATCGCCAGCAGCACGACGCCGACGAAAATTTCGCTCCAGCCAAAGGCCTTCGCCATCTGCTCAGCCGATCCGACCAGGAGTTCCGCGACGATGCCGATCCCGATCGACGCCGCCAGGAGCACCAGCACGCTCTTCTTCACCGACCAGAAGTGTCCCATCGCCGAGATCCCCGGCTTGTCTTCAGGACTTTCGGCGTGGGGGCGGGTGAACAGGTGCTTGTGCGTCCGCAGCGTGAACAGCAACCCCAGCGCGTAGACCGCCAGCAGGACGAAGCTGGTCGCCAGCGACACCTTTTCCTCGTGCTCGTGCAGTTTCACATCGTGCATGCGCTCGGCGGTGAAATGGAAAATCGCGGGCAGCAGCATCGCCCCCGCCGCCAGTGCCAGCAGGCCCGCGTTTGCTTCGGCGGCGCTGCGGGAGAAGACCTGCCGTTCCCGTTTCCAACCTCCCGCGACCATGGCCGCCCCCGCGACCAGCAGCAGGTTCCCCAGGATTGACCCGGTCAGCGACGCCTTGACGATTTCGTTCAGGCCCTTGGAGAGCGCGATCACGCCAATGATGATTTCCGCCGCGTTACCGAAGGTCGCGTTCAGCAACCCGCCCAGGGTCGGTCCGGTGTGCTCGGCCAGTTGCTCGGTCGCCTGTCCCATCAGGTGCGCCAGCGGGATGACGCCCAGCGCCGCCAAGATAAAGGTCGCCTTGGGTTCCCAAGCCGCGCCATGCCCCCACCAATGCGCGACGAAGGCCAGCACGATCGAGACATATCCGACGATGTTCAGATATTTCATTGCCGCGGGATTGTGTGGGGGAAGTCCGTAGGCGTCAATTATCAATTAAACGTGCGCATGTAGATGAGCAGGTCTTCGTCCTTCAGTAGTTCGGACACGGTCCCAACGTGATTGAAACCGAACTGCATGAGGAAGGATCGGCCGATGACCTGCCGCTTCTGCTCGACGGCCATCCACAGCCGTCGAAGGAATGATTTGCGCGAGCGGAAATGCTCCATCGCCTGCGCCGCTACGGCGTCCATCATTTTTCGCCCGTTGCCCTGTCGCCGGCGGGTGGGCGCTACCCAGAGTTCGAGGAGTTGGGCCACGCCTTGCGCCGGATCGCTCGACGTCTGCCAACGCGCTTGCGCGATCAGTTCATCCCCATCCACCATGCGCACGGATTGGAGAAAACACTCAACGCCCTTGGAGCGGGCAGGGGGGTCGCAAATGATCTCAACCATGACGAGGATATTACCGTGCTTCGCTGACCGCGGTCTTGAAAGTCGCCATCTGGGCCCTGAGGTCGCTCAGCGTCGATCGGACAAAGGGGCTGTTGCGCTGGGCCTTGACCGTGCCGTAAAGGTGTGATGGGCCGAGCGGGTCTTTGAGATCTCCCCGCACGTCCGTCTTCTTCATGGTTCCGTCGCGAATTTCCACCGACGTGCCCTTGCGGCCCTCGTCGAGGAGCACGTAACCGGCGCCTTCGTAGTGCAGGACTTCGGGGCGGTCGCTGGCCTCGTGGGCGATTACGTACCAGTCGAGTGCCGCGTTAGTCACCACGCCGTCCTTCGCCACCGATCCACCCTGTGCCTGCCAGAAGACGTGGATGTGCACGATCTGCCGAAGCGCTGCGGCCCCGACCGGTTGCAGCGGCTTGGTTCCGCGCGACGCGGTTTTGCTGGGCATGGGGTCCTGGATCAGGAGCACGTCATATTCCCCGTCGTGGCTGCTACTGATATAGGCCTGATTGAATGATTGCGCGTAAATGGATCGACCCAAGTCGCCGTGGAGGGTGACCTTGCCCTTGCTGGCCGAGCAACCGGCGAGCATCGCCATCACCGACAACAGAATCAGACCGCGAGATGCAGACATGGTACGTCCTTGCGTCATCCCCCTTGGCCAGACATCAGGATAATCCGAGCAGGTTCAGCGTGTCCCGCTCAACAATTCCTCGCAGCGACTCGCGCGGCACCACCGGCAGGTTCGTCCCCTGCGCCACCTGGTTGATGCTGTAGAGCGACTCGATGCACTCCGTCGCGCTCGTGTACGGGAAGTCACTGCCGAACAAGAGCTTATCGATGACCTGGTATTGGTAAGCCGAAACCAGCGCGTTGTACGCCTGCCAGGGCCGCCGCAGCAAGCCCGAGACATCAGCGAACACGTTCGGGTGCTTGCCGAGCATCACGATCGTCTCGTCTACCCACGGCTGTCCGAGTTGGGCGATGACGATCCGCACATTGGGGAATGTCCGCGCGACATCGTCGAACAGATAAGGCCGGCTATATTCCAACTTGCTTTGCTCGGTCATCGGCCCGTGCGGATGAATTAGGATCGGCATGCCCAGCTTTTCGGCCTCCTCGTACACCCGCATGGCGCGGGAATCCGACGGATGGAAATCCTGGTTGGCTGGGGAGATCGTGATCCCGCGCAGGTGGAGGTCGATCTTGGCCGACCGCACTTCGTCGACCGCCCCGCGCTCGGTCGGGTCGATGCCGGCGAAGCCGATCAGCTTCTGCGGGTATCGATTGACGTACTCCGCCACGTACTTGTTGGGCACCTCGGCCCGCAGGTAGCGGCTCTTGAAGCCGAGCACGATCGACTTATCGACTGTTGCCGTCTGCGCGTAGTGGTGGTCGGCATCGGCGGATGGAATGGTCCGCCAGACCGGGCGGGCGTTGGCCGCCAGTCGCGCCGTGCGAGTCCGCATCGTCCGCTGCATCTCACCGAGATCCAGCTGCCCAAGCTGGTCGGGAGACTGCCAAACGTGGGTATGACAATCAACAATCATAGTGATAAACCTGGCAGACCATCCGTGGTGACTCTTCGTGCGGTTGCACCTGAATCGCCGGTCGCCGGCCGATCAGTTTCGTTCGCCCATTCGTGACGTGGAGTGTGTTCACTCGCCCGGAACGTCGGCATCACTCTATGGATTTCGCGGCGAACGTCAAAGATATTCGGCGTTACCGGACGTGCCCGGCCCCCGCCGATCTCTTTACCGCACCTACCGTACACTCCCAGTTATCGGACGCAACGTCGCCGTGCCTTGAAGGGAAACCCCTTAGGCCGTCGCGTTTTGAGATGCAAGTTTAGTTTTTATAAGTATTTATATTAAAAACGCCGAAATTAATATCGCTTTGCCGCGATCTTCAACCGCCGCTACCATGTCGCCATGTTCAAGCGCCTCCCCTGGCAGGATGAACTGGCGATCGTCGACCGAACGATGAAGGCGATCTCCGGCGTGGTCGATCCCGAGGAACTCGTGGCCGTCTATTGGGAAGGGATCGGCGAACTGCTCCCCATCCCGGCGTATGTCTCCACCTCCCGCCGCAACGTCGAGCCTCCGTTCTATCTCATCACGCGCTCGTCCCGCTTTACCGAGCACTTCAACCCGTGGACCCAGCGCGACCGCCTCCCCCGGATGTCCGGTGGGCTGCTCGGTGAACTTGCCTACGCCAACCGTCCGGTGATCATCGACGACCTGCCCGCGCGCCTGACCGCGGACGACCCGGGCCACTTCTACCTCGAAGGCTTCCAGTCGCTCGTTGCCCTCCCGCAGTATGACGACGGCGAAGGGCTCAACGTCACGATCATGCTCATGCCCCCCGGGCTTGAGCCGGACCCGACGATGATCCCGATGCTGCACTGGCAGTCCGGGCTGTTCGGACGCGGGACGCAGAACCTCGTGCTGCGCAATCAGCTCGCCGGCGCCTGGGCGGCGCTCGACCGCGAACTGCAGGCCGTCGGGGAAATCCAGCGGTCGCTTCTGCCCGCGGACCTGCCGACCATTCCCGGCTGCGAGCTTGCCGCCTCCTATCAGACCAGCGCCCGCGCGGGCGGGGACTACTACGACTTCTTTCCGCTGGGCGGCGGCGGGTGGGGCCTTTTCATCGCCGACGTCTCCGGCCATGGGACGCCTGCGGCCGTGCTGATGGCCATCACCCACGCCATTGCCCACGCTCAACCCGGAACGCATGCGCCGCCGGAGATGCTGCTGACCTATCTCAATGACCGCCTCGCACGCGCTTACACCCGCGGGGGTACCTTTATCACCGCGTTTTATGCTGTTCTTGACCCCGCCACCCGCACGCTCACCTACGCCACTGCCGGGCACAACCCCCCGCGCCTCGTCCGCGACGGTGCGGTCATCTCCCTGAATGCAGATGGCGGGCTGCCGCTTGGGATCTTCCCCAACCAGTCCTACGAACAGTCAACCGTCAGCTTGCAAGCTGGCGACCTGCTTCTCCTGTACACCGATGGGATTACCGAGGCGATGGCCCCGCTTGACGGCGCCAAGTCGCGGGAGCTCTTCGGGACCGAACGCCTGGACAAACTGCTCGTCGGTTGCGGCGCGGGCAACGCCGGAGAATGTATTAGCAAGATTCGATCGGCGCTGGCTGTGTTCAGCGAAAATGCTCCGCCCACCGACGATCAAACGCTGATCGTCATTCGCTGCGTATAGGTTGCGCGATGGAAGCGACCGTCTCCACCAGCTTGTTTTGATCGACCGGTTTCGACAGGTGCACCTGAAATCCGGCCTCCAGCGAGCGCGTCTCGTCCTCGTTTCGCGCGAATGCCGTCAGGGCGATCGCGGGCAGGTCCCCGGCGGTCAGCCCGCGGGCGCGCACTTCGCGGATCAGGTCGTACCCGTCCAGGTCCGGCATCCCGACGTCGCTGAGCAGCACGGTCGGGCGGAAGGTGGAGAGCAGGTCCAAGGCGACCTTCACGCTCGCTGCGTCGGCCACCTCGGCGCCCGCCTTGACCAGGCTGCGCTTCAGCAGCGTTCGCGCGTCTTCGTCGTCCTCCACCACCAGCACGCGAACGCCCCGCAATGCCATGGGCGAAAAGGCCGGCGCGGGCGCGGCGGCGGCTGACGTCGCGGAACGAACAATCATCGCTTCGGCCTCCGGCTTCATCGCCGCCACGGGGAGTCGCACGACGAAGCTCGACCCCTGGCCTTCGCCTTCGCTCTGGGCCGATACCGTCCCCCCGTGCATCTCCACCAGGTGCTTGACGATCGCCAGCCCCAACCCCAGCCCTCCCTGGTTTCGCTTGGACGTGGCGTCCTCCTGCCTGAACCGCTCGAAGATGTACGGCAGGAAGTCGGCATTGATCCCCTGGCCGGTGTCTGTCACCGTGATCCGCGCGTGCGAATTCTCGCGATCCAAGGTCACGTTGATCGTGCCTCCCCTGGGCGTGAACTTCACCGCGTTGTTCACCAGGTTCCATAAGACCTGCTGGATTCGCTGGGGGTCCCCGACGATGGCGCTGGCGTCGCGGTGCAGGTCCCGCTGCAGGTTGATTTCCTTTGCCTGCACGGCGTTGACCAGCGCTTCCAGCGCATCGTTGATCGTCTCGGCGAGATCCATCGGCCGCACGTCCAGCCGGAACATGCCCGACGTGATCCGCGAGACGTCCAGCAGATCCGAGATGAGCTGCGACTGCGCCCGTGCGTTGCGGTCGATCGCCTCGACCGCCTCGGCCAGTTCCTTGTCTGATAGCTTGCCACTGCGCAGGATCTCCGACCAACCGACGATCGCGTTCAGCGGCGTTCGCAGTTCGTGCGAGAGCGTCGCCAGGAAATCGTCTTTCAGACGGTTTGCCCGCTCGGCGTCCTCGCGCGCCCGGCGCTCGTTCATCAGCAATCGCTCACGCTCCGTCTCGTGCCCCTGGCGCTCGGTGATGTCCGTGACGATCGCCAGGCGGACACCCGGAACGGAGTGCGCTGAAATATTCCACTCCAGTTCCACGCGCGAGCCGTCCTGGCGAGTCAAGGGGAAGGTTCCCCGCCACGCGCCCCGCAGCCCCAAGTCGCGGGCGACGATCGAACTTTCGGTTGGCACGAAATCGGAGAGATGCTGCCCGATGATGCCTTCCCGCGGTCGCCCGACCATGTGGCACATCGCCGGGTTGGCTTCCAGGCACGCGAGGTCTTCGCTCACCAGGAGGATGCCGCTGAGCGCGTGGTCGAAGATCGCCCGGAACTTCGCCTCGCTCTGGCGCATCTCGTCTTCCGCGCGGCGGGCGCGCAGGAAGGCATTGATCGTCGCCACCAGGACCGGCGGCTCGACCGGGTGGGTGAGGTAGCCGTCAGCGCCGGCCTCAAGCCCCTGCACCTTGTCCACGTCCTTCACGAACGTTGCCGACAGGTGAATCACGGGAACGCGGGAGGTCTGGCGCTGGGCGCGGATGCGCCGGCAGACCTCGAAGCCGTCGATGTCGGGGAGGTTCACGTCGAGAACCACCGCGTCAGCGTCCGCCACGTTCTTCAGGCCGTCCAGTCCGGTCGCGGCTTCGGTCACGGTAAAACCGGCCGCGCGCAATATGCGGGAGGTCGAGTACCGGCCGGCGGGGTTGTCGTCCACCACCAGTATTTTCGCGCCGCCGTCACTGCTCATTGGCGGGTTCCTCCATACCCTCGCGCTTTGCCACGACCGCCGGAATCGTCACTGAGAACGTCGATCCGACCCCCGGCTCGCTTTCCACCGCGACGCTCCCCCCGAGCAACACCGCCAGCCGCTTGCTCAATGATAGTCCCAGCCCCGTGCCGCGCAGTCGCTTCTGGATCGGTGAATCGACCTGGGCAAAATCTTCGAAGATCGCCGCGTGATGCTCCCGCGCTATTCCGATGCCGGTGTCGGCGACGGCGAAGACTACGGTGTTTCCCTCGCCGGCGCGGGCTGACACCCTCACCTCGCCTCGCGGCGTGAACTTCAAGGCGTTGGAGATGAAATTCCGCAAGATCTGCGACAGCTTCCTATCGTCGGAATAAAGCCGCAACACATCCACCGGCTCTTCGAAGATCAGCGCCACCGTCGAGTCTTCGTTGATGATCGGTTTGAACATCCCCCGCAAGGCGGCGAAGAGGTCCACCATCTCGAACCACGCCGGGGAGATGGTGATCCGTCCTGCCTCGACCTTCGCCAGGTCGAGGAGGTCGTTCACCATGTCCGTTAGTTCCAAGGCGCTGGTCTGGATGAACTGCACCTGCTTTTCCTGCTCGGGCAACAGCGGGCCGTCGAGGCGATCCAGAAGGATTCGGGCAATGCTCCGGATGGAGCCGAGCGGGGTGCGAAATTCATGGCTCATGTACGACAGGAAGCGGCTCTTGAGCTCCGAAACGTCGCGCAGCGCCGCCGCCTGCGCGTCCAGCTCGCTATACAGCGCGACAACTCCCTTATTCGTCTCCGCGAGCTCCGCGTTCAGCGCCTCCACCTCCGCGGCGCGCAACGCGAGCGCCTCCGTGAGCTGGTCGCGCTCGCGAACAACCTCTGCCAATTCGGAATTAACGTCTCCCACGTCCTTCATCGTTACACGGCGGCCTCAAATGGACTTATCACTACCACTGTCGCGTCGTCCCGCCCACGCTTAAAGTCCCGATATAACACGCCGGCGATCACCGCCGGATGCCGCCGTCCCAAGCCCGGGTACTTTGACAGGGCCCACCGCGTCTGCAACCCATCGGAGTGCATGATCAGCGTGCTGGCGGGGCCCCAAGGATACTCGAATTCCTGCACCTTGCGCATCAGATGTCCGACCGTGCCATTATGCGAAAACAAGCCGCGACTTCCATCCGCGCCGTCCAGCAGCGTGCCGGCGATATTCCCGACCCCCGCGTACGTTAACCGGCCCGCCGCCACGTCCACGCATGCGAGCGCTACCGCAGCGCCCCGAGTTCCCGACAGGTGGCCATGGGCCGCCTCTATGAAGGCGCGCGGGCCACCGTGCGTCCCACCCTCGAATAACCGGCATGCCCGCTCTGACGCCTCGGCGGCCAGCGGCCCGTGACCCAGCCCGTCAGTAAGTAGCAATGCCAGCCGACCCTCGGCGATGCTCAGCTTCCATCCGTCTCCGCACACCTGCTCTCCGGGCGCTGCGACCGACACGCAGCCCCATGCCAGCGAACTGCCCTTTCGTGCTCCTTCCATTGTCGATGTTGGACCAACCCGCGCCCAGACTACCGTTCCCTCCGCTGACGAATACACGTCCGATCGATCGGACA
>JAQGHM010000053.1 GCA_028291615.1 Phycisphaerales bacterium | reverse complement strand
AATCGCCGTATACGTCAACTCCCGCATCCAGTACTAAGACCTTGTCCGCGGCTTCCGCTTCTGCAATGGCGCGCTCACGCTACTCCCCCTCCCCGCCGGCAACTACGCCCACACCTACGCCTACGGCATCAACGACGCCGGCAAAATCGTCGGCGAAGCCTATACCGCCAACTCCGGCTCTGGTCACGGCTTCCTCTACAACGGCGCAACCACAACCGAAATCGGCGACTTGGGCGGCGGCAGCAGCACCCCCGCCGCCATCAACAACAACGACCGCATCGTCGGTTACTCCGTCAACACCGACGGCTACGACCGCGCGTTCCTCTACACCAATGGCGCCATGTCCGACCTTGGCACCCTCGGCGGTCACTACAGCTACGCCAACGCGATCAACAACAAAAACCAGATCGTCGGCGGCTCCTTCACCGACGCCGCCGACTCCACCTTCCACGCCTTCCTCTCCGACGGCGCGACGCCGATGATCGACCTGAACGCCAACGTCACCTCAAAGGCCGCTGACTGGGTGCTCAGCAGCGCCAGCGGCATCAACGACCACGGCGCAATCGTCGGCGCCGGCACCCGCGCCGGCGAGCGCCACGGGTTCATGCTCGTCCCCCTCGCCCAGGGCGACGCCAACGCCGATGGTGCAGTAGACTTCCTCGACCTCGCCACCCTCGCCCAGAGCTACAACACCAGCGGCTCGCAAGACTGGGAACACGGCGATTTCAACGGCGACGGCGCAGTAGACTTCCTGGACCTCGCCGAACTCGCGCAAAACTACAACACCACCCAGGGAACCTTCCAATCCGACATCCAATCCGCCTTCGTCACCGCCGCCGTACCCGAACCGGCAATTCCCTCGCTGGTCGGTCTGATCGCTCTTTTTTGTCTAGCGAACAGGGGGCATGCCTCTCACCGATCCCGGTCGCGCCACCAAGATCAGCGCCGGCGCTAGCCTCAACGAAATGCGCGACCTCGCCAAAGGCCTCGGCATGAAACCCCTCCGGGTAGACGGCGTGGAAAAAGTAAAAGCCGGCATCACCACCCTCGAAGAAGTTTACCGCGTCACCGCCTGACCGTCTCGCGGCGCACAAACGACAACGGGAGGCGCGGCATGTTCGCCGGCCTCCCGCTTCATTTCATACCCTGATCCAAACCTCCTAAAACACAATCACTCCCTTCGGATGCGCGCCCGCCGGCACGATCCCCGTGAGCAGCACCGGCGAAGTACCGACCTCGGTCAATAGGCCGTCAGCGCCCACCTTCAGGACATGCACCGCGTTCCCGTCCGGGAACGAGTCGTCCAACGTGGTCTCGTGGTTCACGACAAACAGGAAGTCATCATCGTCATCCAGCTCGAGCTGGAACGGAGTCGTCGAAAACAGCACCGGCGCCGGCTGCGGCACACCCACCTTCGGGCCGCCCAGCGCAACGCTCTGCAGGAACTTCGGGTGCAGTGGGTCGGCCAGTGAGAAGACCGTAACCGTGTCCGTCGTCGCGTTCGTGGCGTACGCGAACCGGCCGTCCTTGCTCACCTCGATCCAGCAGATTCCTACGTCACCCGGACCGGTGGCGGCCTGATCCACCAACGTTAGCTGCCCCGCCTTATTGTAAGAGTAGACGCCCATCGTTTGGTTCAGCAGGAACCCGGCGTACAGTACTTTTGCGGTCGGGTGGGCCTGCAGGCCAAGTATGTACGGAGGGAAGCCTGGATTCGTCTCGCGGTCCGCCTCAATGAGCCGGCCGTTCGAGCGGATGTCGTACGAAACGATCGTGCTCGTAAACGGCGGTGCGAACGGCGGGAACCCCGGCGGCAGCGTCGTCGGGTTCTCGAACAGGTTGATGATGAACAAGTGCTTCTGGTCCGGCGAAACCAGCGCCTGCGTCGGTTGCACGCCCGCCGGAAGTTCGACCGTGCCATGCGGTATCGCCTTCAACGAACCGTCATGCTTAATGTCGAACGCCGTGATGTTCGGATTGTCGCCCGCCGTCTGACCCGGATCCTGATTGCTCTTGTTAATGACGTACAGGTTGTCGTCGGTCAGGCCAATGCTAGCCGGGTTGACGCCGCCGGAGTTGAACACACCCGTGCGCTTTAGCGATCCGTTGGCGAGGATATCGAACGACGTGATCGTATTGCTGCCGCTGTTCACCGCATACAGCGTCCGGTGGTCCGGCGTGACCATGATCTCCTGGTCCGAATCGTCCGGGCCCAGGCGTTCGTTCGCGTTGTAGTAACCCGTCCCGCCGGTCCGGAACTCGCCGATCGGCGTCAGTTTCCCCGCAGCCGACCGACGATACGCGAGGATCGAATTCTTCCCCGGCGTTGGGTTGTTGCTCATCACGTAAACGACATTGTGCGCAGTGGCCGGCGCATGCTTGTCCGAGTCACCAGGGCCGCCGCTCAACAGAACCCGCCCCTCGACCTGTTCGAGCACGACAACCATCCCGCCCGCCCACCGTGTCCGCTGTGGTCCCCCATATCCGGAACGCGCGTTCTCATTCCCTGATCGCTGCACATTCATTTGAGACTCCTGTAGAAGTGTTGGATGGTCTGCCCGCCAAGCCATCAATGCTATCCCCCAGTCTCAGCAATTACCAGATATTCTTCATCCTCCCGCGATCGCCCCCACGATAAAAAACGGCTCCTCTCCCGCCGCCACCTTCGCCGGCAACACCGCATCCGCCGGCTCATGCGACAGGTCCAACTCACAAGCGAAAAATCGCACCAGCGCCCGCCGCTTTAGCGTCATCTGGTCCCGGATTGTCCCGCGCAACATCGGATACCGCGCCTCCAGCGCATCCAGGATCGACCGCTGCGTAACCGCCCCCGCCACGTCAAGCTCCACCTCGCGCTCGACGTTCGCCAGCGTCCGCAAATGCGTTGGAAGGATAACGCGAATCATGGCAACGTCTGAACCTCCACCGCCACCACCGGCGGCAAATCCCGCACGATCGGCGCCCAATGATCCCCGCCGTCCGCCGACGCATACACCTGCCCGCCCGTCGTCCCGAAATAAACCCCGCACTTATCCAGCGAATCCACCGCCATCGCATCCCGCAGGATATTCACATAACAATCCTTCTGCGGCAGCCCATTCGTCAGCGCCTCCCATTCATTCCCCCCGACCCGGCTGCGATAAACCCGCAACTTCCCTTCAGGCGGATAATGCTCCGAGTCGCTCTTGATCGGCACCACGTAAATCGTCTCCGGCTCGTGCGCGTGTACGTCAATCGGAAACCCAAAATCAGTCGGCAGATTCCCGCTCACCTCCCGCCAGTTGTCTCCCGCGTCGTCGCTGCGCATCACGTCCCAGTGCTTCTGCATGAACAGCGTATTCGGCCGCGACGGATGCATCGCAATCCGATGCACGCAATGCCCGATCTCCGCATTCGGATCAGGAATATATTGGCTCCTGAGCCCCCCATTGATCGGCTTCCAAGACTTCCCCCCATCGTCCGTCCGAAACGCCCCCGCCGCCGAGATCGCGATAAAAATCCGATCCGGATTCTTTGGGTCCAGCAGGATCGTATGCAAACACATCCCTCCCGCCCCCGGCTGCCACTTCGGCCCCTGCGCACCGCGCAGCCCCGGCAATTCCTCCCAGTTCCGCGCGCCATCGGTCGTGCGAAAAATCGCCGCATCTTCAACCCCCGCATACACCACATCCGGATCGCTCAGCGAAGGCTCGAGATGCCACACCCGCTTAAACTCCCACGGGTGAGGCGTCCCGTCATACCACTGGTGCGTGCCGGGAACGCCGTCGTACGCGAACTTGTTGTTGATCGGCGTCCAGGTCTTGCCGCCATCGTCCGAGCGCTGCATCACCTGCCCGAACCAACTGCTCGATTGCGAAGCATAGAGCCGGTTCGGATCGACCGGCGAGCCCTCCACGTGATAGATCTCCCACCCACCGAAGTGCGGACC
>JAQGHM010000018.1 GCA_028291615.1 Phycisphaerales bacterium | reverse complement strand
ACCTGACGCTCGGGTATGCGCACGGATACTTGACCGATCCCTATCGCGCCGGAGTGTTTGATGAGTCTAAACTGTATGTGGACAATCGCGTTGTGCTCAACCATGGGGAAAAACGACCTACACACCGCATCTCGCAGGCGCTATTGTTGTCCCTCACGCAGGCCGTCACGCCTCTCGACGCCAGCGTCGAAGGGAGTTATCGCTTTTATCACGATTCGTACGGCATCTATGCCCACACCATGCAAATCGCGTGGTTTCAGAAAATCGGCAAAGGGCTGGTCGTCTCGCCCTCCGCGCGCTACTACCATCAGACCGCGGCCGACTTTTACGGCATCCAGTTTCCCGGCGATCCAATCAACGATCCCGACCTGGTGCCCAGCTTTTATTCTGCGGATTATCGCCTCTCCAGATTGCAGGCATTCACATTGGGGTTGGAAACAACCATCAAGCTGCGCGAGCATTTTGACCTGCATCTCGGATATCAGCGATACTGGATGCACGGCTTGGATCATGACACGGACCAGTCGACCTATCCGAAAGCGAATATCTTCACGATCGGTTTGACGTACGCGTTTTAGGCGATGGACGTTTTGCCATGATCCAGCCCCCCGTGAGTCTCATTTCCTCGGTATCGGCGCGCGTGCGCGACTCGATGCAGGTCGAGGTGCGGGGAAATTATCATCGCATCACCTGCCGCGCGATGAGCACGCCGGTGAACATCGCATTCGTCACATCTTCGACGGCGATGGCACAAGACCTGGGGCGAGCGGCGATCGACTGGATCGCACGATTCGAGGCCCGCTATTCGCGATTCCTCCCCGAAAGCATCGTCGGACAGATCAACGCACGCGGTGGCGGCGGCGACTGGCTTGACCTCGACGAGGACGGCGATCGGCTGCTGTCGCTTTGCGCCGAGATGCATTGCCTGACGCGCGGCGTGTTCGACCCCGCGGCGCTGCCGCTGCTCCGCATCTGGGACTGGAAGGCGGACCCGCCCCGCATTCCCAGCGAATCCGAAATCCGCGCCACGCTCGAGCTTTCCGGCTGGAACAAGGTGGAGCGCCGGCCGCGGGGCATTCGCCTACCGATCACCGGCATGGGGATCGACCTCGGCGGCATCGGCAAGGAATTCTCCGTCGATCAACTCGTGTCCATGGCCCGAAGTTTCGGAATCGCCGATGTGATGATCGACATCGGTCAGGACATCCGCGTCACCGGCCATCCACCCGGAAAAGACGCCTGGCACATCGGCCTTGAAGAACCCGACCGGCCGGGCGAGTGTTGGACCGGCGTGCGCTTGACCGATCAGGCGGTCGCCACCTCCGGCGATTATTTCCGCTCGTTCACGCGCGATGGCCGCAGGTATGGCCACATCCTCGACCCGCGGACCGGCCTGCCCGTCAGCAACACATGCCAAGCCGTCAGCGTCATCGCGCCCAACTGTGTGATAGCGGGAATCCTCTCCACCGCGGCATTCATCCTCGGCGCCGAGGAAGGTCTCAAGCTGATCCGCGAGCAGGGGGGCGCAGAAGCGTGCATCACCACCGAATACGCCCGACACCAAACGCGAAGGTTTTCATCCTATGTGCCCGCATAACCCATCCATGCCGCGCGCGGTCCTGGCGGCACTGCTGTTCACGATTCTTCCCGTTACTGCCTTCGCTGATTTTAAGGAAGCCCACACATTGCCCGACTTGGCGTCGTTCGAGCTTGAGGGCAAGCTGCCCGAAGAGCTCAAAGGCCAAGTCATCCTGCTCGACTTCTGGGCGTCGTGGTGCGGCCCGTGCAAAAGCTCATTCCCGGCGATGGAGGAGCTGACAAACAAATTCGCGGGTCAGGGGCTGACGATCATTGCCGTCAGCGTCGACGAAAAACGCGAGAACATGCAGCAGTTTCTCAAATCCGCCAAAGTCTCGTTCACCGTCCTTCGCGACGCCCATCACAAGCTAGTCGCCGCCGCCGACATCCGCTCCATGCCCGCGTCTTTCCTCATCGACCGGTCGGGCAAGATCCGCTTTGTCCATGCCGGTTTCGACCGCGACAAAACCACGCGCGAATACGCAAAGCAAATCGAACAACTCCTCAAGGAACCCAAGCCATGAAGTCCCACCTCCATCGTCTGGCGGCGTGCCCGAAGGGCCGCGTTCGATTCGCAGCGCTGATCCTCGTCCTTCCGCTGGCCAGCGGCTGCGCCACCGTGAAGCCGTGGCAGCGCGAAACCCTGGCTGATCCCATCATGCAGCCCGGCCGCAATCCCCTCGCTGCCGCGCAACTGGACCACGTCTATTTCTCAAGAGAAGCCGCCTCCGGCGGCACCACCGTCGGCGGCGGCGGTTGCGGATGCAATTGATCGTTGACATGAAGCAGCGGTCATCGAGCTTGGCCGCACCGCGCTTCGGGGGCTGGTTTGCCGAGATTTAACCGCCATAGGGTGTGCTCCGCTCGAAGTTGCCTTCGCCAACGCACTCGGGTAGATTCCCGCCGCGGCTTCGTCATATCAGTTTATAAACGGCAAAGTGTGGGTTTATGGGGATGATCACCATCGAAGTCTGGGATGCGACCGGCAACAAAAAGCAGTCGATCGAACTGCCGTCGGACGCTGCGGTTAACCGCGTGATTGCCGTGCTGGTCGATCGCATGGAACTGCCGCGCTACAGCCCCGACAACCAGTTGATGAGTTATAAGTTCCACCACCGCGCCAGCGGGCGGCAACTTCTCGACGATGAGACACTCGAGGCGGCGGGGGTCCAGAATGGCGATATTCTGCGGCTCCAGCCAGAGATTACGGCCGGATAACATCAGCAAATCAGGCGACGCGCGCAATGGGAGAGGCGTTGGCAGAGGTTATCAAGATCAACGGGGCAGAGGCTGACGGGCGTTTCGCCCGCTTCGGCCTGATCGGCTGGTGGGACCAGGAGCGGCTGGCGCGCGCCCGCGTGCTGGTGATCGGGGCCGGCGCGCTGGGGAACGAGATCCTCAAGAATCTGGCGCTGCTGGGCGTTGGCAACGTGCTGGTGGCCGATCTGGATCGCATCGAGAATTCCAACCTGTCGCGCTCCGTCCTGTTCCGCGAAGCGGATTGCGGCCAGGGCAAGGCCGAGGTCGCGGCGCGGCGGATGCGCGAGATCTATCCCGGCACCAGGACGCAGTCGTTCCACGGAAACGTCGTTTATGACCTGGGCCTGGGCGTCTACCGCTGGGCGGACGTGGTCATTGGCGGCCTGGACAACCGCGAAGCGCGGGTGGCGATTAACCAGTCCGCTGCCCGGGCAGGGCGGGTCTGGATTGATGGCGCGATCGAACGCCTGGATGGAGTGGCGCGGGTGTTCAACCCCGCGAGCGGCCCGTGCTACGAATGCACGATGAGCGACGTCGATTGGAAGATGCTCGAAGCCCGCCGGAGCTGCGCGCTGCTAAGCCGCGCGGAAATGGAACAGGGCAAGGTCCCGACAACGCCCACCACCGCCTCGGTGATCGCTGGCATCGAAACCCAGGAGGCCGTCAAGCTGCTGCACGGGCGCGAGGTGATGGAAGGCCAGGGGTTCGTCTTCGACGGCACGCACCACCAGAGCTACATGGTGAAATACAAGCGCAAGCCCGACTGTCCCAGCCACGAAGCTTACGACCCCTGGGAAGTACTGCCAAACGGTTGCGCCGATACCCGGATCGGCGATTTTCTTGAACGCGTCCGCTCGGACCTGGGTTCCACGGCGGTGATCGAACTGAACCAGGACGTGCTCGCCTCGCTCTATTGCGAGAAATGCAAAGAAGAACAACCGGTCTGGTCGTCGCTGGGCAAAGTCACCGAAAAGCAGGGTCGTTGCCCGCGCTGCGGCGAACATCGCGTCCCGCGCACGTTCCACACGATCGACGGCGGCGCAGAACTGCTGGACCGAACGCTGGCCGAGATCGGCGTGCCGGCGTGGGACGTTCTGGGCGGCCGCGCGGGATTGGAGCAGCGGTTCTACGAGTTCCAAGGGGACCGCGACTCGATGCTCGGAGCGCTGGCGGGAGGCACACCATGAAAACAGCCACGGGTACGCCAAAGACGGGTCCGGACGTCAAGGAGATGGAAGGCCGGGAACTGCCGCGCTCGGCATTCCCCGGTCGCGGGGCCAGCGAGTTCCGCGTCTTCCTCGACGCGGCGGTGCACGAGCAAATCCGTAAGCACGCCCAGGAAGACGTGACGGTCGAGATCTGCGGCGTGCTCGTCGGGTCGTGGCAGCGCGATGACGACGGCCCGTACGTCAAGATCAATGCCGCCATACCCGGCGAAGCGGTCGCCAATAAACTGTCCGAAGTAACCTTCACCCACGAGACATGGGCGAAAATCCACAAGCGCATGGACGCCGAGTTCGCAGACCGCTCAATTGTTGGCTGGTACCACACCCATCCTGATTTCGGCATCTTCCTCTCCGAGCGGGATTGCTTTATCCACGAGCACTTTTTCCGCGAGCCCGGGCAGGTGGCGTATGTCGTCGACCCGATCCGCAAGGAGGAAGGCTTCTTCACCTGGTCGGCGGGCAAACCGGTGCCGGCCCCGCATTATTGGGTCGGCCAGCGCCTCCGGGTCGCGCCGCCGATCGCGAGCGACCGCGAGGAGCGCCGAGACCGCCAGCGCGGTTCGCCCAGCAATGCCGAGATGTCGCGGAAGCCCACCGCCGCGGCCTCCGATCCCGGCCTGCCGCCGGCGTACTCGTGGGTCAACGGCGCCTTGTTGGGGACGTGCCTGTTTCTACTTGGCTTCATGATCGCTCGATATTTTGGCGTACTAAACGAGGAGGCGATAGTCACGCGTTTAGCAATCATGAAGAGCTTGAAGCCGGGGCTCGGGACGTCATTGTCGAACCTAAGCCGGGCGTTGGAGGGAATTGGGGCCGAGTCCGCGCGAATGGCCGACAACGCCGCCGTGATGTCTCCTGCGCAGGCCAAGGCGGCGTGGACGCAAGCAGCGGTAACGATGGTCGAATTCCAGAAGGCGGTGGAAGCGCTTCGGTCCGTCTATGCCCTTAGTCCCGAGGAAGAAGACGCGCTTCAAAGGTGGAACCTGAGCGGGGTTAAGGTTCAACAAGGACCGCAGCAGGGGGGTAAAGGTGTGCCGGCAACGACCCAGCCCGCCACCGCCCCCACGACCAATGTCGCGCCCAGCCCGGCGCCAAC
>JAQGHM010000008.1 GCA_028291615.1 Phycisphaerales bacterium | reverse complement strand
TCCACATCCTCGGCAACGACTTCTGGATCTACAACGACCTCGCCGGCGCCATCGCGCAAGCCAAACAATCCAACAAGCCGATTTTCGTCACCTTCCGCTGCGTCCCCTGTAAGAACTGCGCCGGCTTCGACGCCGAGGTCGCCAAGGGCAGCGAAGGCATCAAGAAGCTCGCCCAGGACAAGTTCGTCTCCCTCCGCCAAGTCGAGATGAAAGGCGTCGATCTCAGCCAGTTCCAGTTCGACTACGACCTCAACTGGGCCGCCATGTTCATCAACGCCGACGGCACCGTCTACGCCCGCTACGGCACGCAGTCGATCGACGGCCCCGACGCCTACAACTCGATCGCCTCCCTCGAAAAAACCATGCAGCGCGTCCTAGAGCTGCACGACAACTACGAAAAGGTCAAAGCCTCCCTCGCCGCCAAGCGCGGCCCCGACAAACCCTACAAGACCGCCCTCGAAATGCCCGGCATGGAGAACAAGGAAAAACTCGCCGGCACCACCGTCCGCAACAACTGCGTCCACTGCCACATGATCCACGACGCCGAGCAAAACCAGTGGCGCACGGAAGGGACGATGTCGCTAGAAAACCTCTACCGCTGGCCGCTCCCCGACAACGTCGGCATGCACATCGATCCCAAGGACGGCCGAAAAATCGAGACCATCCTCCCCAACTCCCCCGCCGCCAAGGCCGGCCTCACCCCCGGCGACGAGGTCGTCACCGTCGCCGGTCAGCCCATCACCTCCGTCGCCGACATCCAGTGGCCCCTCCAAAACCTCCCCAAAACCGACGCCACCGTCGAGGTCACCCTCCTCCACGACGGCCAACCCACCACCAAAACCCTAGCCCTCGCCAGCGGCTGGAAAAAGACCGACTTCCTCTGGCGCGCCTCGCGCCACAGCCTCCGCCCCCAACCCGGCTTCTGGGCCCCTGCGCTGAACGAGAAGCAGCTTAAGGACCTGGGCGACGCCATCCCCGCCGGCGTCAAACCCCTCCGCATCCAGTTCATCAACAACAACCGCCCCGAAGGCCAAGCCGTCCGCAAAGCCGGCCTAAAAGAAGGCGACGTCATCATCGCCCTCAACGGCGAGCCCTTCGCCTTCCCCACCCCCGACGCCTTCCAAATGCACGTCCGCCTAAACCAAAAACCCGGCGACGTCCTCAAACTAAAAGTCCTGAGAAACGCCAAACCCATCGACATCGACCTGACGCTGGTCGAATAGAGCCCACCGCACCCCAAACCACCCAACAGCCAACTCAGGTGGCACAGGCGTCCCGCCCGTGAAGTCGCGTACCCGCGACATCGAACGGTACCCCGTTCGAACCAGCAAGAGCGCCAGCGAGCTTCCTTTTCAACACGCAACCTCTTTTACATCCATTGCGCTCATCCGTTATCACAACGAGCTCAAAGCACCACCCGCAAGCCCCGCCCGCGCCTCCCACGCGCCCTGGGCTTGTCGAGCGAGAGTCTGATAAGTCGTAATAGTCTCGCGTGTACACGAGTACGCTGCTAAACTCTAGCGAGCTGATCGAATAGAACCCGAACGGGGAAAACGATGAAATGCAATTCCTGCGGCGGGGAAGTGGCCGAGCATGAAATACGGTGCCACATCTGCATGAGCGACATCGGCTTCCCAAACGTACGCGCTGCCAACACCCCAGAGGAAAAGGGCGAATTGGACCGAAGGCTCGCAGATGCGATGACATCCGCGAAAGCTCGGGGATGCGAGAGCATCCTTCATTCCTTTGGCGCGTCCGTACTAAGCTCTGCGGTCGTCGTCTCGCGGGCTCTTGGCCTCGTGAAGAATATCGTTGAGTCAGAAAACCAACTCATCACGTCGTTCTACCGGCAAGTTGATGGTGGCTCTCGGCTTCCCGAAGATAATCGGTTCGATCGTGCCCGCCCGAGTGTTGATGGCGTCCTCTTCCCATATTACGGAGATCAAATCATTTTCGGCGCCCTATCATTGGACGGCGTTGGCGTTGGCGGAAGTTACGGAGCTTGCCACCTGACCCTTCGGGAATCTGCCGTGGCCAATCGATCATCATTGTTCGAAGAGAATTCTCTTCTGTTCTGTACGATGAAGCACCGAATTATCCTTGGTGGTCGTATTCCGCCCGGTTATCGTGCTACTTGGAACGTGCGCGATAGGCTAGCCATGGCGAAGCATCAACCAGATCTAGATGCCACCGTTACGCCCGACAAATTCCCGGGCATCCTCGTAAGGCAGGGCGCGAAACCAGAAAATGAGGTTTTCATCGAGGTACACATCTACGGGCGAATCCATCGCGATGCGATCGAAGCCGTAGTTTTCAGGAAACCAACGAAGGGGCCCGATCTCGCAATCTGGAATTCGTTCAAAAAGGCGCTTGTCAAACGCGGAGTTCGCGTCGCGGAGGTGCCATGAACGCTCTTATCTCTGGGCAGGCTGGTGTTGCCTTCGCAATCATGGGGAACAATGCCGAAATTGTCGAGATTAATAGCGGCGACACGTTCCGCGCGTTCCCAGCCGAAGCGATTTGGTATGCGCTTGACCACGCGACCGACGTGCGGGAGCTACGGAACGTCTCGTACTCGGACATTAAATCTCAGCTTAAAACTGATTGGGAGTGCGACCGAGCCCTCCACCTAACTCTGATCTTGCTCAGCCGTGAAGAGGAACTAGGCGACCGAGAACAAGCCGCGGCTCTTGCGGGCCAGTTAGTGGCGTCGAACGCGGTCCATAGCTTCGTGCAAAACCGACTCTATGCCGCACCGATGCCGGGCCTTGCCGATCTGGGAGGCGCGGCGCGCTTAGCCGCAACCTCTAGCGAACGGCTCGCTGAACTACTTGTTCGGGTGGAAAACAAGCAAGCTACGATTCGAAAGATATGGAATGCGTTTTCGAAGATTCCCGATGCAGCCTTCGGTGATGGCTCTGCGAGGTTACAGATTCAGGCGAAGGTGAAGGGTACTGGCGCGGCACGTCTCTTGGCAGAGGCTGATTCAGGCATATCCGGCGATGTAATCATCAAACTGCTCCAAGCGATGAGCGGCATAGATAATACGCGCGCGGTAGCCAACGGATGGGTGCGTGCGCTAGGTGTAGCGGTGCGTGTGAAGAGGGTAATGAACCCTGATGAAGATGAAAATCAATCTGAAGCACATCGGGAGCGTTATACGCATCCCACGAGCGGCCATCAGGCTTTCCAGAATGTTTCTAGCCAGAAAACAGCGATCAAGGCGGCAATTGCTAAAGGTGATCTGTCACTCACGCGAAAATTTGTTTCGGAGCTAGTCAGCGTGCAGACCTCCAACAAACAGGATCCTGGCTATGCCAGTAAGTCGCTCTGCGATTTGTCGCAACACGCCAAAGCCTTCAACAACCATTCACTGCAACTTGAGCTCGCGGAGCTGGCTACTGATGTCTGCGAAAGTGACGGATGGGCCCATTCTCAAGTAGCCGATGCCTTCATTTGCCTTGGGCAGGTCGACAACGCGCGGCAAGCGCTCGAACGCGCCGCCGAACGAGGCGAAAAAGGATATGCGGCGACTGGCCGGGCACGTTTACTCCGGCTGCAAGGAAAGTTGCCGGAAGCACTCGCCGCTTTTGAACAGGCAACCAGGGAATTTGATGAGGAGCCGCGTGCTTGGCAGGGATGCGCAGAAGTATTGCGGGAAATGTGGCGATTAGACGACTCCCGTCGCGCCTATGACGAAGCTATCCGCCGGTTCCCTAAGGATTTCGTAATGCTATGCGGCCGTGCGAACGTATTGAAAGAGTTGGGGCTTTTCGAGGAAGCCCTACAAGAATACAATATTGTGTTGCAACTTGCCGAGGATGAGCCCTTCGGCCGGGACGGCAAGGCAGATGTGCTGTTCCAATGGGGAAGGCTGAACGAGGCACTGGCACAATACCTAAGCAATATAGAGACGTTCCCCGGCGATTCCGTCGCTTACTGCGGGGCCGCGGAGACGCTGTTATCGCTCGGACGAGAAGAGGACGCTCTGACCATGTACGATCGTGCTGTTGCGGCCTTTCCTCACATACCTGTACCTGTAAGCGGTCGCGCGAATGCGCTCCTTGTGATCGGTCGATTGCAGGACGCTGAGGTCGCATACCGTGAGGCATTGTCTCGCTTCCCATCCGATCTTTTCATTCGTAATGGCTTCGCTAATCTCTTGAAGAAGAGGGGACATCACAGCGAGGCCTTACAGCTATACGAACATATATCGCAGGATCACCTCTTTGACATCGTGTCAAGAACGGCGCGCGCAGACCTTCTAAAACACCTAGGGCAGGTAAACGATGCCATCGCGGCTTACGAGGAATTGTCGCGACGCAATCCTCGGAATCGCCGCATCCGAAACTCGCTAGCCGCGCTTCTGGTTAGCAATGGGGAATTCGATAAGGCAGAACACCTTCTTCCGACGCGCGCACCATTCACAGAGGAAGACTGGGTTGCGCACCACGTTCGCGGAATGCTCCTAATGAAGCGCCGCAATTTCGCTGCCGCTGAACGACTATTCCGAAATGGGCTGAATGAATGTCCATGGCATGCTGAGCTCCCGTTTTTCAAGAACGCCTTGGCGGCCTGTTTCATCTGCCAAGACCGATTGCGTCCTGCTGAACAGTTGACAGGATCTGATTCGAATCCGATCGCTCAGGTGTTGAAGATTCACATATTTGGTGAGCTCGGAAAAGTAAGGATGGCTTCCAACTCATACCACCGGATAGATTATTGCCCGCCACTTCTGGTGCCCGTGCGAAATGAATTGGCCGGTCGCTATGTGCTTGGACTTGGGGCGCGGAGATCTAATCAATGGGTGCTTGAGCAGATGACGAATGCCGTGTTGCTTAGAGCTGCTTAGTAGCCGACAGTGCCACGAGGCCTTGCGTCTGCCCGCGCGCCGAGTTCCGCTCCGCCGGTACCCTCGTGGTCCCCTTCCCACCTACCCAAAATCCAATAAATCCCCCTTGCAAAATCGTTCGTGTAATGTTAGGATACTCTCAAAATCAACCACCGGTGGCGCGCACCGTGCGCCCACCCGCTCATCACCGCACCGGGGGGACCGGTCATTCACACGATGAGCGCCGCAGCCGCAAACCACGTCCCCCCCCAAACCAAAAACCCAAGGGGACTCCCATGCCGCTCATTTTCGTTCCACCTTCAAGCTTCGTCATTCGCACCTTGATTCGTCATTCGAATTTCGCCCTTCGAACTCCCCCCGATTCCCCTCGAAAAACCTTCAAAAACCCGCGAAAAACCCTCACTTTCTCCCCCGCCCACCGCACCCCATTTCGCTCTCAAACCATTACCCAATCACCGCTTACATCATTTCCGCTCCGCAAAGCCCAGCTCAACCAACATTTTTCTACGCCAGTCCCAAGCCAATGTCCCAAAAAGTCCCGGAATGTCCCAAATCCACCAATGCATTCGCCCGCCGCAAATCGAACCCACCGGCCCGCTCTTCTCCCCTTCTGCCTACCGCCTACTGCCTACCGCCTACTCCCCCCGCTGTACATTCATCCCCAACCATGCTATACTCGTCCCAACAACTGCCAGTCGCTCCGCTTGAGCCTTCCCGAAGATCCCTTCCAGAACCCGTTCAATCAAGCCCACCAGTTGTCGCACTCAAGTTGCCGCGTAAAACCAAGTGGTTTTCCGGTGTTTCGTTGGGTGCAATACGGTCCTTTGCACCTACGAAAGAGTGTGTCAAATGGGTTTTAAAGCATTGTCATTGTCTGCGCACATCCTCCAAACCCTGGAGGCTGAAGGCTATTCCAAACCGACCCCCATCCAGGCGGCGGCCATCCCTCATATCCTGGCGGGTAAAGACGTCCTGGGCGTCGCCCAGACCGGCACCGGCAAGACCGCCGCGTTCGCCGTCCCGATCATCCAGCGCCTGCTCGACCCGGCCCACAAGATCATCGGCGCCGGCGAGCATCCCAGCGACGCCCACAACGTCGCCAAGACCGCCCGCAAGATCCGCGCGCTCATCCTCTCCCCCACCCGCGAGCTCGCAAGCCAGATCGAGGAATCGTTCAAGACCTACGGCCGCGGCACCAGCCTCCGCCAGACCGTCCTCTTCGGCGGGGTCAGCTCGCATTGGCAGATCAAGGCTCTCTTCCACGGCGTAGACGTCCTGGTCGCCACCCCCGGCCGCCTGCTCGACCTCATGGGCCAGGGTTACGTCGATCTCCGCTACGTCCAGACCTTGGTGCTCGACGAGGCCGACCAGATGCTGGACATGGGCTTCATCGCCCCGATCCGCCAGATCGTCGCGAAGATCCCCGCCAAGCGCCAAAGCCTGATGTTCTCCGCCACCATGCCGACCGAGATCCGCAAGCTGGCCGATACGATCCTGCGCAATCCCGAGACCGTGCAGGTCAGCCCGATCGCCTCGACGGTGGTGACGATCGACCAATCGGTCTACTTCGTGGACAAAGGCGCAAAGCCTTCGCTGCTGGTCAAATACTTAAACGACAACGGCATCACCCGCGCCCTGGTCTTCACCCGCACCAAGCACGGCGCCGACAAGGTCAGCCGCTACCTCGAAAAATCCGGCATCCGCGCCGCCGCGCTGCATGGCAATAAAAGCCAGGGCCAGCGTCGCCGGGCGATGGAAGCCTTCACGTCGCAGCGTCCGCCGGTGATGGTCGCAACCGACGTCGCCGCCCGCGGCTTGGATATCGACAACGTCTCGCACGTGATCAACTACGATCTGCCGAACATCCCCGAAAGCTACGTCCACCGCATCGGCCGCACCGGCCGCGCCGGAGCCAGCGGCTTCGCCGTAAGCTTCTGCGACCCCGAAGAGCGCACCTTCCTCCGAGACATCGAGCGCCTGACCAAGCAATCCATCCGCGCAGTAGGCGGACACGTAGCCGCTCCCTCAGGCACCCACGAGCGCGAAGACCGCCGCCCAGCCGCGCGCCCGCATCCGGTGAGCCATCCGCGTCCGGCACACGCGCCGGCGACGCATGCTCCAACGCACACTCACAAGCCCGTAGCACATGCTCCGACGCACAAGCCAGCGGCGCATGTTCCGACACACAAGCCTGCGGCTGCACCACAGCATCAGGATGCGGCCCTGCCCGCAGGCGGTCGTCCGGGCCACCGCCGTATCGGCGAAAACTCAACCCCCCCGCGCCGCCAGCAAGGCGGCTTCAAGGCCAACAACCCGCGTCCGGCCTGGGGTGCCCCCAAGCGCGCCGGCCACGGTGGCAAGCCATCGCACCCGCAAGGCCGCGGGCGCTTTGGGCGATAAGCCGAACGCTATTTCCAAATCAAATCGACCGGCAGGTGCACCCGCGCCTGCCGGTTTCTTTTTGGTCGGTGCTTACGGCGAGGCTATACTTCCTCCGCATACTGGCGATTCCAGATTTCAACTTGAGGCCTGGTCGATGCGTGTGTTTTTTCGATTGCTGATCTGCGTCGCGATATCGACCCCCCTGCTGGCGCGCGGGGCGGATTGGCCGGTGTTTCGCGGGCCGACGCGCGATGGGATTTCGGTTGAGAAGGATTGGACGCACGACTGGCCGGGCGGGGAGCCGAAGCGGCTGTTTCAAGTCAACGTGAAGAATGGTTTTTCGTGCCCGGTGGTGCGCGGCGATCGGCTTTGGACGATGGGGCACGCGCGCGGGAACGACACGGTCGTTTGCCTGGATGCGAATAAGGGAACGGAGATCTGGTCGTACAGCTACCCCGCGCTGCGGCTCGGGACGGTGAAGCCGGATTACGAGGGAACGCGGGCGACGCCTACGCTGGAGGAGGATCGGCTTTACACGCTGAGCCGGGACGGCAAGGTCTTCTGTCTCGACGCCGGCAGCGGCGCGGTGAAATGGGAACGGGACGTGTCGAAGGATCCGGGCGCGGCGATTCCGCCCTGGGGGTTTGCGGGCTCGCCGGTTGTGCAGGGGGAATTGCTGATATTGAACGTCGGCGCGGCGGGGCTGGCGCTGGATAAGGCAACGGGGGCGATTCGATGGCAGACGGGCAAGGGCGTCAGCGGATATGCGACGCCTACGGTTTACGAGACGGGGGGGAAGTCGCGGCTGGCGATGTTCGCGGCGGAGCGAATCGTGGGGGTTGAGACGCTAAGCGGCAAGGAGCTTTGGTCGGTTCCGTGGAAGACGGAGTACAAGATCAACTCATCGGATCTGATCTTCCACGACGGCAAGTTGTTCGCGTCGAGCGCGTATAACTTCGGCTGCGCGTTGATCGACGTCACGGGGGATCGGGCCAAGGTGCTCTGGCAGAACAAGGGCCTGCGAAATCATTATAATTCGTCGATCCTGCGCGATGGTTATCTCTATGGTTTTGACGGAAACAACATGCAGGGTAGCGGTCTCAAATGCGTGGAGTTTGCGACGGGGCGGACTCGGTGGACTGCGCCGCAGCCGGCGTGGGGGAACCTGATCCTGGCGGGGGACCGGCTGATCATCGTGTCGCAATCGGGGGAGTTGGTTGTCGCCAAGGCGTCGTCGGAGCGGTTTGAGGAACTGGCGCACGCGCAGCCGCTGGGCGGTACGTGCTGGACAGCGCCGGTCCTTGCGGACGGGCGGCTTTACTTGCGGAACACGCGCGGGGATTTGGTGGGGTTGGATCTGCGGAAGTAATGATGGTTGCGCGCGCAGGAATCGGCGTGGGGAAGTTGATGGGTGACAGGGAAATTATTTAATTGCGGCCCAAGTCGGGCGGGGTTCTTCGGCGATTGAGGCGGGGTCGGGGCCTGCGCCGGGCGGCTCGCGCAATCCGAGTTTTGCGGAGAGGCTCATGGCGTCGTAGGGGGCTCGGACTTTTACGTCGTTGTCAAAATATACGTGGACGTCGCGGCCACGCTTGCGGGGTTTGGCGGGGGGGCCGGTGAGTTTGGCGTTGGGGGCGTCTTGACCGGCGCTCCAGGCGCGGATTTTGGCGGCCCAGTTTTCCAGGGAGGGGTCGTCGTAGCCGCTGACGTAGAGTTGCTCGTCGCCGTGCAGGCGGACGTAGATGAAGTCGGAGGTGACGTCTTCCATATACGGCCATTTGCCGGCGGTGTCGGCGACGACGAGGGCGACGTCGTGCTTGCGGAGGAGTTTGACGAAGGCGGGGTCTTTGTAGGAATCGTGGCGGACTTCCATCGCGTGGCGGATGGGGCGCAGTTTGTCGGTCTTGGTGAACGCGCGGCCGGCGAGTCGGCTGTCATGTTTCTTCGCGAGTTGAGCTGCTTCTTTGGTATCGCGCGGCAGGAGGGCGAAGAATTTTTCGAGGCGATCTGGATCAAAGGCCAGGATGGGAGGCAACTGCCAGAGGAAGGGGCCTAGCTTTTCGCGGAGCGCGAGCATGCCGGAGGCGAAGAAATTCGCCAGGGGCGTCTCGACGCCCTTGAGCTTTTTCATGTGGGTGATGAAGCGGCTGGCCTTGATCGAGAAGACGAAACCTTCGGGGGTTTCGTCGTACCATTTCTGGTAGCTGGTGGGCCGCTGAAGCGAGTAGAATGAGCCGTTGATCTCGATCGAGTTGAGCTCGCGGCTGGCGTAGGCGAGCTCGCGCTTCTGGGTGAGGTCGGGCGGGTAAAACGTCCCCCGCCAGGGGGTGTATGTCCAGCCCGAGATGCCGATGCGAAGTTCTGGCATGCGCGATGCCAGTGTAACGTAGGTGATGCTACCTGACGTGCATCATTCCGACGGCCAGCGCGCCTGCGGCGGCGGCGAAGATTCCGATCTCTACAACCTGCGTCAACGTCGAGAGAAATACATCACGCATAGCCAGGACCTCCGACGGAAACAACTCGTCCCTGGCCTTGTCCGTGGCCCGCGTATCCCAGGCTCCGCCTAGGCACTGCTCCTTCTCCATCGTCCTTCGAGGCTGAATTGCTTTGATTGATTTCCAAAACATCGGCGGCTTGGGCAAGTGGGTAAACGCGGGCAAACCGGGGGAAAGGGATGTGCCGGAAACAACGGCCGCGCGACTGATAAATCCGTCAGAAGCGAACCAGATGGTTCGCAAAGTTCTGCCTCGCGCAGTGTGCAGGAGGGGGTCTGGAAGGGCAGACAGGGTCCGATAAGGTTTGGTTAGTACGACTGATAAGAAGCGCGAGTTCGCCGTGCAATTTGAGTTATTGATCCATTCGCCGCGCCCCTTCATGCTACGGGTATGCAAAGTCTCGACCTGTGCGGCGCGTGGCGGATTCGCTGGAGCGATGGGGTGCGCGGCCGGCTGGAGTATGCCAATCGCGAGGTCACGGACGATTCGCGCTATATCGATGCGGTCGTGCCCGGTGAGGTGCACCTGGATCTTTGGCGGGCGGGGTTGATCGCTGATCCGTATGTTGGGGCGAACGCGCTGGCGGCGCGGTGGGTGGAGGAATGTTTGTGGGCTTACCGGCGGGAGTTTGACGTTTCGCGTGAAATGCTGAAGGGGCATACGCGATCTTGGCTGGTGTTTGAGGGGTTGGATCTGTTTGCGACGATCTTCTTGAACGGGGTTGAGATTGGGCGGCATGGGAATTCATTTCATCCTTGCCGGGTTGAGGTGACGGGGAAGCTGCACAAGGGGAATAACGTGCTGAGCGTGCATTTGGACGGCGGGCTTTGGGGGGTGTCGGACAAGCCGAGCGAGGGGTATTTGATGTCGCCGGATCAGCGGCTGCACAAGCGGCATTGGTTACGCAAGCCGCAGTGCCAGTTTGGGTGGGACTGGTCAACGCGGCTGATCAACGTGGGGATTCATCGGCCGGTGCGGTTGGAGTGGACGGCGGGGCCGGCGCGGATGGACCAGGTGGCGCCGCTGGTGACGTATTCACTGGAGACAGGGCGCGGGACGGTGCGCGTTCGCGCTGTTGTGGAAGGGTTGGCGGAGGGAGCGCGGAAGGGGCGACTTGTGGTGGAAGTGGTGGAGGCGGGGCGGTCAGCGGCGGCGGAGTGCGAGGTGCGGCCGGGGATGAACGTGTGCGAGGCCTCGGTGGAGGTGGATCATCCTGATCTTTGGTGGCCCGTGGGTCACGGTGAGCAGGCGCTTTATACGGTGAAGACGAGCTTGATCGTGGACGGCAAGGTGATTGGGCAGGATGAGCGGCGCGTGGGGTTTCGACACGTGCGATTTAATCAGGGGCCGCATCCTAAGTCGGGGCGATACTTTACGCTGAAGGTCAACGGGCGGCCGATCTTCTGCAAAGGGGGGAACTTTGTTCCGGCGGACATGATCTTTGCGCGGCTGGATCGCGAGAGGTATCAGTCGTTGATCGATTTGGCGCTGGAGGCGAACTTTAATTTCCTGCGCGTGTGGGGCGGGGGGCTTTATGAATCGGATGACTTTTATGACCTGTGCGACCGGCGCGGGATATTGGTGTGGCAGGAGTTCATCTTCGCCTGCGGGCGGTATCCGGTGACAGACGAGGCGTTCAACGCGAGCGTGCAGGCGGAGGCGGTTTACAACATTCGGCGGCTGGCGAATCATCCCAGCCTGATCGCGTGGTGCGGGAATAATGAGAATGAAGTGGGGGCGTGGCACTGGGGGTATGACAAGAAGGGTGTGATCTTGCCGGATTACGCGCTTTATCACCTGATCCTTCCGAGATTGCTGAAGGTGGAAGATCCGACGCGGTATTACCAACCAACGTCGCCGTTTTCGCCGGGGGTGGGGGATCCGAATCGGGACGATGTTGGGGATCAGCACCCTTGGACGGTGGGGTTTCTGAACACTGACTTTCGCGATTATCGCAAGATGATCAGCCGGTTTCCTAATGAGGGTGGCATCCTGGGGCCGACGTCGCTACCGACGATGCTGGCGGCGCTGGGGCCCGAGGCGGCGCAGCAGCGGATCAACTCGTTTACGTGGCAGGTGCATGACAATTCGGTTGAGGCGTGGGGCGAGCCTAGCCCGACCGATGGGATGATCATGCAGTGGCTTGGCAAAGAGATTCGCGCGATGTCGGTTGAAGATTTTGTTTACTGGGGCGGGCTGCTTCAGGGGGAGGGGCTGCGCGAATACATCGATAATTTTCGCCGGCGGATGTTTGATTCGGCGTCGGCGATTTTCTGGATGTTCAACGACTGCTGGCCGGCGACGCGGTCTTGGACGATCGTGGATTATTACCTGCGGCGGACGCCGGCGTTCTGGGCGGTGAAGCGGGCGATGGCGCCGATTCATCTGGTGGTGGTTGAAGATGGGGATGCGGTGGCGATCTTTGGGATCAACGAGACGGAGTTGTCGGTTAGCGGCGAGCTGCGGTATGGCGTGTTTAATCTTTCGGGTGAGTATCCGCTGGACTTTCATCTGCCGGTCACGATCCCGGCGAATTCTTCGCGTGAGATCGCGGGATTTTCGCGCGATCAGTGGGAGGACGTGAAGGGGTCGATGGCGTTTGCGGTGCTGACGCGGGAGGGGCGGATGACGGCGCGGAATCGGTTGATCTCGCCGTTCTTCAAGGATTTGCGCTGGCCGGCGATGACGGTTGAGGACATTCGCATGACGCGCAGCGGCGGGGCGGTGACGCTTAAGGCGGATCGGTTCGTCTGGGGCGTTTGCCTTGACCTCAATGGGGAGACGCCGCTGGCGGATAACGTTTTCGACCTATACCCGGGGCAGGCGTATTCGATGGCGTGGCCTGGGGCGGACGATCCGCGTATCCTGCGGGTGGGGAATCTTGGGAGCTGACGCGCATGAAGACGATTCGCTGGGGGATCATCGGTTGTGGCGACGTGACGGAAAGCAAGTCGGGGCCGGCGTTCGCGAAGGCGCGGAACTCGGCGCTGGTGGCAGTCATGCGGCGCGATGGCGCCAAGGCGGCGGATTATGCGAAGCGGCACAACGTCCCGCGTTGGTACGACGACGGGGCGAAGCTGATTGCCGATCCGGACGTCGATGCGGTTTACGTCGCTACGCCGCCGGATACGCACGAGCCGTATGCGCTGATGGCGGCGGCGGCGGGGAAGCCGGTATATGTCGAGAAGCCGATGGCGCGGTCGTACGACGAATGCAGGCGGATGGTGGAAGGGTGCAGGCGGGCGGGGGTGAAACTGTTTGTCGCGTATTACCGGCGGAGCTTGCTGCGATTTTTGAAGGTGAAGGATTTGCTGGAGAACGCGGCGATCGGGCAGGTGCGGTTCGTCAACGTCCGTCTTTATCAACCGCCAATGAAGGAGGATCTTGACCGGCACAATTTGCCGTGGCGGGTGCGGCCGGAGATTGCGGGGGCGGGGCGGTTTTTGGATTTGGCGTCGCATACGCTGGATTTGCTGGACTTCCTCCTTGGGCGGATGGCGGATGCGAGTGGGCAGGCGAACAACGAGGCGCATCTCTATCCCGCTGAGGATATCGTCACGGGGAGCTTCGCGTTCGAATCCGGCATCCTTGGCGCTGGCGTCTGGTGTTTCACGTCGCACCATCGGATGGACGAGGTGGAGATCGTCGGCGAGGCGGGGCGGATTGTTTTCTCGACGTTTGGCGGGAGCGATCCGGTGCGGCTTGAGACCGTAGGGACGGCGGAGGAATTCGCGATCGCGCACCCGGAGCACATCCAGCAGCCGATGATCCAAGCCGTCGTGAACGAACTCAACGGCGAAGGACAAAGCCCCAGCTCCGGCGAGACGGCGGCGCGGACAAGCCGGGTGATGGATCAGATGCTGGCGGGGTGGCGGATGAGGGACGTTCGGTAGATGGCGGGTATTTTCGTGGCGCGATCGCTTTGCGGCTAATATGTTCCCTGATTCGCTCTACTCCCCATTGGGACAAGACGACGAGGGTTCGCGTGATGACGGACGGGCAATTGGTCCGCCAGGCTTTGGCAGGCGCGATGCCAGCGTATGAGACGCTGGTGCGGCGGTGGACGCCGCGCGTGTTGGGCGTGTGTCATGCCCGCGTTGGCCGGGCGGCGGCGGCTGAGGACTTGGCGCAGGAGGCGCTGTTGCGCGGGTTGCGGGCGCTGGCGACGCTGGCGGACCCGGAGAAGTTTGGGCCGTGGCTTTGCGGGATCGCGACGCGCACGTGCCTGGATTGGCTTAAGAAATCTGAGCGCACCGAGGTCAGTTTGAGCCGCGCGGGCGGGGGCGAGGACGATGGCGAGATGCGCTTTGCGGCGGCAGGGGGTGACGCGGCGGAGGCGGCGGAGCGGGCGGATGACCTGGACCGCCTGATGAGCGAGGTCGAGAAACTTCCCGGGCCGCTGCGCGAGGCGCTGATGCTCTATTATTACGAGGACTGCACGTACCAGGAGTTGGCCGGGCGACTGGGCGTGTCGGCGGCGACGATCAATGCGCGGCTGACGCAAGCGCGGATGGCGCTGCGGGAGAAACTGGTGACGAAAGAGAAGCGAGTGCAAGCGTGAACTGCGAACAAGCGAACAACCTCATCAGCG
>JAQGHM010000353.1 GCA_028291615.1 Phycisphaerales bacterium | reverse complement strand
CACCCAACACACCCTCTTAGACGAACTCACCCTCATCATCTGGAAGCTCCAGTACATCCCCAGAATCGAACACCGCCTCCTCAACACCCCGCTCGATCGCGCCCAAACTCCACAACCCAACCCCGCGCATCTAACGCCCCATCCCCGACTAGATCACGAAGGCGACCCCACCGCCGCCATCTACGCCCTCCATCTCTCGCAAGACACCCCCACGCCCTTAACCCGCCTCCTCAACCTACAACACCGCCTCCAAGCCCGCCTCAACTCGATCCTCAACCAACTCCGCCGCCTGCGGATCGACCAGCAACTTCTCCACCACGACGACAACGATCGCCAGCGCGCCCTCCGCAACGCCCAAACCGACCGCGCGCTAGCCCATCGCACCGCCCAGTACGCAGCCGAACGAAAAACCGATCACGACACCCTCACCCAAATGACCAACGAAATCCGCAACCGCCAACAGGAAGAAGCAGCCCGCCGCGACCGCCTGCAAGCGCCCGTGCAAATCGAACCCACCCAATATACTCCTCCCCTCCGTGTCTCTGTGCCTCTGTGCCACATTCCTCCCGCGCACACGCCGGCGCAAAACGAACCCACCCCTGCCCCCGTCAGACCCCCACTTGACCCCCCGTCTCCCATGATCGATAACCGCCCACACACATGAACCAGCCCTTTTACATCACAACCCCCATCTACTATCCCAACGGCGAGCCCCACCTCGGCCACGCCTACACCACCCTCTGCGCCGACGTCGTCGCCCGCTATCACCGCCTCGCCGGCGACGACACCTTCTTCCTCACTGGCACCGACGAGCACGGCATCAAGATGGTCAAGACCGCCGCCGAGCGCGGCGTCTCCCCGCAACAACTCGCCGACCAGAACGTCGCCGTCTTCGAAAATCTCTGGAAAGAACTTCAGATCACCCACGACGACTTCATCCGCACCAGCAGCGACCGCCACAAAACCGGCGTCCAGGCGATCGTCCAGAAAATGATCGCCAACGGCGACATCTACAAAGGCGCCTACCAGGGCTGGTACGACGAAGGCCAGGAAGAATTCGTCACCGAGACCGAAGCCAAAACCACCGAGTACAAATCCGCCATCAGCGGCCGCCCCCTCGTTCGCTACTCCGAGCCCACTTACTTCTTCAGCCTCAAAAAATACATCCCCCGCGTCCAGGAACACATCCAGAAAAACCCCACCTTCATCCAGCCCGAATCCCGCCGCAACGAGGTCATCAGCAAACTCAATCAAGGCGTGGAAGATCTCTCCATCAGCCGCGCCACCCTCAAGTGGGGCATCCCCATGCCCCACGACCCCGACCACGTCCTCTACGTCTGGATCGACGCGCTCAGCAACTACATCACCGCCCTGGGTTACGGCGCAGAACACGCCGGGGCAGAGCGCAGGGAGCTACGCGACCACAGCGCCGCCCCGGATTCTTCTTCCACCCCCCATCCCCCCACCTCCCCATCCCCCAACCTCTTCGAAAAATATTGGCCCGCCAACGTCCACCTGATCGGCAAAGAGATCATGTGGTTCCACGTCGTCTACTGGCCCGCCATGCTCTTCTCCCTGGGCCTCGAACCGCCCAAGCAGGTCTACGCCCACGGCTGGTGGACCGCCGAAGGCAAAAAAATGAGCAAGTCGATGGGGAACTTCATCGACGCTGACCGCCTCCGCGCCGCTATCGCAAAGTACGGCCTCGACGGCGTACGCTACTACCTCTTCCGCGCCGCCCCCTTCGGCAACGATCTCGATTGGAAGGACGACGAGCTCGCCGCCGCACATAACGAACTGGCAAACGTCATCGGCAACTGCCTCAATCGCATCATGACGATGGTCCCCAAATACCGCGGCACGCTCCCCGCCGCCGCCGAGCTGCACGACATCGACCGCGCACTCATCGAGAAAATCCAGAAACTCCCCACCGACCTCGCCAGCGCCTATCAGCGCCTCGAGCTCCAGCAGTGTGCGCTCCTTCCCATCGAGCTCGCGCGCGCCACCAACGGCTACATCGAAGCCACAGCCCCCTTCAAGCTCGCCAAGGACCCCGCGCAGGCCGCACGCCTCGACACGGTCCTCAACATCGCCGCGCAGGCGGTATACGCGTCACTGGTTGCCCTGCTTCCCGTCCTGCCCGATAAAGCCGCCGCCGGCCTGGCGCAAATGGGCATCGACGTCGCCGGGAAAACCTTGCCCCACCTCTTCGCGACCCCCCTGCCCACCGGCACGCAGTTCGGCCAAGGCACCCCTCTCTTCCCGCGACTGGAGGCCAAATGAGTTCACCGAATTCGTCCCTCTTCGCGCCGCTTGCCTTGTGTTATATTAAAGGGCCCATGCCCCCGACCAACGAGCCCAGCCCGCTGAAGAGCCTCGACGAGATCGTCGAGACCATCGGCCTCTACCCGCGCGAGGCGTTCAAGTTCGTGCAAGCCGGCCTCGCCCACACCGTCGAGCAGCTCCACGCTGAAACGGTTGACGACCCCGAGGCCAACCACCACGTCACCGGCCAACAGCTCTGCGAAGGCCTCCGCGAGTTCGCCCTCAAGGAATGGGGCCTCCTCGCCCACACGGTGCTGAGGCGTTGGAACGTCATGACCACATATGATTTCGGTCGCATCGTCTTCGCGCTGGTCGAATACAACCACATGAAAAAGACCGACGACGACACGATCGAAGATTTCCGCAACGTCTTCGACTTCAAGACCGCCTTCGACGCCAATTACAAGATCGAGTGCAAATCATGAGCAAGCGCGGCAAACCGGACCGCCGGGTTAGCCGCGACCCGAAGGGGAGCGCGACCTCGACGACCGACCCCGAAACCACCTGCCACCCCCTCAAGCGCCGCCCCAGGCTTTTCGCCGTCCTGCTCGTGAGCTTCATAATTTGGTTGGGAGTACTACTAACGCTATACTTCCGAACCGTCTACCCCATGCGTTACCCCTCGACAGACGCCACCGCCACCCGCCCCGGCGCATCCGCCCTGCCCAGCGCCCCGCGATAGTCCATTCCGTACGCCACCCCCGTCAGGATCAGCTCCCCCGCGATCGTCCACAGCCGCAGCACGATCCCGACGAACGCCAGGAAGCCGAACAGCACCGCCGGGTCGCTGAACTCCTGCTGCACGGCCGGCGGCAGCGCAAACGTCATCGCCGTCACGAAGACGAACTCGCGCACGCCCAACCCGCCCGGCGCCCAGACCGCAATGAACCCCGCGCACCACGCCAGACAGTAAGACCCCGCCACCACCCACCACTTCTGGATCGGCAGGTGCAGCGGCCCGTGCGTCAACACCCACAGCGCCAGGCTCTGCCACAACAAGCCGAGGATCGCCCACCCCGCCAGCAGCGTCAGCGTCTTGCCGCGCACCCGCCCCTCCGGCAGTTGCTTACCCCGCCACGCCGCGTACTTGGTCAGCAGCGTATAGAACACCTTCGGATGCAGGAGCATGAGCAGCAGCGGCACCAGCGCCGCCGTCAGCCAGAGGTAGTTCACCGCGTGCCCGGTCATGCGGTAAGCGAAGAACATGAGACACGACAGCGCCACCAGGATGTTCGCCAGCAGGAACACCACGAGCTCGAGTATCTGACTGGTCGAGCAAACCGTCCCGCTCACGCCATACGGCTTGCAAAGGTAGACGCGCCCCACCACCTGCCAGATGACGCCCGGGAGGTAGCGCGCCAGCTCGCTGGTGGACCAGATGCGCGTCGCCGCCGGCAGCGGCAAGCGCGAGCCGAACCCCGAAAGGATGGTCCGCCACGACAGCACCCGGAACGCGAAGAGGAACATCGCGAACATGACCGACGCCACCCCGAACAGCCCCCAGTTGATCGCGCGGACGCGCTCCCCCACCTGGTCCCACTTCGCCAGCACCGGCCGCAGCATCCACGCGAAGATGGCGACGGTGATCGCCAATCCGGCCAGCCGCCGTAGCCACGGCGCGGATCTCTTCCAAACGTTACTCAAGCGGGTTCGATGCCTCGGGTGAATGCGGACGATCTCCTCGATCTCGCGCTGCGCGCGACCCTGGGATCGATGTGCCCCGCGCTCGCGCCTTCGGGGTGGGAGCAGGTCGATCCCCCGGCGCCGAAGCCAAGGCCGCACGAACCGGCGCGCGCGCGGCATCACGCCCACCGCCCAATTGCACAGCATCAGCACCCCCTGCGCAATCAGCCACGCCAGCGCGCTCAGCGCCACGTACACGCCAAGCCACAACACCGCCCCCAGCGAAATGCCGTGCCAGCGTCCCTTGTCGCGCCAGACAAACCACCCCATCACCGCCAGCGGCGCCACCGCGGCCAGCCCAACCGCGATCGTCTGAACCGCCCAGCCGGTAAAGTCGAACCGGATGCCCCGAAAGATCCGCGCCACCAAGCTTCGCTTGCCCGGGAACCAGATCATCCCAAAGCCGATCAGAAAGACCACGATCCCGCCCGGACCAGGCATCGGCCCCAGCGCGAACGACACCAGGATCAGGATCCAACCCACCACGTTCTTGACCACAAACCCCAGATACCCCGCAAGCGGGCGCTTGCGGGCCCTCGGCCTTGGGATCTGATCGCTGGGTGGGATGATGCACATGTCGGATTGTATCGATCAGGCAATTTGAATCGAGCGGTCGCTCGCGCCAACGACGCGTCCCCTAATCATTGGAGCATGGGATGTTATTGACAACGGGAGAGGCGTTGGTAATTTATAATCCGAATCATGAACGCACAGGTCGCCAGCTTCGGGTTTTGGTTTTACGGATTTACTTATCCGGCCACCGATGCCGCGTCCTGAGCCAGCGTAGACTTTGCCGTCAACTACCAAGCCTCAGGACCAACGTCCTGGGGCTTGCTTCGTTTAAGGAGCAAACCGTGCATTGGCGCTTTACCATCACCGCCGTTTTCTACCCCGGAGGAATCCAATGATCGTCGTCATGAAATCGGGCTCGACTCCGCAGGAGGTCGAGCATGTCGTCAAGCTGGTGAGAGAAATGGGACTCAAGGAACACGTGATCGTCGGGACCGAGCGGACGGTGGTGGCGGTAATCGGCAACGACCGCTTCAAGGACCGCACGGCGCTGGAGACGGTGGCCGGGGTGGAAAAGGTGGTGCCGATCCTCGCGCCCTACAAGATGGCGTCGAAGGAAGTGAAGAAGGAGCGATCGCTGGTGCCGATGCTCGGGGCGGACGGCGCCAAGGTGGGCGGGCGCAAAGTGCAGGTGATCGCCGGCCCGTGCAGCGTAGAGAGCAAGCAGCAGCTGCTCGAGACCGCGCACGCGGTAAAGGAGATGGGCGCGACCGGCCTGCGCGGCGGGGCGTTCAAACCGCGCACCAGCCCATACGCCTTCCAGGGCATGGGTGAGAAAGGGTTGGAACTGCTCGCGCTTGCGCGGCAGGAGACTGGCCTGGCAATCGTCACCGAGGTGATGGCGGTCGACCAGGTGGACGTGGTCGCGAAGTATGCGGACGTGCTGCAGATCGGGGCGCGGAACATGCAGAACTTCAATCTGCTCAACGCCGCCGGTGAACAGCCAAAGCCCGTGCTGCTGAAGCGCGGCATGAGCGCCACGCTGGAGGAATTCCTGCTGGCGGCGGAGTACATCATGTCGAAGGGAAACGCCAACGTGATGCTCTGCGAGCGCGGCATCCGCACGTACGAAGAGTACGTCCGCAACACGCTGGCGCTGGCGGCGGTGCCGGAACTGCACCGCGTGAGCCACCTGCCGGTGATCATCGACCCCAGCCAGGGGACCGGAAAGAGCTACCTGGTGGACAGCATGTGCCGCGCAGCCGTCGCAGCCGGCGCGGATGGGCTGATCATCGAGGTTCACAATGATCCGGAGCATGCGCTGACGGATGGCGCGCAGTCGATCACGCACCAGCAGTTCGGCGAAATGATGAAGTCGATCAGACGGATCGCGGCGGCAGTGGATCGGGAGTCGTGAGTCCGCAGCATCACGAAATTAGCGTTGTGTCGCCGACCGCGCGGGTTGAAGATGGGCCTGCATGTCTTGGCAGGCCATCCCAGAGCACTTGGCGTGGATCACGGCGGTCGTCGGTTCGATGGCGATCGTGGGACTTTGGCTGCTGAAGCGCGGCCGATGGCCCCGGCGTCGCGGGAACGGGCGCTTCTGCCGGCGCTGCGAATACGACCTGAGCGGATTGACGAGCGCGCGGTGTCCGGAATGCGGCACCGAGTTGTCCGAACGAAACGTAGCGACCGGCGAACGGCGTCGGCGCGCCGGCTTGGCCTTGACCGGCGCGATGCTGTTGATCATCTCGCTAGCGGGGCTGGGCACGGTTTGGTGGGGGCCACTGAAGCAGGTGGATTGGTATCGGTACAAGCTGTCGCGATGGGTGGCTGCGGACCTGCGGTCGACTGACGAAGATCTGGTGGAGCGGGCGTGGAATGAGTTGGAACGACGGCGGGCGGAGGGGCCGCTGAGCGACGCGGTTGAATATATCGCTTCAGAGGCGGCGCTGGCGGAGCAGGCGAAGGCGGAGGATCAGCACGGGGCGCTGGAAGAAAAGCTGGTGAACTATCTGACGCATCGGGCGGCGGCGCGCCGACTGGACGCCGGACAGATGGATCGATTCTTCCGGCAGGCGAATAGTGTTGAGGTGCTGGTGCGGCCGGTCGTGGTGAGAGGGGAGGACGCGGAGTTTGGCATGCGTGCCACGGGGAGCGGTCCGGTGAGCGGGATGCGCGTCCCGCCGCCACCAGATGATGCGGGCAAGAATTGGCACTGCGACGTCCACGTGGGCTCGCTCAAGGTCGGTAACGAGTACCCGGATATGGGAAGCGGAACCGGGTGCGAGGGCGTCAGGTTTCCCGGACGACACACCATGACGTGGCGTTGCTCCACGGTCGGTCGACAGGAGGTCAGTTTCATCCGTCGCGTTCATCTTTTTCGAACGCCAACTGGCGAGGGGGGCCCACAAGACGAGTTTGCGACGTTCGAAGAGACCTATCGCGCGACCTTCCTGGTTGAGGCGACGCCCGGCCCGGACAACCCGCGGCTGGTTCGCAACCCGGAACTGGCCGCCAGCATTGCCGCAGCCTATTGGCAGGTGCAATTTCCGCACCGCGGGGAGCGAGGCGGCACCGTATTTGTCTCATTTAGTCGTCCCCCGGAGAACATTGCATTCGACGTAACTCTGCGCGTCGGCGGCGAGGAGATTCGATTGTCCGACTCCAGCGTGACGTGCCGTAAGGGGAAATTGGGGGGAGGTGGCGCCTCGCTGGGCCAGCCGTGGATGCCAAGCGCGGATACCGCGGACGTGATTCTACGATCGAGCGGCGCGGTGGCGCGCCGCACGCCCGATATTTTTGAGATCTGGGACGGGGAGATCGTGATCCGCGACGTGCCGATTCCCAAATGAAGCCTAGCGAGCTGCTTGCGACTGCGGCGTAGACAGAGCGCTGGACGTCTGCTAAAGCTGGCCCTACGGAACAGTTCATGCCGCAATTGCTTCGAAAGATCCGGGCGTTTTTTATTGGCAAGGAGCCGCTGGTCTTCGTCGCGGCGCTGTTGGTCGTACTGGGGATCCTCGCGTTTGTCTTCCTGCTTGACGAGGTCCGCGAGGGGGGGACGAAGAATTTTGACAATCGCGTGCTGCGGGCGCTGCGCAAGCCGGACGATCCGTCGAAGCTGATCGGCCCGCATGGGATGGAGAGCGTCGTGCGGGACATCACCGCGCTGGGGGGCGTGGTCGTGCTGCTGCTGGTCGTTGGCTCGGTCGCGGGATTCCTGTTGCTGATCCGGCGCTATCACATGATGTGGCTGGTGCTGGTGGCGACGATCGGCGCGACCGCGATCAACTCGACGATCAAGGGCCTGGTCGATCGACCGCGGCCGACATCGGTGCCGCGGTTGACTGACGTGAGCAGCGAGAGCTTCCCCAGCGGCCACTCGGCGATGTCGGCGGCGGTCTACCTGACACTGGGCGGGCTGCTGGCGCAGACGGTGTCGCGGCGGAGCATCAAGCTCTACTTCCTCTTCATCGCGATGACGGTGACGTTCCTCGTCGGGCTTTCGCGCGTCTGCCTGGGGGTGCATTATCCGACCGACGTGCTGGCGGGGTGGGCCGTCGGGCTGGTCTGGGCGCTTCTCTGCTGGCTGGTCGCCCGTTATCTTCAGCGGCGAGGGGCGATCGAACGCGAAGAAGATCCAACGCTACCGGAAAGCAAGACATCATGAAGATCGGGACGTATTACTACCCAGAGCAGTGGCCGCGCGAACAATGGGAGCGCGACTTCGACAACATGGCGGCGCTGGGATTGCAGATCGTGCACGTGGGGGAATTTGCCTGGTTCACGATGGAACCGAAGGAGGGGGAGTTTCAATTCGACTGGCTGAGCGAGTGCGTGGAAATGGCGGCCAAGCGGCGGATGGAGGTGATCCTCTGCACACCGACGGCGTCCCCGCCGATCTGGCTGGTTGAGAAATATCCCGACGTCCTGCCGGTGGACGATGCGGGGCGGCGGAAACGTTTTGGTGGGCGGCGGCATTACTCGCCTACATCGCCGGCGATGATGGATGCAGCGCGGCGAATCACGTCGGCGCTGGCTGAGCGCTTTGGCGATCATCCAGCGGTGATCGGCTGGCAGATCGACAATGAGTACAGCTCGGACTTCATCGATCAGAATCCGCACGCGGCAGCGGCGTTTGGCGGTTGGTTACGCGAAAAGTACGGCGGGAGCGTCGAGGCGCTGAACAAAGCCTGGGGGTGCCAGTTCTGGAACACGTACTACACGGATTTTGCGCAGGTGAAGCTGCCGCTGACGCGCGAGGTGAAGTATGGCAACCCGCACCAGGTGCTGGATGCGGCGCGGTTCTGGTCGTGGGCGTTTGCGCAGTTCAACAAGGTGCAGGCGGACGCGCTGCGGCCGAAGATCGGCAATCGGTTCGTCACGACGAATTTCATGCCGTTCCATCCGGATGTGAACCCGTCGGACATGGCGGCGGATTTGAACTTCATGGCGTGGGATGCTTACCCGTGCCCGGGGAACGAGAAGTCGCCGACGGATCAGAATTATCGCCTGGGCGATCCGGCCCAGATGGGGTTCATGCACGATTACATGGCGAGCTTTCATCATCGCTGGGGGTTGATGGAATTGCAGCCGGGGCAGGTGAACTGGGGGGACACGCCGGTGCATTTGTATCCTGGGGCGGTGCGACTTTGGCTTTGGACGGCGCTGGCGCATGGGGCGGAGTTCACGACGACGTATCGGTATCGCCAGCCGCGATTCGGAGTCGAGATGTTCCACCAGGGACTGGTGGGGACTGACGGCACGACGCCTACGGTGGGCGGGCGGCAGTTTCAGTTGGCGATCGATGAGATCAAGCGAGTTAAGACGACGGCTAGTGAAACCGCGGCCACGGTAAGCACGCCCGCGCCCGGCGCTGCGGGCGGTACCGAAGTCGGTCTGGTCTTCGACTTCGAGCAGCTGTGGGAGTTTGGCATCCTGCCACAGTCGAAGCGATGGGATTATGCGCGGTTGATCCGGCTGTGGTACGGCGCCTTCGCGCGGCTTGGCCTTGGCGTGCGGGTGCTGCGGCCGGGGCAGGAGTGGCCGGCGGAATTACCCGTGATCGTCGCGCCGGGGTTGCAGATGGTGGGCGGGACGCTGGTCGATCAGATGACCAAGTACGCGGCAACCGGCGGGCACCTGGTGCTGACCTGTCGCACGGCGCTGATGGATCGTACCGGGCAACTTTTCGAAGGGCCGCTCGCCAGCCCGATCCTGCCGCTGATCGGCGGATCGATCGAGGCGTACGACGGCCTGCCGGAAGGGGCGACGGCGCAGGTGGAGATGGATGGGAAGAAATATCCCTGGGGCGTGTGGGGTGACCTGCTTTACGGGGAGTCGGAGACCAAGACGATCGCCCGCTACGCCGACCAGTTCTACGCGGGCGCAGCGGCAGTGATTCAGAACCGCTACCAAGGGGGCCTGGTCACCTATTGCGGCGTCTTTGGCGAAGAGGCGTTCACCGATGCGCTGGCGGAGCGGATCGCGACACAGTCGAAGCTGGCGATCACCCCCCTGCCGGCGCGGGTGCACCTGCTGCGGCGCGGGCCGTACCGGATCCTGTTGAACTTCACGACCGATGCGGTGGATGCGCCAGCGCCGCCGCGGACGCGGTTCCTGGTCGGCACCCGTAAGGTGGATGGGGCGGGGGTGGCGGTCTGGCGAGAGGGCTAACGTTCAACACCGGCGCGGCGTCTGAATATAGTAGCGTTCGTAGCCCCATGACCGGAGTGGGCGCGACGGCGGGAGATCGGTACAATGCCGCGTCCTTAACTTAACTACATGGAGAAAACGATGATCAAGCGGAGCGTAAAATGGTTGGCCCTCGCGGCCGGTTCGTCGGTGCTTGGACTGATGCTCGCAGGTGGCGCAGCGTCGGCGGAAGACAAGAAGGATGGCGACATGGTCGAGGTCAAGCTTGACCTGCCCAAGGCCGTCTTCGCCGGTACGCCCAAGAACATCCCGCCGGGCACGACGGTGCAAAAGCCGACGGGCAAGCCGCGCCCGCCGCTGACCGCGCCCGCCGGGACGGCCAACGTGGCGCTAAACAAGAAGGTCACGTCCAGCGACAACGATCCGGTGGTCGGCAAGCTGGACCTGGTGACCGACGGGCAGAAGGAAGGGACCGAGGGGAGCTGGGTCGAACTTGGACCGGGCGTGCAGTGGGTGCAGATCGACCTGGAGAAGCCGACGACGGTGTACGGCATCCTCGTCTGGCACCAGCACGCCGACCCGCGCGTGTATCGCGACGTGGTCGTGCAGGTCAGCGACGATCCGGAATTCAAGAAGGACGTGACGACGGTCTTCAACAACGATCAGGATAATTCGTCGGGCTTCGGCGCCGGCAAGGACTACGAGTACTTCGAAGCCGCCGAGGGGAAACTGGTCGACTGCAAGCTGACGAACAAGGACGGCGTCAAGGGCCGTTACGTGCGATGCTACAGCAAGGGGAGCACGGCGGACGATCAGAACCATTACACCGAGGTTGAGGTGTACGGGGTGCAGAAGTAGATTGGATTCAGAAATCCGTCAATAACGTGAAGCCGCGGGATCATTGGTCCCGCGGCTTTTCCTTTTGTCGGATCACTTAACCGTCAGCGGGAACGGCTGGCTGTAGATCACGTATTTCGCGCCGCCGACCGTCACCTCGGCACGGACGATTGCGTCGCGGGTGCCCTTCTCGGCTGTGGGCTTGGAGCGCAGGTCCAGGGCCATGGAGCTTTGGTTGGGCTTCAGGGTGATCGGCGTGAAGTCGAAGTTTTTGGTGAAGGGGGCGGGATCTGTGGATTTGTCGTCGAGGCCGGCGGAGTAGCCTTCGACCGTGAGCGTGATGTCGCCGGTGAAGTTGGGGGAGCGGGCGAGGAGGATGTCCAGCTTTGCTGCTGCGCCGCCGGCGGTGACGACGGGCGGGAACGGGGTGCCGGAGGACTTGAGGGCGGCGAGTTCTTCGCGCGCCTTGGCAAGCTCGGGGGCGAGGGCGCGGTAGAAGGCGGCGAGGGATTCCTTCTGTTCTTTGGTGCGCTGTTCCGCGGGGGTCTTGAGGAGGGCGAGGATGGGGGCGGAGATCTTCGCGTTGTCGTCCGGCTTTTCGGAACTGGTGACGAGCAGGCGGAAGTGGCCGAGGATGTGTTGCAGGTGGATGGTGGCGTGGTCGAGGGTGAAGGCCAGGGTGCCGCCGTTACTTTCGGTCAGTGCGGGCGATTTGAGGAGGTAGGTGGCGGTGTGGGACTTGCCGAGTTCCGGGGAGACCGCCCAGCCGCCGGTGGATTTGGCGGCGATGGAATCGGCGACATCGAAGCCGGCCTGGCTGAAGTCGGCGGTGGCGGAGGCGATTTCGAGCGGCGTGCCGGCGGTGGAATCGGTTGAGCCGGCGGGGAGGGTGGCGACGCGGAAGGTGGAGAGGACGAAGTTGCCGTTGGGGGCGCGGCCCGGGCCTGCACCGACGTCGGCGATGGCTTCGAGGCGGATGGCGCGGATGCTGGATTGGCTGATGCGGGCGACGACCGTGTATTTGTCGGTGTTGGGGAGGCGGCCTTCGGCGCGGAGCGAGCCGTCTGGCTGTTTGACGAGCTTGGCATTGCTCGACGCCTTGGCGCTGACGATGTCGATGACTTCCCAGGCGTTGGCGAGGTTGAAGGTTTTCTCCCACTTGGCCTGGGCGGCGTCAAGTTCGGGCGTCTGCGTGTTCAGCGTCTTTTCCAGCGCGGCAATCTTCGCGGCGGCGAGTTTCGGATCCGCTTCGGTCGGCTGCGGACCGATGCGCTCGATCTTGAACGGGGCGGGCTCGTGAATGGTGAGGTACGCCTGCGGGACGACGTGCAGCGCGGGATCGAGGGGGAGGGTTTTGGTGATTACCTCGTCGCCGACGCTGGCGGTGGCGACAACGCTGAGCGGGTGCAGGCCGGGGGCGGCGTCCGGGGCGGCGGTGAGGGTGAAGAGGCCGCTGGTCGGCTGGGTGGCGCTGACGCGCAGGGGGCGGCAAGTGACGCCGGGCGGGAGGGGCCAGAGGGAGACGGTGACGTCACCGGCGAAACCGCCTTTGCGATTGACCATCGCCCAGAGCATGGTGCGGCCGCCACGGTTGAGGCGGAGGGGTTCAGCGGCGCGGAGGGTGACATCGAAGTCGGGGGTGGCGGGGCGCGGGGGGGCGATCGAGAGGCGATAGCCGTAACTGTCGCCGCCGCGATCGGTGAGGTCGCGGATGCTGACTAGGTAGGTCTTGTCCTTTTCGGCGGTGAATTGGATGCGGGCGTCGGCATTGGCGGGGGCGGCGGCGGCGGCGGGAGCGCCCGGAGCAGGCGGCGGTGCGGCGATGTCGTCGTTGCGCTGAAGGATGACGCCCTTGTCGTCCATCAGGGTCAGGAGCGCATCGAGGCGCGAGCCGAGGCGCGCGGCAGCGACCTCCAGCACGACTGGGCCGGCGGTGGTAGCGGTGAACTTGTAAGTGTCGGTTTCGTTGGGTTTGCCGATCTTGCCGTTGATGATGATGGGGATGGTGGAGAGTGCGACGGGTTTGGTGGTAGCGCCTGCGGGCTCGCTGATCTCGGGAAGATCGGACACGGCGAAGGGGAGGCTGTTGGTCATGCCGGCGGCGGTGGGGGCTTCGAGTTGGCGGGTGTTCGAACCGTCGGCGGGATCGAGGGCCATGCTCATGCGCTTCGTGCCGGCGAGGTTGCGGCCTTTGAGCTCTACGGCGACTTCCTGGCCGCGCTGGCCGCCCAAGGGGAAGATGGCATCGACGTAGGGGATCTCGCCGGCGCGGATGCGGTAACTAAAGTCAGCGCCGCCCTTGTATTGCAGGTCCTGGATGCGGAGGGTGTAGACGCCGTTGGCGGGGACGGTGAAGTCGATGAGCGGGTCGAGGCCGTTGGTGTCTTCATCGTGCGCTACGCGGCGGCCGTCGGCGTCGAAGAGCGCGAGGGAGGCATCGAGCTTGGAGCCGGTGCGGAAGGCCTGGACGTCGAAGATCAGGCGCTGGCCTTTCTTCGCGTCGAAGCGGAAACAATCGACGTCGAGCTCGGCCTGAATCTTGCCGGTGATGACGGCGGGGAGCGTGATGGGTTGGGCTTCGCCTGGGGAGTTGTTGGGTTCCTTTTCGGCGATGGGCGGGAGGTCGTCGATGAAGAGGAGAAGTGGTTTGGTGACGCCGTTCTTCGTGACCAGGCGCAGCTCGCGCGGACCGCGCTGGGCGTCGGGGGAGGCAGTGATGTCGAGGGTGAGGGATTTGATGGGCTGGGTGGTGGGGGCGGGGGAATGGATGGAAGTGGAGAGGCCGGGGGGACCGGCGAGGAGGGTTTGGGTTGCGCCGTCGAGGTTGTCGCCGGTGAGCGTGAGGCGGGTGGTAACGCCGCGCTGGAGGACGTCGGGGGAGGCGGATTTGATTGTGGGGACCGGTTGCGCAAAGGCGGGAAGTGTGGTCAGTAGAAGGAGAAGAAACGCAGCCGCATCACGGGCGTCTCGCCCGTGCCTGCGGCGCTGGGAGTTGAATGCTCCGGTATCGACAGTCATTGAAGTTTCCGTCTCCTTTAGCACGGGCGGGACGCCAGTGATACGTCATCCGAACAAATCAAAAACGGGTTCGGCCTTGATCAGTTCTCGGGGTTGGTTGAGGTGGTTGTAGACGATCGTGTTGGGGTCGATGCCTAACGCGTGGTAGATCGTGGCGAGCATCTGGATGGGGTGGACGGGTTTGTCCTTTGGGGCCGAGCCGGTGGCGTCGCTGGAGCCGTAGACGGCGCCGCGGGTGACGCCTGCGCCGGCGACGAGGCAGGTGTAGCAATACGGCCAGTGGTCGCGGCCGTCCTTGCCGTTGGAGTTGCCGCTGGTCGAGACGCCCAGGCGCGGGGCGCGACCGAATTCACCGATGGCGACGACGAGCGTTTCGGAGAGGAGGCCGCGGCTGTCCATGTCTTCCAGGAGCGATGAGAGGCCGCTGTCGAGCTTGGGGCAGTGGAGGTTTTTGAGCGGGCCGAAGTTGGCGGCGTGGGTGTCCCAGGCATCGACCGTCGGGTTGCCGTTGGCGACGGCGGGCCAGTTGACCTGCACGAAGCGCGTGCCGGCTTCGATCAGGCGGCGTGCCATCAGGAGCGATTGGCCGAACGTGTGCATGCCGTATTTTTCGCGGAGCTCTTTTTGTTCCTGCTCGAGATCGAAGGCGTTGCGGGCCTTCCCGGAGATGACCAAGTCCAGGGCCTTGTGGTAATAGGCATCGAGCGCGCTGGCGGCGACGGCCTTTTCGATGTCGGGCATCGCGCCGTTGACCTTTTGCAGCAGGCTGGCGCGGTGCTGCATGCGCTCCTTGCTGACGTCGGCCCGCAGCGTCAGGTCGTCGAGCTTCACCTTGCCGGCGGGGTCCTGGAACATGTAGTACGGGTCGTAGGCCGCGCCGAGGAAACCGGCGGTGCCGCCCTTGCCGATGACGTTGGATTCCTGCAATGGCCTGGGAAGCATGACGAAGGGCATCATGGCTTCGTCGGTCGGGCGCATCTTGGCGACGTTGCAGCCGGCGCAGGGGAAATCATTGGGGGCGGGCGGCTCGAGCTGCCCGGAGGGGGAGACGCGGTCGGGCGTGTAGCCGGTCATCATCTGGTAGATGGCGGCGGTGTGGTTGAAGAGGCCGGCGGGGGTGTAGTTGAGGGAGCGGACAAGCGTGGCTTTGTCCATCTGGCGGGCGAGCTTGGGCATGACCTCGGAGAGCATGATGCCCTCGACGTTGGTCTTGATCGGCTTGAAGTCACCGCGCACGTCGGCGGGGGCGTCGGGCTTGTTGTCCCAGATGTCGAGGTGACTCGGGCCGCCCTGGAGGAAGATGAGGATGACGTTCTTTGCGCGGCCGAAGCCGGACTTGGGTTTGTCTTTTGCCGCCTTGCCGGGCTCCTGGGCCATCGCCTTTTGGGCGGCTTGGAGTTGCAGGACTTGCGCGAGGCTTATGCCGAAGAGTCCAGCGCCGCCTACGCGGAGGAGTTCGCGGCGCGAGAAGCCGTCACAGGTGCTGCCGGGGAGGCCGGGGATGGAGAGCATGGATCACCTTCTGTTCGCGGGACATGGTGGGCGGGAGCCCACCGGACGTCATCGGTTGTACAGGAACGCGGGACTGTTCATCAGCGCCCAGGCGAGATCCTGGGCGTTTGCTACTCGGGTTGCGCCTTCGCCTAGTTGAGTGGCCGATTTCTCTGCGTCGGTCGCGTGGCGGCAGAGGATGGCGATGTAGAGCTCATCGATCAACTGCGGGTCATCCTTCATCGTGCTCGCGAGGCTGGCGAATTTGCTGGTCGGTTCGGCGACGGCTTGGCTGATGGTCGAGCCGTTGACGAGGTTGATCGCATGCGTCAGTGAGAAGTTGGTCGTGCGCTCGCACTCGCAGGCGCTGGTTCGCTTGGGGCGGCCGAAAAGGCCGAGCACGTCCATTCCTTCGACCACGCCGTCGGGGGCTTCGACGGCGCGCGTACCGACGGGCATCCCCTTGATCTGCGGGCGGTAGCCACTGGCGACGGCGATCGCATCCACCAGTTGCTCGGCGGATAACCTGCGCGGGCGGGCGTGGGAGAAGTTGGTCTTGTCGTCATCGTTCCACTTGGTGGATGCGACCGAGAGCTGATAGGTGCGGCTGGTCGCGATCGTGCGCATGAGATGCCGCACGTCGAACTTGCTGGCGACGAAATCGGCCGTGAGCGCATCGAGCAGCGCGGCGTTGCTGGCGGGGTTGCTGGCGCGGATGTCGTCCACCGGATCGATAATGCCGATGCCGAAGAAATAGCTCCATACGCGATTGGCCATCGACTTGGCGAAGAGCGGGTTGTCGGCGCTGGTGAGCCAATTCACCATAGGCTCGCGGCGATCGGGGGCGGTTTTGAAATCCTGCGCGGCGCCATAGGGCACCATTGGGTCGACGGGCGCTTTGGTCTTGGGGTGAAGCTGGACGCCCCCGGCGGGATTTTCGTAGACGATGGTTTCTTCAGGCAGTCGGCCCTTCTTGAAGGAGAGGGACGCAAAGTAACTGCCGAATTCGTAATACTGCTTCTGCGTCCAGCGCTCGAAGGGGTGGTCGTGGCAATGATTGCAGTTGAAGCGGACGCCCAGGAACGTCTGGGTGATGTCCTCGGTGGTTTTCTCCTGCGTTTTCTCCGGGGTCTGGAGCGCGCGGTAATAGTTGACCTCGGGATTGCGATAGCTGCTTCCCTTGGCAAGGAGAAGCTCGCGGACGAATTGGTCGTAAGGCACGCCGGCCGCGAGTTGGTCTCGAATCCAGCCGCGGAACATCCAGAGTGATTTGCTCCCCAGCGTCTTGGCGTTGGCCTGGAGCAGGTCGCACCACTTGTTGGTCCACGCTTCGACGAAGGCGTCGCTGGCGAGAAGCTGATCGACGAGCTTTTCCCGCTTGAGGCGGCTATCGGTTGGATCTGCGAGGAACACCTTGACCATCTCGGCGGTCGGCGGCTGGCCGGTCAGGTCGAGCGAGACGCGGCGGATGAATTCGCCGTCCGTGCAGAGATCCGACGGGCGGATCTTCATCTCCTGCCATTTGGCCTTGGCGTGGGCGTCGATGAAGTTGTATTCCGGCACCTCAGACCATTCGTAGCCGCTGCGGTCGCCCATGATGAAGACGGGACGGGTGGCATAATTGCCCTCGTAGCGCACCAGCACGGCGGCCTCGCCGCGGCGCAGGGCCTTCACCGTATTGTCCTTCGCTTCGAGCACTTCGATGTTGTTGGAGGAGATGACGGCTTCGTTGGTCACGTCGCGGATCGAGCCATCGCGGTAGTGGGCGCGGACCAGGATGCGCTGGGCGTCGCCGGGCATGGCGAGGTGGATCGCGCCGGGGAGCACCTCAATCGACGTGGCGCGGGCGGCGAGATCTTGCGGGCGCGTGCCTTCGGCTATCCATTGCTTGATGACGGCGTAATAGTCGGAATCGGTGCGAAGGACGCGGCCGCCCTCGTGGGCCACGCCCCCGGCGGGCTTGAGGAGCATCAGGCTGTTGGCGGGATTGATGCGATCGAAGCGGCGGGCGGAAAAGTCGGCAATTAGCGCTTCATAGTCGAAATCCGGATCGTAACCGCGCAGCGAAAGCTTGAAACCTTCCTTGCCCTTGGCGGAGCCGTGACAAGTTCCGGCGTTGCAGCCCACTTTGGCCATGATCGGTTCGACGTCGCGCACGAAACCGACCTCTGTCACGGCGGCGCTCTTCACGGTCACCGGCAACGACACAGTCAGACCCGCGGCGGTCACGCTGACCTGCGTCTGGCCTTGCTTAAGCGGCTTGACCGCGCCATCGGCGGAGACGCTGACAAGATCCGAAGCTGGACTAAAACCTGCAGTGATGGAAAGGTCGACCCGCTGATGCGATTCGGTTTCGCCGAGCACCAGAACATGCTGCACATCGCGGGCATTGGTCAGCGTCAGCGATTCGGGGAGGAGGTGAAGCGAGACGATCTTCTGGGTCGGCTTCTCGGCCGACGATTCAGCCTTCGCATATGAAATGGCGATCATCGCCGCCAGCGCAAAAACGGCGCCTGCGCCGCCGAATGCAATCCGCCGTCTCACTCGATGGGTCGAACTCCTCATTTACACCTCTAAAACTTACTTGGACGCCGTCTGCGCAGCGGTGCTCAACGGAACGGGCACAAAGGCCCCCTTCAACTTGCCACTGGGAATCTCGAACAATCGAACCATGCCATCATAACCGCCCGTTGCCACGCGCGTGCCATCGGGGGCGAACGCGATCGCGAAGATGCCGCCTTCGTGTCCGGCTAACGTCGCCACGCGCGAGCCCGTCTTGACATCGTAGACGCGCGCTTCGCCTTCGCTGGCAACCGCGACCTGCGTGCCCGCGGCGTTCCAGGCGATGCCATGGACGCTGGCCGGTTGGCGCTCCAGTTCCTTCACGAGGTTAGTGTCGTTCTTGGCGGCGGTGCGGTTCTGGTTATCGGAGATCTTGTAGACCCGCGGCGTCCCCAGCGCGCCGCCGCTGGCGACGATGTCTTCCTTCGGGTGCCGCGCGAAGCACATGATCGGCTCAAGCGGATTGTTGATGTCGTCGATGAACTGGCCGTTGGCGATGCTCGAGAGTTTCATCGCCTGATCGCGGCCGCAGGAGAGGATGCGCTTACCATCAGCGGTAAAGAGTGCGCCAAGGCACCAATCGGTGTGCTGGTCGAGGCGGAGGAGTTCCTTGCCGTCGGCGACATTCAGGATTCGCGCGGATTTGTCGGGCGAGCCGAAGGCGACTTGGTCGCCGGCCGGATTGAACGTCACGCCGAAGGCGGTATCGGTCGATGTCTTCCAATTGCCGGCCAGCTTCCGCTCGTCCACGTTCCAGACCTGCACGTTGCCGTACTGCGCGGGTGCGCCACCGGCCGCCGCCAGTCGTTTGCCATCGGGCGAGAAAGCGACGGATAGGATGCGCGGCGCGCCCCCGACCAGCCGCGCCACCGCGCCGCCGCAGTCCGCTCGATGAAGAACGACCTCGTAATATCCGGATACCGCCAGCGTCTGCCCGTCGGGAGAATACGCCAGCGCGGTGATGACGGGCGGCACGGTGTAAACCGGCGGTTGCGCCAACGGCGCGGGCCCGGGCATCGCGCCACTTGGAAGGGCTACCACGGCGACCGAATCGTTCTTCGCCCCCTCCTTGATCCAGCGGGCAATGACGGCGATCTCCGCCTTGGTGAGCGGGTCGCCCTTGTTGGGCATCTCGGGCATATCGCCCGAAACCTGCTCGATGATGAAACTGTGTTCGGGGTCGCCAGTCTTAAAGGATTCACCCTTCTTCCCGCCCTTCGCGACACCTTCGTAAGTCGTCAGATCCAAGCCACTTTTGAGCTTGCCTGGCTGATGACAACCGGCGCACGACCCCTGGAAAACCGGCAGCACGTCATGGGAAAAACTGACGGGCTTCACTTCAGCCAGCGCGCGCGTGCCGAGAAACGCGGCAGTCAGAGCGAGCATGAAATGAAACGATCGATTCATCCGGCAACTCAATTGAGAAGAAGTGGAGACGAGTGATTCGGCTTCGGTTAAGTATACTACGCGCTCCCGTAGAGCGTTGCCCCAAAGTTGAACCATCGCAAGCCCTTGCCGGAACCTTGCTTCATGGCATACTCAAGCGTATCGCACGTCCGCCGCAGGAGATCCAGCCCATGACCCAGACTCAACCGTTGGTCGGAACAACGCCCCAGACAGACCCACAGGCCGATAGCCCGCCGAGCGAGCCTTGTGTCATGCTGATCTTCGGCGCGTCCGGCGATCTCACCAAGCGCCTGCTCGTCCCCGCGCTCTACAACCTCGCCTGCGACGGTCTGCTGAATGAGAACTTCGCGGTGCTCGGTTCGGCCAACAACCCGATGACCACCGAGGCCTTCCGCGAAAACATGAATCGCGACATCCAGAAGTTCCACACTCGCAACCAATTCGACCAGGACGTGTGGGACAAACTGGTCAGCCGCTTCCATTACACGCCGGCGGCCTTCACCGATCTCGACGCATTTCGGAAGCTCAAAGAGCAAGTCTCGGAGCTCGGCGCGCGTTTTAACACCGGCGGCAACGTCCTGTTCTACTTCGCCACCGCCCCGCGTTTCTTCGGCCTGATCTGCGAGAACCTGCACAAGGCCGGGTTCAAAGACGGCCCCGGCTGGAAGCGCATCATCGTCGAAAAGCCATTCGGCACCGACCTGGACTCCGCATTGCAGCTCAATCGCGACGTCTTGGCGCACTGGGAAGAGCGGCAGATCTACCGCGTCGATCATTACCTGGGCAAGGAGACGGTGCAGAACCTGCTCGCGTTTCGCTTCAGCAACGGCATGTTCGAGCCGCTCTGGAACAAGAACTTCATCGACAACATCCAGTTCAACGTCGCCGAAGCCGTCGATGTCGAATCGCGCGGCGGTTATTACGATCAATCCGGCGTGCTGCGCGACATGATGCAGAACCACATGTTCCAGATGCTCGCGTACCTCTGCATGGAAGCGCCCGGCACGCTCAGCTCCGACGCGATCCGTAATGAAAAGGCCAAGCTACTGCAGGCCGTGCGCGTCTACACGGCCGAGGAAGTGCAGCGCTACGTCGTCCGCGGCCAATACGGCCCGCAACTGGGCGAGGGGGGCAAGGTCGTCAAGCCCGGTTACCGGCTGGAAAAGGACGTCAATCCGGAGTCCAAGACCGAAACCTACGCCGCCGCGCGATTGCACATCGACAATTGGCGTTGGGAGGGCGTGCCGATCTACCTGCGCTCGGGCAAGGCGCTCTGGAAGCGCGGCACCGAGATCATCGTCGAGTTTAAGAAAGCGCCGCAGACCATGTTCCGCGGCACGCCGGTCGGGCACCTGGGCGCCAATCGACTCATCTTCCACATCCAGCCGTACCAGGGGATCGAGGTGCAGTTTCACGCCAAAGTCCCCGGCCCGTCGCTTCAACTCCAGCCCGTTCACATGCGCTTCAGCTACGGCGACGCGTTCAAAGCATCGCGCTACACCGGCTATGAGGTCATGCTCTACTCCTGCAGCCGCGAGGACGCCACGCTCTTCTCGCGCGGCGACCTCGTCGAAGCGGCCTGGCGCGTCGCGCAACCGATCATGGACTATTGGGCTGCCAGCCCCGCGACCGACTTCCCCAACTATGCCCGTAACAGTTGGGGCCCCAAGTCCGCCGCCGATTTGCTCGAAAAGGATGGCCGCCGCTGGTACGAGGTGATCAGCGACGAGGTGCTGAAGCGAGTCGCAACCTTCGCCGAAGGTGATCCGCTCTTCCTCTCCCAGGTGTCGCTGGCGCTGCGTCCGCGGCAGGTGGCGGCCGGCGAGCAGATCATCCGCAAGGGAGACATCGGACGCGAAATGTATTTGCTGGCGCGCGGCGAGGTCGAGGTGCTGGACGATGCAGGTCGCGTCGTCAAGACGCTCAAGGATGGCGACGTTTTCGGCGAGATCGCCATCCTGATGTCGACGCCGCGGACGGCCAACGTCCGTGCACTGACGGGGTGCGACTTGTTCGTGCTGGATAAGTCCGACTTCCGCCGAATCCTGCGCGACCATCACCAATTCGCGCAAGGCGTGGCGAAGGTCGCCAAGGAACGCTTCAACCTGGACGTGACCGTGCAGAGTTTGATCGCGCACTGACGCGAAGTTCGCGCGCGTGAGGGACGTGATGAGCGAGAAGCCAGCGTTACCGCCCGTTCCACCGATCCCCACAGGTCGCTACCGCCACCACAAGACTGGCAACGAATACGAGGTGCTCGGCGTCGCACGACACAGCGAAACGCTCGAAGAACTGGTGGTCTACCGCGCCCTGTACGGCGACGGCGAACTCTGGGCGCGGCCGCGCGCGATGTTCATCAGCCAGGTCGAAACCGAGGCGGGCAGCGTGCCGCGCTTCGCAGCGGTCGCCGGAAAACTGGCGGCGGGGCCGGGCTCGGACGGCGGTCTGCGCGAACGCTTCCTCGAATCGCTGGTCGAGAACATCCCGGTCATGATCTTCGTCAAGGACGCCCACGACCTGCGCTTCGTCCGTGTGAACCGGGCTGAGACCGAGATGCTCGGCATCCCCCGGGAGCGCCTGATCGGCCGAAACGACTACGACCTGTTTCCCCGGGAAGAGGCCGACTTCTTCACGGACAAGGACCGCACGGTCCTGCAAAGCGGCCAACTTCTCGACATCCCCGAAGAGCCAATCGAAACCGACCGCGGCACCTTCATCCTGCACACGAAAAAGATCCCACTCCTCGACGAACAAGGCCGCCCGCAATATTTGCTGGGCATTTCCGAAGACATCACCGAGCGCAAACGGGCCGAGCAGGAATTGCGCGAGAAGAACCGCCTGCTGGAGGAGGCCGTCGCCGCTCAGCAGAAGGCGATGGACGCGCTGAAGGAAGCGCAGGGCCGACTCGTGCAGTCGGAGAAGCTCGCGGCGCTCGGGCAATTAGTCGCCGGCGTCGCCCACGAGATCAACAACCCGCTGGCGTTCGTGACCAACAACGTCTTCATCCTCCAGCGGGACTTCACCGAGGTGCAGGCGGTTCTGAAGTTGTATCAGTCGATTGACGCCGTTCTCGCAACCGCCGCCCCTGACGTCGCCGCGCAGATCCGCGATCTGGTCGAGCGGGTTGACCTTCCATATACGGTGGCCAACGTTCTGGACGTGCTGACGCGCTCGCGCGAAGGACTCAAGCGAATCCAGCAGATCGTCGGCGACCTTCGCGAATTCTCGCGCCAGGAGGCGATGGGCGACCTCCAGGATTCGGTCGATCTCAACCCCGGCATCGTCTCGACGATCAACATCGTCCGTGGCCGCGCCCGCGCGCGAAAAGTTGAACTGGAGGTGGAACTGAGTGACCTGCCCGGCATCACGTGCCAAGCCGCGAAAATCAACCAGGTGGCGCTGAACCTGATCGCCAACGCGATCGACGCGTGCGCGGAAGGCGGGCAGGTAACAGTTCGCACAAGAGCGGTGAGCGAAGGGGTAGAGATCGAAATCTGCGACACCGGCTGCGGCATCGACCCGGCGATCCGCGACAAGATCTTCGATCCATTCTTCACCACCAAGCCGCAGGGCCAGGGAACCGGCTTGGGCCTGAGCATCAGTCACGGGATTGTCGCCGATCATGGTGGCAGCATCCGCGTGGAGTCCGTGGCGGGGAAGGGGGCGACGTTCACCGTGCGCCTGCCGACCTCGCCGCCGGGCGGTTTTCGCCCGGAATAATCCGGCGTCGCAGGCGAGTTTCCATTTGACCCGATTAGAAAAACGACTGACACTGCTGATCCGTCCGGGCGCGTTTTCTACAGGTCCTTTAACTGGAGCCTCCCATGCGATCACCCGCTCAGCGCCGGCGTTTCATCCTTACTTCAATCCTGTTCGTTGGCCTCCTGGGCCTGACGATCCCAATCGCCCTGGCACAAACACGCCCGGGAAGCGCACCGGCGACCGGCGCGGTCGCTTCGCCAGCCGGATTGCGGGAGCGCCTGGCGGGGCGGATCGAAGAGCTCTCCAAGCGGATCGAGGAGCGCCTGGAACTCCAGCGACAGGTGGAACGAGCAGACGCGGTGCTGGCGCGGCTGGAAGGCGCTGCCACAGGGGGACCCGGCGTAGACGCAATAGCTCCCGGCTTGGTCAATGATCAGTACCAACTCCGGCAGCTCGAGATCCAGCGTGATCTGATGGCGGATCAATACGGCAGCCAGCATCCGCGCTACAAGGCAATCGTGCAGCGCGTCGCGGCTATGCAGGAGGCGTACGACCGACGGCTGAAAGGCGCGCAGGGGAAGGCCGCATCCGAACTGGACGCCGCGCGGACTGATGCCGCAACCACTCGAAAGAAACTGGAGATGGCCGTGAGCAACGTCGAGGCGGCGAAGCGGGAACTGATCGATTCGGCCGCGCCCGCGGCCGTTGCGCAACCGAAGCATTAAGCCATCTAAGACATCGGCTCGTGCTGCGTCGCCGTCAACGTGCGGTCGAGCCGGCCCAGCAGTTCTCGGCCAGCCTGTACCAGCCGTTCGGCTTCGGTGACGCCATCGGGGACAAGCGTTCCAAGCTTCCCCGAAAGCAGTTCGTCCTTGAAGCCGATGCAACTGGCCTCGTAAGAGCGCATCTCCTTCAGCAACTGGTTGCGCCGAGCGATCAGGTCGTAGCGCTGGCCCGCCTCGCGCAGCGCAGCCAGCAGGTCTTCGGGCTCCCAGGGCTTGGTGATGTAGCGGAAAACATTCCCCTGGTTAATCGCATCAATCACGGCGCGGATGTCGGCAAAGCCGGTGAAGATCAAACGCATCGCGCCCGGATGCTCGCACTTCACGCGGCGAAGCAGCTCGACGCCCGTCATCTCGGGCATGCGCTGGTCCGTCATCACCAGGTGGATCTCATGCTCCTCCAGGATCTTAATGCCGTCAGCCCCGCTGCCGGCGGTGTGAACGTCAAATTCCCGGCGGAGCAGGTTGCGGACGGAAAAGAGCATCTCCGGCTCGTCATCGACGACGAGGATCGGGCGTTTGAATGTGGCGGCGGATGATTG